>JAKSCL010000360.1 GCA_022360615.1 Hyphomicrobiales bacterium
CCCACCTTGCGGACCGAAGCGGGTGCCGGGCCAGTAGGTGGTGCCGCCGACGCAGGGAATGCCGATAACCGCCGCGTCATAGGCGCCGACCCGGGTCACGTCCTCCACATAAGGCGCCTTTAGGAAGGTATTGATGCCGGCATAATGGGGAAGCTCGCCGCGCGCGAACGTGGGGATCGATTTGTCCTCAATGGAATCAGCGCCAGTGAGCCCCATGCGAAGCGCCCATTGGCGCTCCTTCTCCCAGGCGGCCGACGGCAGCGTTCCCTCCTTCTCGGCCGCCTTCCAGCCACGCATCTGCAGCTTGTCGAAATCGGGATGGTGCGAGCGGGCAGATCCGGCTCTGCCGATAAGACCCGCCCTCAGCGCGGAACGTCTCGGCTGACCGGCAAAGATGTCATGCATGGGGGCTTACTCCTGTTTTCGTTGTGCCCGGCGCTGTGATCAGATCGCGGGGATCGGGGATGGGTCGGCGGTTTTTGCCGTTGAGATGAAGGTCGTAGGTAACGGTTGCGCCATAGGCTTCCGGCGCATCCGGGTCGTGGCGGATTTTGTCGAAGACAAGGACGCGCGTGCCGAGTTTGAAAGCCTCGTGAATGTCGTGCGTGACCATGAAAACGGTCATGCCGAATTCTCGCCAGAGGTCTGTCAGAAGTGCCTGCATATCTGCCCGGATGCCGGGGTCGAGGGCGCCGAAAGGTTCATCGAGGAGGAGGAGCTTCGGCCGCTTCAAAAGCGCTTGCGCGATGGCGAGGCGTTGCTGCATGCCGCCCGAGAGTTGGGTTGGATAAAGCGCGCGCGCCCGAGCAAGGCCGATTTTTTCGAGAATCGCGGCGACGCCCGTACGGGCCGCTTCGCGTTTCCTGCCAAACAGCCGGCCGGTCCATGGCGTACGCTCCAATTCGGTCGACAGCATCAGGTTTTTCTCGACCGTCAGATGCGGAAAAACGGAATAGCGCTGAAAGACGATGCCGCGATCGGGAGAGGGCTCGGGCGGTAGCGGTATGCCATCCACCAGGATTTCACCGCGCGAAGGCAGTTCCTGGGAAAGGAGCATACGGAGAAACGTCGACTTTCCGCAGCCCGATGCACCGACAATGGTACAGAAGCTCCCAGTATCGACGGCGAGGTTAAGCCGCTCGAGAACGACCGTGCCGCCGTAGATCTTCGCGGCATTGCGGATGAGAACTTTAGGTTCGCCGCTCACAGGCTCTCACCTTGCAAATGGTGCCATCGGAAGGCGCGGCGCGAGAGCATCAACAGTAAACGGTCGATGAGATAGGCTATGAGCGTGATCCAAAAGACGTAAGGCAGGATCACATCCATCGCCAGATAACGCCGCACGAGGAAGATACGGTAGCCGAGCCCGGAGGTTGAGGCGATGGCTTCAGCCGAGATCAGGAATATCCAGGCCGGAACGAGAGCGAGCCGCATGGCTGTGATCAGTTTTGGCAGGATTTGCGGCAGGACGACCCGCACCATCATCTGCCAGACGGACGCCCCAAGGGTCTCGGCCTTGATGATGAGTTCACGCGGGATTTCCATCACCGCCTGCGCGACGGAGCGCGTCATCACCGGCGCGGTGCCGACAACGATCAGCATGATCCGCGAGGTCTCCCCAAGCCCGAAGATGATGAACAGGATCGGCAGGATGGTGATCGGCGGAATGAGCGAAAAGCTGGAGGCAAAGGGGCCAAGCGTGCTCCGGATATGCGGGATGAACCCGATTGCGACACCGACCGAAAGCGCGAAGACGACCGAAACGCCCATGCCCGCGCCCAAGCGCTGGAGACTGTCGAAGGTGTCGACCCACAACAGATAGTCGCCGGACCGCCGGTCGGGCTCAAAGGCCATCCGCGCGAATGCCGCCGCCATGTCGGACAGGGACGGCAGGAGCTTATCGTCCGGGTTCTCCAGCCGCCGGTAATGGCTCGCGGCCGCATAGGCAATGATCGCCGCCGCAAACGGCACAAGACCGAGCGTGAAAGCTGTAAGCCGGGATGGCTTGCGGTTGATGATGCGCATGGCCGAAGGAGAACCAGCCGCCCAGCGGCGAATCGCCGGGCGGCACCCGGTCTCTAAAGCGCGCCGTCCGCCGCCATCTTCATATAGGTCGTATCGAACCGCAGCTTGACGTTGTTGGGATCGCCGTAGACCGACCCGTCGGGGAAGGATACGCCGACGAATTCGGGGCTCGGCGCGCCTTCGCCCAGAATGCCCTTGTCGAACAGAAACTCAGCGACGAACTGCATCGTCTCCGGCAGATCGGCGGATTCGGTGAAGGCAACCGCGTCGGCCGGATCGTAGAACATCTTGGTCGTCGCAAGCTGGGCGTCATAGCCCGCCAGATCGGTTCCGGAGGCCTCGGCCATGGCCGTGCGCGCGGCAATGCCCGCCTCGCTGTCCGATGACATGATGCTCATCAGCTCATACCAGGCGCCGACCAGCGCCTTGCCGAAGTTTGGGTTCGCGGCGAGCGTTTCAGTATTGACCATCATGATGTCGATGATCTCGCCTGGAATGTCCGCGCTGTCGAAAACAAGCGTCGCATTCTCATTGGCGGCAATTTCCGAAAGGAGCGGGTTCCAGGTGACAACAGCCGTCACGTCATCCGTCGCATAGGCCGCGATCATGTCGGCGTCCGAGGTGTTGACCACGGTGAGATCGCGTTCGGCAAGGCCGACCGTATCGAGCGCACGCGCCAAGAGATAATGGGAGACGGAGAGTTCGACGAGATTGACGTTCTGCCCCTTGATCGCTGCAAGGTCGGTTGCGTCTTTCAGGACGATGCCGTCATTGCCGTTCGAATAATCGCCGACGATGAGCGCGGTTGTGTCGACGCCGCCGCCCGCCGGGATGGACAGTGCATCCATGTTGGTCATTGAGCAGCCGTCATAGGCGCCGGCCGTGTACTGGTTGATCGATTCCACATAGTCGTTGATCTGAACGATCTCGACCGAGATGCCGTATTTCTCGGCCCATTTGTCCATGATCCCGGAATCGGCCAGATAGCCCCACGGCATCCAGCCCACATAGATCGACCAGCACACGCTGAATTCGGTCTTTTCCTCAGCCATGGCGTTTGAAGCGGACATCGGCACCGCGAGCGCTGCGGCCAGGCCGAGTGTGGTGACAAGCTTTTTCAACATGCTCCTGCCTCTCAACTGTCGTGCGGGCGAGCCGCTTTGATGAAAGGTTCGGGCGCACGACCGGGAGAGGTCTGCGCGCGCAAACCTGTGCAGTTGTCTCCCGGGTTTTTGCCCCGCCGTGTCACCGCCCTGCGTCGGCGGCTTGCATCTCTCGGACCAGCATTCCTTCGCGGAACCGGAACCCTAGATGCGCTGCACGTGGAGAAGCCAAGCAAACCGTATGCCAGTGGATGGCGGCACGAATGGCCTTTTCAGCCCTTCTGAAGCGGGAAACAGCCGCTCTCTTAGGCGCGGATGATGAAAATAAAGGCAGTTCCGCGAACCGGTGGCATGGCCGGGCATGAACGCAAGAGCGTGCGGTGATGGAGCGCTAAGAGCGCCCGCAAGCCTTAACCGGTGTGCGGAAATTGTCGCAATCGCAAACAAATTCGGATCGATTACCTGAGACAATGGCAAAATATTGATGGAGAGTGACAGAATAAAGGTGAGAATGGGGCCCAGCTCGCCGGTGGGGGCTTGCATTGAAGGGAGGAACCCAAATGCGGAAATGCCTTTTCGCCGCCTGTCTATGTGTGTCTTTGCTAGCGGTTCCCGCGGCGGCGAATAACCTGCCAACCTTCACGAACCCCGGCTATTACGAGGTGGTCGGCGTCAACGCCAATGATGTCTTGAACATCAGGGCGGAGCCGTCAGCGTCCTCCAGCGTCATAGGGAGCTTCAGGCCGGGTGCGGCCCCCATCGAAGTGATCGGAACTTCCGGCAATTGGGGACGCGTGATCGCAGGCGAGGGGAATGGCTGGGTTTCGATGAATTTCCTGTCCGAGATCGATCCGGGCCGCATCGGGAACTCTGGACTGCCCATTGGGCTCTCGTGTTTCGGTACCGAACCCTTTTGGGATCTTGATTTTGAGACGGACTCGGAAGCCGCCTATTCGGACCTCGGCGGTGACATTGAATCACGGTTTCAGATCGTGAGCGGTAGCCGCGCTGCGGGCAGGCCGAACGTAGACGCGGTATGGATGCGGGTCTTCGGTTGGCTGCCGGCGACCGCCATCGTGCGCCGGGAAATCTGTTCGGATGGCATGTCGGATCGCGACTATGGCTATGCTGTCGGCTTCAGTATCAACACACCGGGTGGACCGCGTACCCTCGATGGTTGCTGTTGGCTGCGCCCGCCGCAGTAAGTCTGAAATGAGGTGACGCTATTGCGTCGCCGCCAGTTCGCCCTCTTCGCCGAGATATCCAGCCCAAGCGAACCAGAATGCGATGTGGCCGGGTAGACGGGTCAGCTGTTCCTTATCCGGGCCGATCAACGCCTCTTCCGTAATGGTCCAGAGAGCGCCGTCGTCGGAATTGAGCGTGTTGGTTTCGCCACCCTTTGAAAAGGTGCGGCCGTCGCGGTGATAGGCCCGCACGGACCGTGTGGCGGCATCGCCGATCAAGACAATGTCGGCGACGCCTGCAACGTCGTTGATGACCTTGCCGCCTTCGAAATCGGAAAGGCGCCATGCTTTGTCCAATTGGGTTGAACGCAGCGCGAAAACGAAATCCTTGGCCTGAAGTTCTTTGTTGTCGACGCGGGCCGGGAACATCAGGTCTGGGCTCGCGAAGTAAGTGCCATAAGGCCGGCCCGGCGAGTAGTCGCGCTGATGGCCCGTGTTGAGCGAAAGCACGGTCGTGTCCGGATTCTGCGCCTTCCAATTGGCCCAGCTTGTGATCACGACCGGACGGGCCTTCAGTTCAATGCCCGAACCGGTGAGTTCGCCGACAACGGGGCGGCCCGTGAACTGGTTCCATAAGGAGTTCGTGCTCCGGTCATACATGAGCTTGTTCGACCGGTAGAGGAAGCCGGAGGTCCCAAAGCTCAGCGGCGCGTCGAAGCCCTCGACCGCAGTTTCAAAGAGAATGCCCGAGCCGCACAGCGTGCAATAGGCAAGCGCCACCGGCACGCCGCCGATGACGTCATTGAACATTTCGTGCCAGTCCATGATGCGCAGTGGATAGGCGCGCGCATCGCCGTTGATCGAGATGCCGAAAACGAGATCGTCTTCGTTCAGATAGCCGGCCTTGTCGGCCGGGATGCGCTCAGGGTTCCGAAGGTCCGGTATGCCGTCCTTCGGCACGCCGCCCCACGCGATCTCCTCAAGCCGGATTTCGTGTGGCACGTCCTTGTAAAGGAAAAGTCTGAAATTCGGGTCGATGCGCTGATAAACATCAGCCTTGAAGACCTCGAACCCTTCGAAGGGTTCGATCTGCGGATTGGCCTCCTGCCAAAGCATCCATTCATGCCAGGTCAAAGCCATGTTTTCGCCAGTCAGCGCGGTGAGCGCTTCGTTGATATCCTCGGATTCCCGGATAAAGCGCCGTGCCAGGATGAGGGCGGCCACCGCATCTGTGTTCCCGCGCGCTTTGAGCGCTTTAATGGTTTCGACACGGTCGGAGGATGACCGGGCAAAGAGTTCGGCCGCGAAAGCCGCCATATTCTCCTGGGCATTCGCTTGCTGCGCGGCAGCGATCCCAAACAGAAGAAAAGCCGACGCGATGGCCGATCTCGAAAGAGCGGCGAAAGAGGAGGGGCGTGTTTCGATCATGACGTCGGCTGACCTCGCGGGCGCTAGAGACACTCGTTGCGCCCGATAATGGTCCGGCCAGACGGCGCATCCCACACACGATTGATGCCCTGGATATCAAAAAGACGTGCGCGGCCTGTGACGGCTATAAGACTGGCGCCCGTGAGCGGACGGTGCCGTGGCTGATAGCCGCGCCGGCCGCTATCCGCGAAAATGCAGTCTGCAGGACATCCGCGTTACGCGGAGAACTCCGGCACAGATGTTGTGAACGCAACGCCGACTTGATCGAATTTCCGCCAGACAACCCGGCTTGGAACCGCAATCCCGTGGTTCGGCACGCGCAGTTCAAACGCATCGGGAAGCGCAAGCGAATTGGCGACCTTGAGCCGCGCGCCGTGTTCCGTCGCATCGCGGATAACGCAATCAACGACCTGAAAACCGTTGTTGTGGACGGCCTTGGCCGCCATCAGCGTCCTCCGGCGTTTCATTGCCCGCCGCTCTGGCGGGTTGTGTGAGAGTGCTTCCATCATGCGCATAATATGGAACCGGGGGGTGTGTGCTTCCAGCCAAAGCCCGGATTAGTCTAAACATTTAATAAAGGTGTTGTTACGGCTTCTCAGAGGCTCGTGCGCAGTTGACGCAAAGGGAAACCGCAGGGTCGATCTCAAGCCGTTTAAGCGGAATTTCCTCCCCACAATCAACGCAGTAACCGTAGTCACCCTCTTCGAGCCGGTCGAGGGCCGCCTGGATGCGCATGAGCGCGTAAGCGCGTTTCCGTTCACTGGCTTTGGCCATCGCCTGCTGTTGCAGGGCGTCCATGCGTGACAGCCGTCCGACCGATTGCTGGTCAAGTGTGACCGGCCGGGATGTGTCGCGCGACATGTCCTCAAGCTCCTCGATTTCGCGTTTGAGGTTTAAGAGGGAATGGAGTGCCAGTTGGGTCTCCATCGGCATCTCGCGCGTGTCCTTGTCCGAAGGATATGGCCGTCACGCGCCCGACTGTGTCTCAGCGCGGATTAAGTAGGGTAGCATCGTTTTCGATTTTGAATAGCGGGGATTCCGATGACCTCTCATCACGCCGACGAAAGCGCTGAAACCGTCGCCTCTGAGGGTTGGCTGACCGGCATTGCGGTCAGGCCCGCGAGACGCGCGCCGATGGTGGAGTTCGACCGCGCCGATGTGACGCTGGATACCGGTGTCTATGGCGACCATGGCGCGCGCGAAGCGCCTGTCGGCGCGGGCTTCATGGCTGAATTAATGGTGGCGCGAGCGCCCGAGCGCGCTGTGACACTGCTCGCCATGGAGGCATGGCAAGAGGCGCTTGCCGCCATTCCCGGATGCAACGATCTGCCTTGGACGGTTCGCCGCGCTAACCTCTTGACGAAAGGGCTCGACCTTAAGCTCGCGCGTGAAAGCGTTATCACCATTGGACCGGTCATGCTGGAGGTGACCCGGCCGACATTTCCCTGCAAACGCATGGACGAAGCATGTCCGGGACTTTTGAAGGCACTTGCGCAGGATTTCCGGGGTGGGATTACTTGCCGCGTCTTGGAGGCCGGACCGGTCAGAAAAGGAGACCGGGTAAACGTTCTCCACCGTGTGCCGCTTAAGCGCCGCCGTTTACCGTGAACGCAGGCAAAGGGTCGTGGACATGTCGAGCGGCGAGAGCTATTCCAATTCTAATCTGGTCTTCTCAAATAAACCGCAAAGCCCGGTGTTTTTAAGAAGGTGAAGGCATGCTTGTTCTGATTCTAGGTCTGGCCGTCTTTCTGGGTGTGCACTCCACACGCATCTTCGCAGAAGACTGGCGCAACCAGATGGTGTCAAGGCTGGGCGAAAACGGCTGGAAAGCGGCCTATTCGGTCGCCTCGCTTGCCGGTTTCGTGCTTATTATCTGGGGGTATGGTTTGGCGCGAGCGGCAGGCTCGCCGGTTCTTTATGTGCCCCCCACCTTCTTGAGCCATATCGCATTTCTCTTAATGCTGATTGCCTTCATCATTCTCTTTGCCGCTTATTTCGGCGATAAGATACGCGGTGCGTTGAAGCATCCCATGCTCGTTGCCGTGAAGGTTTGGGCGTTGGCGCATCTTCTGGCGAATGGCGACTTGGCATCGCTTGTCCTGTTTGTCTCCTTTCTCGCCTGGGCGGTGGCGGACAGGATTTCAGTCAAGCGCAGGGCAGCGGCATCGACGGGCCGGGTGGTTCTTGGCGGCCTTGCCGGTGATGCCGTTGCGGTTGTCATTGGAACCGGCGTCTATCTCGCCTTCATGTTCTGGCTGCACGAGGCTTGGATCGGTGTTCCGGTTTTGCCCGGTTAGTGGCCGTTAGGCATTGCCTTAAAACGCTTTTGGGCCTGTGGGCCTTGAATTCGCCGCACTTGCTCCTTTAAGCATCATGAGGCTAGGGTCGACGGGCTGATGGAATCGGATCCGGACGTTCGGACAGTCCATTTGGCATGAAGGCAGTCTTTGCCGGACGCCCCGGTCATGCCGTGCGTAATGCGGCTCCCAGGCCGCTCACGGCTACGAAAAGAAGAAACAACAAATAAGGTACTGCTCAACGCGAGCGTAATGTCCATGAGCGACCAGTTTATCCGGGAAATCGAAGAGGATCTGCGCCGCGACCGGTTGAAGAAGCTTTGGGATCGCTACGGCATGGTCCTGATCGCTGGCGCAGCCGCTATTGTCATTGGAACCGCCGGGCTCGTTTTTTGGGGCAATTATTCCGAACGCCGTGCGGCCGAGGCCGGTGATACCTTCATAGCGGCGATCGAAGCCTCCCGCGTAGGCGACAACGCCGAGGCAACACGCCTTCTGAATAACCTGATCGAAAGCGGTGGCGGCAGCTACCGTCCGCTCGCCCGGTTGCGGAGTGCGGCGCTTTTGGCGGAAGAAGGCGACGTGGCTGCGGCGGTTGCCGCGTTTGATGCATTTGAGGCCGAAAGCAACGACCTGCTTCTTTCAGATCTCGCCCGTATCCGGGCAGCGATGCTCTTGGTCGACACCGCCCCGCATGCGGAAATCAAGCAGCGGATTGAGGACCTTTCGGGCGCGGAAAGTGCCTGGAGGCATACCGCCCGTGAGCTTTTGGGCCTTTCGGCTTACCGCACAGGAGAATATGGTGAGGCGCGCCGCTGGTTCGATGCGGTGTTGGGCGATCCCACGGCGCCACCGAATGTGCGGGGCCGGGCCGATATGCTCCTTTCATTGATCGACGGCGAACAGGCGGGCGAACCCGCCGCCGCAGGAGAAGGCAATGCCAGTTAAAGCCGCAACCATGTTCTCCTGCCGGCCGTTGCGCCTTGCTTTTGTCGGCGCGCTGGCTTTTCTTGTGACAGGCTGTGGCGTTGCGCAATCGGTGCGCGATCTTTCACCCTTCGGCGGCCGCGAAACGCCGCTTCCTGGCGAGCGCCAGGAAGTTCAGTTGAGCGGTCAGGATTATGCGCCAAACGTCGCGGAACGGCGCACAGTCGCGGTGCCGGCTGCATTTGCAAACATCGATTGGGCGCAGCCCGGTGGCTTCCCCACAAACGCTGTGGGTCATTTGGCCTATTCAGGCAGTCTATCCCCCGCCTGGCGCTCTGATATCGGACAAGTCGGCCGGAGAGGCCGGCCGCCGACGGCGCCGCCCATTGTGTATCAAGGCCGCATCTTCGCGATTGATTCCCGCTCAAACATTACCGGACTTGACGCCACTTCGGGCGGCCAGATTTGGCGCGTTTCCTTAAAGCCGGAAGGAGAAGGCCGCCACGGTGCGACCGGCGGCGGCCTGGCTGCGGACAATGGTGTCCTCTACGCGGCAACCGGTTTTGGGACGGTCGCCGCGCTAAATCTTGCCGATGGCGGAGTGATCTGGAGCAGCGATCTCGGCGTCCCAGTGCGTAGCGCTCCGACGGTTTCAAACGGCAGGGTGTTTTTTGTTTCGGCTGATAATGAAGTCTTCGCCTACAACGCTGCGGACGGCAGCGAGTTGTGGAGCTTCCGGGGCATTCCCGAGACGGCCGGCTTCATGACGAGTGCGGCCCCTGCTGTGGCGGATGGACGTGTGGTGGTGCCCTTCACATCGGGTGAGGTTATTTCCTTCAGTGCCGAAAGCGGTGAACCCAACTGGGTTGATGCCTTAACCCGCTCAGGCCGTATTTCGGGTGTCACCGGAATCAATGATGTGGCGGCCCGGCCGGTGATCGACCGGGGTGTGGTCTATGCCGTCAGCGTTTCAGGCCGGATGATTGCCGTGTCGCTTTCAAATGGCGAACGTCTCTGGACGCGCAACATTGCAAGCGCCTATACGCCTGTTGTCGCAGGTGAAGTCGTCTATGTGGTCTCCTTCGATGGCAATGTGTTCGCGCTTGATCGCTCCAATGGTGAACCGCAATGGGTAACGGAGCTGCCGAAGGAATCGAGGAAAAGCGAAGCCTGGGCCGGTCCGGTGCTTGCCGGCAACAGGCTGTGGGTTGCTTCGTCACGTGGACGAATGGTCTCTCTTGATCCGGCAACCGGCGCTGTGACGGGCGATTCAAGCGTCAGCGGACCGGTCTCGATTCCGCCGATTGTCGCCTCGGGCAAACTCTACGTGCTCGACAACAACGGCAATCTCAACGCGTTCAACTGACGCCTTATTCCTTTTGAGCGTTTAGTCCCGCCTGACTGTCGGAGAATCGGTGATCCCCGTGCCGGTTTCCTCATCCGTTATCGCCCCTCCGGTTGTCGCGGTCGTTGGCCGGCCGAATGTGGGCAAGTCCACCCTTTTTAACCGGCTTGCGGGGCGCAATCTGGCACTCGTCCATGACCGGCCCGGCGTGACGCGTGACCGGCGTGAGACCGCTATCGAGATCTCCGGGAAAGGCGCAACCCTTGTCGATACAGCGGGTTTTGAAGATGTCCGCGGTGACACGCTCGAAGCGCGTATGCGCGCGCTCACCGAAGCCGCCATTGCAGACGCCGACATTCTGATTTTCGTCATCGACGGCCGGGCAGGGGTGACAGCGCTCGATGAGATCTTCGCCGACATCATCCGCCGTTCGGGAAAGCCGGTCATTCTGGCCGTCAACAAATCGGAAGGCCGGGAAGCTGCCGCTCGCGCCCTTGAAGCCCATGCTCTCGGTTTTGAAACCGTGCTGCAGACCTCCGCCGAACATGGCCTCGGCCTGGGCGCGTTGTTTGACGCCCTTGACGGCATGCTCGCGCAACGGGAGACGGAAGATGATGAGGACGGCGAAGCCGATGAAGAGAAAGCGCTGCGCGTTGCGATCGTCGGACGTCCGAATGCGGGCAAATCGACGCTCATCAACCGTTTGATCGGCGCGGAACGGCTGTTGACGGGCCCGGAAGCCGGAATCACACGGGATGCGATTGCGATCGATTGGGCGTGGCGCGGCGAGCCCATAAGGCTTTTCGACACCGCCGGCATGCGCAAAAAGGCGCGCATTGAGGACCGGCTCGAAAAGATGTCTGTCGATGACACGCTGCGTGCCATCCGCTTTGCCGAGGTTGTGATCCTGCTGCTCGAGACCGGCCGTCTCCTTGACAAGCAAGACCTGCAAATCGCCGATCTTGTCATCCGTGAGGGTCGGGCACTCGTCATTGCGGTCAACAAGGTGGACCTTTGGGAGGACAGGCCTTCGGAAGAGGGGAAGGTACGCGAAGCGGTCGCCCGGCTTTTACCGCAGGTACGGGGCGTCCCGGTGGTGTTCCTGTCAGCGGAGACGGGGCGGGGCGTGAACGGTCTTATGAACGCGGTCACTGCTATTACGGAGATATGGAATCGGCGCATACCGACCTCGGCGCTGAACCGCTGGCTGGCTGACGTCATCGCGGCGCACCCGCCGCCTGCGCCGTCCGGGCGCCGGATCAAGCTGCGCTACATCACGCAAACGAAGGCCCGTCCGCCCGCCTTCGTGGTATTCTGTTCCCGGCCGGATGCTTTGCCGGATAGCTATAAACGTTATCTGGTGAATGGCCTTCGCGATGCATTCGGGCTTGAGGGCACGCCGATCCGGCTTAACCTCAAGAAAGGCGATAATCCTTATGCGAGAGGCTAGAACTGGTGGCAGGGCTGGCACGCAATCCCAACGTCACTCCGGCGTAGGCCGGAGTCCATGGTGCGCCCGGCGTGGAGGTGGAGAGATGGAGTCCGGCGTTCGCCGGACGGCGCTTACAGGTACGAAAAGACCTGGCCGTTTTCTTTTTGCTCAGGGGCGATAAGCGGTAGGACGGCCTGTGCCACCTCTTTCGGTTTCGGCAGGGTTGCTGGGTCTTCGCCGGGCATGGCCTTTGCCCGCATGGCTGTGCGCGTCGGCCCCGGATTGAAGAGATTGACGCGGTGCGGCGTGTTCTGGAGCTCGGCCGCATAGGATTTCACAAGTGCTTCGAGCCCCGCCTTCGAGGCGCCATAGGCACCCCAGAATGGCTTCAAACCGCTTGCTGCGCCTGATGTGAGGAACACCGTACGCGAGGCGTCGGACGCGCGCAAAAGCACGTCGAGCGAGCGGATGAGCCGCCAATTGGCCGTTAGGTTGACGGCAATCACATCATCCCAGACACCCGGTTTTATGTGGCTTGCCGGCGAGAGCGTGCCGAGAATGCCAGCATTGCCGATCAGGATATCGAGCTTGCCCCAGCGTTGATGGATGACACCGCCGAGCCGGTCGATTGCCGCGAAATCCTTCAGATCGACGGGGACAAGTGTTGCCCCTTCGCCGGTTGCGGCACGGATTGCGTCGTCCAGTTCCGTGAGACCGCCTTCGGTGCGGGCAACAGCGATCACATGGGCGCCGCATTTGGCGAGAGCGAGCGCAAGCGCGTAGCCAATGCCACGCGATGCACCGGTAATCAGCGCCACGCGGCCGGATAAATCGGGTGTGTTGTTAGCGGAATGCACGCAAAAACTCAGATTTCAGAGCCGTTTGGGAGACTAGGCCGGTTCCGCCAGGAGAGAAAGCTGGTCGGAGGCCGCCGTTTTCGCCGCACGGTCGGTGAGTGGCGTCGGATACTCGCCGGTGAAGCAGTGATCGGTGAATTGCGGATGGATGGAATCACGATAGGCGTAGCCCATCGCCCGGTAAATCCCCTCAACGGAGAGGAAAGCCAGGCTGTCGGCGTTCAGGAGATTGCGCATGCCTTCCACATCGTTGTTTGCCGCCAGAAGCCGCGCGGGATCGGGGGTGTCGATGCCGTAGAAATCGGGATGCGTAATCGGCGGGCTTGCAATCCGCATGTGCACCTCCCGTGCGCCCGCATCGCGCATCATCTCAACGATTTTCACCGCCGTCGTGCCACGCACGAGGCTATCGTCGATAAGCGTAATGCTTTTTCCAGCGACCGCATGCCGGTTGGCGCTATGTTTCAGCTTCACGCCCAACTGGCGGATATTCTGGGTCGGCTCGATAAAGGTCCGGCCCACATAGTGGTTCCGGATAATGCCGAGTTCGAAAGGACGTTCGGATGCCTGTGCAAAGCCGATTGCAGCAGGAACGCCCGAATCGGGCACCGGAATGACAACATCGGCGGAGCAGGGGGTCTCCTGGGCAAGCACCTCGCCCATCCGCTTGCGCACTTCGTAGACGCTGTGGCCGCCGACGATTGAGTCGGGGCGGGAGAAATAGATGTATTCGAAAATGCAGGGCCGCGGCGGCATCGAGGGAAACGGGTGGTAGGAGTGAAGGCCCGACTCGTCGATGACGATGACCTCGCCATTCTCCACATCACGCACATATCTTGCGCCGATAATGTCAAGCGCGCAGGTCTCGGATGCAAGGATGAAGCTGTCGCCGAATTTGCCGAGCACCAGCGGCCGGATGCCAAGCGGGTCGCGTGCGCCGATGAGTTTTTTGTTCGTGATGGCAACCAGCGAGTAAGCACCCTCGATTAGACGCAGCGCGTCGATGAACTTGTCTATGAAACGCTGTTTCGGGCTTCGTGCCACGAGATGGAGGATAACCTCCGTATCCGAGGTCGACTGGAAGATCGCGCCGTCCTGGACAAGCGAACGGCGCAGCGTCAGCGCGTTGGTCAGATTGCCATTGTGGCAGACCGAGAAGCCGCCGTCGTAAAGATCGGCGAAAAGCGGCTGGACATTCCGCAAGATCGTCTCGCCGGTCGTCGAATAGCGCACATGGCCAATGGCCCGGTGGCCGGTCAGGCGGTCGATCACGTCCTGTTTCGAGAAATGATCGCCAACAAGGCCGAGATGGCGTTCGGCGTGGAAACGCCTGCCATCGAAGCAGACAATGCCTGCCGCCTCCTGGCCGCGGTGTTGCAGGGCATGGAGACCAAGCGCCGTGAGAGCGGCCGCGTCAGCGCTTTGAGAGACACCAAAGACGCCGCATTCCTCTCGTAACCGGTCGCCGTCGAAGTCGAAGGGTTCACCCGCCGCGATGTGGGCGAGCCAGGAAGCGCCGCTGGTGCCGCTCCCGTGCTGGTTTCGGAGCGGGGGCATATCGCTTTGTCCTGTCATGATGTTGCCGTGTCTTACTGCTGGCCAGTGCCGCCGGCGCCCGTGTCGTTTCCAGCGCCGTTGCCGCCCGCGGGCTCGCTGCCGCTGCCGAACCCAGGCAGTCCGCGTTCCATGAGCGCGCGTTCTGGATCCTCCGGCAACAAGCTCATGATGTAGTTGCCGGTATCCTCAAGTAAAGGTTTGGAGCGGGCGTCCGCGATCCATTGCGGCTGATCGTCCTCCTGAATAAGCCAATTCAAGAAAATAAACCCGACAACCACGAGAAGCAGACCGCGTGCGAGCCCGAAAGCAAAGCCGAGGGTGCGGTCGAGCGCGCCGACTTTCGAATCAAGGACGATGTCCGACAAGCGGATCGTGATGAAGGAAACGAGGATCAAGATTGCGATGAAAAGACCCGCGATCAAAATCCCGTCGGCCAGAAGGTCCGGTTGGATCATGTCGCGCACGTCGCTTCGAAAGCGCGGATAAAGCGCGACCGTCCCCACCGCGGCGACGGCCCAGGACAAAATCGAGAGCACTTCGCGTGTGAAGCCGCGGATCATGGCGAGAATGCCCGAAACGAGCATCACCAGGATCAAGATGAAATCGAGACCGGTAAGAGGCATATGCGTCTTTTCAGGCTGCCGCCGAACGCTGTTGCATTACAATTATGTGGCATCATGGGCAAGGGGTCGTATGGCATGTATTGGAGCTATGCGCCGATTTCCCCAGGGCATTTGAAGGCAAAGGGTGTACTAAGCGCCAGAAAATGCCGGTTAGTTGAACAAATCCCTACCTTCAGAGCGGAAACAGGTACACGGTGTGCTGGAGGATGTGCGAGGCCGTCAGGCTTCGACCGGCATCTGGACGGCCGGTCCTGTACCGGCGCCGACGATTTTCCCGGCAAATTCATTCAGCGTCTCGTACCGGTTCAGCGTGAGACTGGGTGCATCGTCCTCACGTTTCGTGTTGGATGCGAGATTGGCGGCTCTAAACCCCAATTTTGAGGCTTCCTTAAGGCGCGCGGCCGTCATGGCCGCCGGACGGATGCCCCCCGACAGGCTGATTTCGCCGAAAAAGACTTCATCGCGGGGCAGCGGTTGGTGCGACAGCGAAGAGATAAGGGCGGCCGCCACGGCGAGATCGGCGGCCGGCTCGGAAAGCCGCAAGCCGCCCGCCACATTCAGATAGACCTCCTGGCCGGAGAACCGCATGCCGCAGCGCGCTTCAAGAACGGCCAGCACCATGGCGAGCCGGTTCGAATCCCAGCCGACCACCGCGCGGCGGGGCGTGCCGTAGGCGGTTGGTGCGACAAGCGCCTGAATCTCAACAAGGATTGGGCGTGTGCCCTCCATACCGGCAAAAACGGCGCTGCCGGGAGCTGCATCACGGCTTTCAGTCAGGAAGAGGGCGGAGGGGTTTGGCACTTCCGCAAGGCCTTTCCCGGTCATCTCAAAGACGCCGATTTCGTCGGTCGGCCCAAAACGGTTTTTGATTGTCCGCAGAATGCGGAAGGCGTGCGCACCGTCACCTTCGAAAAAGAGGACGGCATCGACCATGTGTTCGACAACCCGCGGCCCTGCGATCTGTCCGTCCTTGGTCACATGGCCGACCAGGACAACGGCGGAGCCATGCTTTTTCGCGTAACGGATGAACGCCTGCGCGGAGGCCCGCACTTGCGTGACGGTTCCAGGGGCCGAATCGACCGTACCCGTCCACATGGTCTGGATCGAATCGATGATGA
>JAKSCL010000105.1 GCA_022360615.1 Hyphomicrobiales bacterium
GATGCGCACCAGGGTCTCTGCGATTGTCGATCTCACTGAACGCAAAGCCGCTGAAGAGCGTATCCGCCACGTGGCGCTGCACGATCCGCTGACGGGGCTTGCTAACCGGGCCCTCTTCAATGAGCGCGTCAACGCGCTCATTGAAGAATCGAAAACCGGCGGCTTCTCTTGCGCCATCGTTCTCGTTGATCTCGACCGTTTCAAGGACGTGAACGATCTTCATGGCCATGCCGCAGGCGACACGGTGATCAAGACGGCGGCCGACCGCTTGCGCGATCTGATTTCGCACACGGATTTCGTGGCGCGGCTGGGCGGGGACGAGTTTGCGGTGCTGCAGGCGAATATCCAATTTCGCAGTCAAACCGCCGATCTTTCGCGGCGTATCGTGGAAGCGCTTGGCGAGCCGATTCCGATCGACAACGGGCTTGTCGTCTCTTGTGGCGCGAGTGTCGGGGCAGCGCTGTGCCCCGATGACGGTTCGGATGACACTACCTTGATGGTGCGCGCCGATACCGCGCTCTACAACGCCAAGAACAATGGCAGGAACCTTTTCGCCCTCTTCGAGGAAGGCATGGATGCGGAGCTGCGGCGGCGCAAACGCCTGGAAAACGATCTTTCAAGTGCCATCGAGCGGAACGAATTCGAGCTTTATTTCCAGCCGCGCGTCTCCGTGAAGCAAAGAAAAGTTGGCGGCTACGAGGCGCTGGTGCGCTGGCAGCATCCCGAAAAGGGGCTAATCAGCCCGGGCGATTTCGTGCCCGTTGCCGAGCAGTCCGGCAAGATCGTTCAGATTGGCGAGTGGGTGTTGCGTGAAGCCTGCCGCATCGCAGTTGAGAAGTTCGACGATGAGCGGGTGAGCGTCAATGTGAGCCCGATACAGTTCCGCGACGGAGAACTCATAAACATTGTGCGCGAAACCTTGGAAACGGCCGGGTTGCCGCCCGATCGGCTCGAGGTGGAGATCACCGAAAACGTTCTCATCGACGACGATCAAAGGGCGATTTCGATGCTCCGTGAGTTGAAAGAGCTGGGTGTCCGCGTCACGCTTGACGATTTCGGTACCGGTTATTCATCGCTCGGCTATCTGAGCCGTTTCCCCTTCGACACAATCAAAATCGACCGCTCCTTCGTCACGGGTCTGCGCACGGATCAAAGCACACGTTCGATCATCGAGACCATCATTAAGCTTGCCCGCGCGCTCGACATGGATGTGGTGGGCGAGGGTGTTGAAGAAATCGAGGATCTGAAATTTCTCACTGCCAGGGGATGCGACGAATTGCAGGGGTACTTGATCGGGCGGCCTGCGCCGGCCGATCAGGTTGTGCGCCACGTTGCCGATCATCTTCTGCGCGCCGTTATCGAAGGGCAAGCCGAAAGCGCCGCCGACATGATGCGCAGCACTGCAAATGCCATGAACAGCGTCCTGCCAAAGCAAAGCGGCACCCCGACGCCTGTCCGCCGCAAAAAGCGGGCGTGATGGCGTGATGGCCGAAGTCGTTTGCTGTCCCTGAATGATCCCTCAATCCAACGGCTTCCCGCCGAGGGGAAGACTGCGTGGGTGCCCGGATTCATTCGCTGTCAGGCGTATTCCGCATGCCGTGCGGGTGCGGCGGGCAGCGTTGTCATGGGCGTCGCCGCCTTGCGCGCCAGAAGCAGGCGGAACATGGGGGGCGTGTAGTAGAAGGAGCCGACCGTGGACAGCAGCACACCGCCTGC
>JAKSCL010000362.1 GCA_022360615.1 Hyphomicrobiales bacterium
CCCCGGCAGCTCTCTCCTCGCCGGGGGCTTTCAAAATACCGTCAGCGTTTCTTTTCAAGCAAGACGGAACCTACGGAGTATCCCGCTCCGAACGAGCAGATGAGCCCGGCATCGCCGGGCTCTAAATCGTTGGAGTACTTGGAGAATGCGATGATAGAGCCGGCAGACGATGTATTGGCGTAATCCTGAAGGATGTTGGGTTGCTCGTCCGGTGCGGGCGTCCGGCCAAGGACCTTTTTTCCGATGAAATCGTTCATCGATTTGTTTGCCTGATGCAGCCACAGACGTTTGAGGTCGGCGGCGCGCACGCCCTCGTCCGCCATATGGTCGGCGATATGCTGGGACACCAGAGGCAGCACCTCCTTGAACACCTTGCGTCCGTTCTGCATGAACTGCATGTCCCGCCGGTCCTCCATCTGGTCGTGGGTCCGGCGGAGGTAACCGTTGTTGTTTCGGATGTTGTTGGAAAACTGGGTCGCGCAACGGGTCGACTTGATTTCGAAGTAAGAACCTTTGGCGTCGTCGGCCCGTTCGATCAGGACAGCGGTGCAGACATCGCCGAAGATGAAGTGGCAATCCCGGTCCCTCCATTCCAGATGGGCCGAGCAAATCTCAGGGCTCACCACCAGGGCTTTTGCGATGCTGCCTGACCGGACCATGTCGGCTGCCGCCTGAATGCCGAAAGTGGCCGACGAACAGGCCACATTCATGTCAAAGGCGAAGCCGTCACAACCAATGAGCTTCTGAATTTCAATGGCAATCGCCGGATAGGCACGTTCGTGGTTCGATGCGGCGCAGATGATCGCATCTACCTCATCCGCTCTGACATTCGCCGCGTCCAGCGCGTCCGTTGCTGCCCTGACCGCCATTTCCGCCATGTAGGAGGGTTTGTCATCGGTTCGGCCCGGCAGTTTGGGGAACATGCGCGCCGGGTCCAGAACACCCGTTTTATCAAGCACATAACGCTGTTCGATCCCCGAAGCAGAGACGATGAACTCGGCGGATGATTGGGGCTTCGCTTCAAGCTTACCCGCTGCAATCTCATCTGCGTTTTCCGCGTTGTAGCGGTTGGCGTACGCATTGAAGGCTTTCACGAGCTCATCGTTGGTGATGACCGCATCAGGGGTAAACACCCCTGTTCCCGTGATGGCGGGTATATGCATAAACGCCTCCGCTTAAGTGGCCGGAGAGGACCGCATGAGACCCGCGTCGTCAAGGGGGCGGGGTGCTACGTCATGTAAGGCCGTTCTTCAAAAACAAAACGGCCCCGCCGCAGCAGAGCCGTTCCGATAGCAACTGGGGAAGGATCAGGCGGCTTGCGCCTTCAGGATATCCTTCTTCACTTTCAGCGCGTTGGCCGATAGCTCGGCATCTTTGGCTTTTGCCATGAATGCGTCCAGTCCGCCCCTGTGATCGACGGTCCGCAAAGCGGCCGAGGATACACGGAACTTGAACGAGCGGCCTAGCACTTCGGATTGCAGCGTCACGTCCTGAAGGTTCGGCAGGAAGCGGCGCTTGGTCTTGTTGTTGGCGTGGCTGACGTTGTTGCCAACCATCGGCCCCTTTCCGGTCAGTTCGCAGCGGCGCGACATGTCGGGTACCTCACGTGAATAAACGGCTTAGGGCCCTGCTTGGACAGGGCCCGAATTCAGACCGCGTCATTAGGGGGAATCTGTAAGTGCGTCAACCCGCATTCACGGTCGATTTGGCGCCCTTTTGCAAATGTTTCAGCACGCGGGCTGCTGCCTCGGCGGGCGTCACGGTGCCGTCTGCAACCACCTTGCGCCCTTCGGCGACCAGCGCGCGGGTACCGTCGGTACCGGTCAAAAGCGCCTCAAGTCCCAAACGCAATTCCTCGTCGAACCAATGCTGCGCCTGGGCCGCTCGCCGCGCCGCCCAATGACCATGCTCTTTGCGCCAGTTGGCGAGCTGTTTGATTTCTTCCCACATGTCATCAAGGCCCCGATCCTCAAGCGCCGACACCATCAGCGCCTTGGGGAAGCCTTCGGGGTCCTGCACCCGGCGGCGGAGAAGCTTCAGGGCCCCCATGTAGTCTGCGCAGGTGCGCATCGCAGCCGGTTTCAGATCTCCGTCTGCCTTGTTCACGACGATAAGATCGGCAATCTCCATGATGCCGCGCTTCACGCCTTGCAACTCGTCCCCGCCGGCGGGCGCCATGAGCAGGGCGAAGACATCCGACATCTCGGCCACCATGGTTTCTGACTGTCCGACACCGACGGTTTCGATCAGCACAACATCGAAACCCGCCGCCTCGCAAAGCTGCACGACTTCACGGGTTCGGCGGGCGACGCCACCCAATTGGGTCTGCGATGGCGACGGCCGGATAAAGGCGTTCGGATCGCGGGAAAGCTGCTCCATCCGAGTCTTGTCCCCTAGGATCGAGCCGCCGGATCGTGCAGAGGATGGATCGACAGCCAGAACTGCCACCCGCAGACGCTGTGCGGTGAGCTTCAGCCCGAAGCTTTCGATCAGGGTAGATTTTCCGACACCGGGGGTGCCTGACAGCCCTATCCGCAGCGCCTCGCGCCCTTTGGGCAGATCGGCAAAAAGCGCCTGAGCCTCGGCCCGATGGTCGGGACGCGCGCTTTCCACCAATGTGATTGCCCGGGCAAGCGCGCGGCGCTGGCCGTCGGCGATCTGATGGGCAAGCTTGGCGGCGTCCTGCATGGGCGCGGTCCTTTCCACAGTGTCCGCCTGTCTTGACCCGCCGTCCGGCCTATGTCCAGACAGGAAAGGAGAGCGATGATGCGGGCAGCGCTTCTGTTTTTAATGCTGACCCTGGCGGCCCCGGCTACGGCGGCCGAGCGGGCGACCTACGATTTCTACCTGGGCGCAGTGCGGGCGGCGGAACTGCATTTATGGCCCGAAATCTCTGGTGGGCGCTACAAAGTGCTTAGCCGGGTTGAAACGACCGGTCTTGTAGGCACGCTTTTCCGCTTTCGCATCGACGGGGATGTCCGGGGTCGAGTCCGGGGCGGAGATTTGCGGCCGGACGTCTATGCGGCCAGAGCCGTCGGGGGACGCCGCATCTTCGATATCGCCATGCGCTATTTCGGTGGCGTGCCCAAAGTTGAGCGGTTGGAGGTCGAAGACGAGGATCGCGGTGTCCCGCTTGATGCCGCGACGCAAGGTGGCACGCTCGATCCGCTTAGTGCGACCTTCGCGCTGTTCCGAGATTTGCCGCGCGAAGCGCTGTGCACCCAGCGGCTCACGGTATTCGACGGGCGCCGCCGCAGCGAAATCGTTCTGGCCGGCGATCTGACCGATCAGTTGCGCTGTACCGGCACCTACCGTCGCGTCGCAGGTTTCACTGAAGAAGAAATGGCCGAACAGACTGAGTTTCCGCTCACCGTGCGCTACCGGAAAGCGGGGGATGGGCTTTATCACGTCGATCAGTTTCGCTTCCGTTCCTCCTATGGCACAGCCGTGCTGGATCGCCGATAAGGCGCCATGCGCCTGCCAATTGACGACGTTCTGCCCGATCTGATTTCCGCCCTGCGCAATGCGGGCCGCGCCGTTTTGCAGGCGCCGCCCGGTGCGGGTAAGACGACGCGGGTGCCGCTGGCCTTGCTGGAGACGGGCTTGGTCCCGGGCCGGATTGTCATGCTTGAGCCCCGCCGTCTTGCCGCCCGGGCCGCGGCAGAGCGTATGGCCGAAACCCTGGGCGAGCCTGTAGGTCGGACAGTCGGATACCGGATGCGCGGCGCAACCAAGGTGTCGGCTGCGACGCGGATCGAGGTTGTAACCGAAGGTGTTCTGACGCGCATGCTGCAATCGGATCCCGAGCTTGCAGGCGTCGGCACGGTTATCTTCGATGAATTCCATGAG
>JAKSCL010000153.1 GCA_022360615.1 Hyphomicrobiales bacterium
GAGAAGGCGAAATCGTCCGTGTTCTACGCGGCCCTTGGCCTCGTCGGCAAAGAGTTCATGGAGATCGAGCGCGAAGCGTTTGCACTCGATTGATCGGGTTTCGGCGGAAACGCCGGAAAACCGCGGCAAGCCCGCTCAGGTCTGCCGCAACAACTTGAGGAAGGAGGGACGTTTAATGTCTCAACAAGATCGGCAAGCGACCGATCGCCGTTCCTTCCTGAAACTGGCGTGCTTCGGCGCTGCGGCGACGACGGCAACGGTGGTGTCGGGAACGGACAAGGCGGAAGGCGCGGAGGTGACGGAGACGTCATCGCGCGGCTATCGGGAGACCGAACACGTCTTGAAAGTCTACGAGACGGCCCGGTTCTGACCGGTAAGGCATCCGGCCCTTTCATCCTCATGATCGGCGCCGGCTCAAGCTGCAAAGGCGCCTCTCCCGAAATCAGTTTTAAGTCCGGGCGAGGAAATCCATCAAGGAGAGCATAATGTTAAGGAAGAAGACATCCGGGGTTGCGGGACGCCCTCGCTTGTCATCTGCCCTTTCTTCACTGGCGAACTCAGCGATCGACCGGCGGGCGTTTTTGCGCCGTTCCGGTCTTGCGATCGGTGGCGTGGCCGCTGCTTCGGCGCTGTCGGGCGGCATGGTGAAAAAGGCGGAGGCAGCTGGGCCGGTACCGGGGAAACCCGTTGAGATCAAGAAATCCGTCTGTACGCACTGCTCCGTCGGCTGCACCGTTCTTGCTGAAGTGCAAGGCGGCGTCTGGGTCGGCCAGGAGCCGGGCTTTGATTCGCCGTTCAATCTTGGCGCACACTGCGCAAAAGGTGCCTCTGTTCGCGAACACGCCCATGGCGAGCGCCGTCTGAAGTATCCGACGAAGCTTGTCGGCGGCAAATGGACGAAGGTTTCGTGGGACGACGCCATCAACGAAATCGGCGATAAGATGCTCGAAATCCGCGAGCAGTCCGGTCCCGACTCCGTTTACTGGCTCGGCTCTGCGAAGCACAACAACGAACAGGCTTATCTGTTCCGTAAGTTCTACGCCTTCTGGGGCACCAACAATGGTGACCACCAGGCGCGGATCTGTCACTCGACGACAGTCGCCGGTGTTGCGAACACCTGGGGCTACGGCGCGATGACGAACTCTTACAACGACACCCACAACAGCCGCGCCATCTTCCTGATCGGCGGTAATCCGGCCGAGGCGCATCCGGTTTCGCTTCTGCACGTCTTGAAGGCGAAGGAAGAGAACAACGCGCCGATGATCGTCTGTGATCCGCGCTTCACGAGAACGGCGGCCCATGCCGATGAGTATGTCCGTTTCCGTCCGGGCACGGACGTCGCCCTCGTCTGGGGTCTCCTCTGGCACATCTTCGAGAACGGATGGGAAGACAAAGAGTTCATCCGTCAGCGTGTCTGGGGCATGGACCAGATCAAGGAAGAGGTGAAGAAGTGGACGCCTGAAGAAACCGAGAACGTCACCGGCGTTCCGGGTTCGCAGCTCCGCCGCGTCGCCCGCCTGATGGTGAACAACCGTCCGGGCACGGTGATCTGGTGCATGGGCGGCACGCAACACACGAACGGGAACAACAACACCCGTGCGTACTGCGTCCTCCAGCTTGCCCTCGGCAATATGGGTGCCTCCGGCGGCGGCACCAACATCTTCCGCGGCCACGACAACGTGCAAGGTGCGACTGACCTTGGCGTGCTGTCGCACACCCTTCCTGGCTATTACGGCCTGAAGGCGGGTTCGTGGAAGCACTGGGCCCGCGTCTGGAACGTGGACTACGACTATCTGGTCAGCCGGTTCAAATCGAAAAAGCTGATGGAGTCCTCCGGCATCCCGGTATCGCGCTGGATCGACGGTGTCCTTGAAGACAAGGACAAGATGGACCAGCCCGATAATGTCCGCGCCATGGTGTTCTGGGGTCACGCCCCGAACTCGCAGACCCGTCTGCCGGAAATGAAGAAGGCGATGGAGAAACTCGATCTCCTCGTCATCATCGATCCGTTCCCGACGGTGTCGGCAGTTCTGCATGACCGCAAGGACGGTGTCTTCCTGCTGCCGGCCTGCACCCAGTTCGAGACCTATGGATCGGTCACCGCATCGAACCGCTCGCTCCAGTGGCGCGAGAAAATCGTCGAGCCTTTGTTCGAATCGCTTCCTGATGAAGTGATCATGGCCAAGTTCGCGAAGAAGTTCGGCTTTGCCGATGAGTACTTCAAGAACATCCAGCTCGACGGTGATGTGCCGCTTGTCGAGGACATCACGCGCGAGTTCAACCGCGGCATGTGGACGATCGGCTATACCGGCCAGTCGCCCGAGCGGTTGAAGGAGCATATGAAGTATCAGCACACCTTCGACAGAACGACGCTGCGCGCGGTCGGCGGGCCGCTCGACGGCGAAGTCTACGGCATGCCCTGGCCATGCTGGGGCACGCCGGAAATGCGTCATCCGGGTACGCCGAACCTCTATGACACGTCGGTGCCGGTTGCCGAAGGCGGCCTGTGTTTCCGCGCACGCTTTGGTGTTGAGCGCGATGGCGAGAACCTTCTTGCCGAAGGCTCGTATCCGGTCGGCTCGGAAATTCAGGACGGCTATCCCGAATTCACCATGGCCATGCTTCAGAAGCTTGGCTGGGATAGCGACCTGACCGCTGAAGAGAGTGCCGTCATCGAAAAAGTGGCGGGAAGCTCCGATCCGGAAGCCATGGGTAAGATCAACTGGAAGACCGACCTCTCGGGCGGCATCCAGCGCGTGGCGATCAAGCATGGCTGCGCACCTTTCGGAAACGCGAAAGCCCGCTGCGTTGTGTGGAACTTCCCCGACCCGGTGCCGTTGCACCGCGAGGCGCTCTACACCAACCGGCGCGATCTGCTTCCGAAATACGCGACCTACGAGGATCGTCAGATGTACCGTCTGCCGACCCGTTATGCGTCCATTCAGGAGCAGGACTTCTCGACGGACTTCCCGATCATCCTCACCTCCGGGCGTCTTGTGGAATATGAAGGCGGCGGCGACGAGACACGGTCCAACCCGTGGCTGGCCGAGCTGCAACAGGACATGTTCGTGGAAATCAACCCGCGCGACGCCAACAACCTTGGTGTGCGGGA
>JAKSCL010000404.1 GCA_022360615.1 Hyphomicrobiales bacterium
GGAAACGCCGGCTGACGAGGCCGCTTCTGAGGAAGAAAAGGCCGAGTAGGCGCGATCGATGACCGGGGGCCGTATGGCCCCCAAGCAAAACGATGGTGAAAAGACCCCGCGTGCTTTTAGGACAAATCGGCCGCGCCCATGGCGTGCGCGGCGAGGTACGGGTCAAATCCTTCACTGCGGACCCGGAGGCGATTGCCGGTTACGGCCCGCTTGAGACGGAGGACGGCACGCGGACGCTCGAGTTCGCCTCAGTCCGCCCGGCAAAAACCATGCTGATTGCGGCGATTAAAGGCGTGACCTCACGCGAGGCCGCCGAAGCCTTAAACGGCGCGAAGTTTTATGTGCCGTGCGGCCGCCTGCCCGAGGAAGAAGATGAAGAGACATTCTATCATTCCGACCTCCTTGGTTTTGAGGCCGTCGACGAGGCCGGGCGGCATTATGGGGTGATTGTCGCCATCCATGATTTCGGCGCGGGCGACCTTCTCGAGATAGCGCCGAAGGGCCGCCGCTCGGGCGAACTTTTACCGTTCACCGCGGAGTTCGTGCCGGAGATGGCGATGGATGAGAGGCGCGTCCTTATAGCGCCGCCAGTGGGGTTCATGGACGAACAAGGCGACAGCGAATAGGCGATAGCGATGGTCTGGCATGCCTCGGTCGTGACCCTTTTCCCGGAGCTTTTTCCCGGGCCTCTCGACGCCAGCATCGTCGGCCGGGCACATGGTGAGGGTCTTTGGCAACTCACGACGGAATCGATCCGCTCCCACGGCCTGGGCAAGCACAGGCAAGTGGACGATACGCCGGCGGGCGGCGGGCCTGGGCTCGTCATGCGGGCGGATGTGTTGTCTAGCGCCGTAAACGCGGCATCTCCCGAAGGCGACAAACGCCCGCGCCTTTTGATGTCGGCCCGGGGAAAGCCCATAAACCAGGCGCGCATCCGCGCGCTCGCGGAAGGACCAGGCGCCGTCATTGTCTGCGGCCGCTTTGAAGGCGTCGATGAGCGCGTTATCGACGCCTGTGGCCTTGAAGAGGTCTCGCTCGCAGATATCGTCCTCTCGGGCGGCGAGGTGGCCGCCATGGCCTTGATCGAAGCCTGCGTCCGGCTTTTGCCGGGCGCGATGGGAAGCGGCGCCTCCGGAACCGAGGAGAGCTTTGAAAGCGGTCTTTTGGAGTATCCGCAATACACCCGCCCGCAGGAATGGGGGGGCCGGGCCATACCGGAAATTCTTCTCTCCGGCGATCATAAGAAAGTCGCCGAATGGCGCCGTGCCCAGAGCGAAGAGCTGACCGAGAAACGGCGCCCCGACCTGCTGGCCGGAAAACCGAGTGCTGAAGCGCCGGAAGGTGGCGAAAAATGAGCGATCACCTGTCGACAACACGGACGCTTTGGAGTATGAGCTTGCGACTTTCATGAAACGGTCATGCTGACTGCTGAGGCGCGCCGGATTTTGAGCAGCGCCCCGGTCAGGCATTTGCGTTGAGGATTGAACGGATGAATCTGATCGAAGAAATCGAGAAGGAACACGCCGCCGAATTGCTGGCGAAGCGCGATGTTCCCGAATTTCAGCCGGGCGACACCGTCCGCGTCAATGTGAAGGTGGTGGAAGGCTCGCGCTCGCGTGTGCAGGCCTATGAAGGCGTCGTCATTGCCCGCGATGGCGGCGGTCTCCATGAGAGCTTCACCGTGCGCAAAATCTCCTATGGGGAGGGCGTCGAGCGGGTCTTTCCGGTCTACTCGCCGCTGATCGATTCGATCCAGGTGGTGCGGCGAGGCAAGGTACGCAGGGCTAAGCTCTATTATCTGCGCGGCCGCCGCGGGAAATCGGCCCGTATTCCGGAGCGCATCGACCGCAACCGGCTGGCTGCCGCAGCGGCGGCGAAAGAGGCTGCCAAGCAAGCGAAGTCCAAAGCGCCTCTCTTTAAAAAGCCAAAAGGCGAACCGGATGACCTGACGCGCATCGAGGGCGTCGACGAGGCGCTTGCCGAAAAGCTGAACAAGCAGGGCATCGTGAAATTCGAGCAGATTGCAGCACTCACCGATGACGACATTGCGAAGGTCGAGGACGCGCTTCAAATCGACGATCAGATCGAGCGTGACGACTGGATCGCCAAGGCGCAGGCCCTGATGGCCGAAGCGACCGCAGGTGAAGCCGTTGAAGCCGCCGCCAAAGAAGAAGCTGCTGAAGCTGAAGCCACCTCAGCAGCCGAAGAAACGGAAGAAAAGAAGGACTGATCCCTTCACCAAAGAACAGCTTCTAAAAGGCGGCCCTTGGGCCGTCTTTTTTGTTGGCCGGGGAGTGACCGGCGAGTTTGGCCTATGCCTCGTTGTCCACGGCCCAGAAGTCTCGCGCGCCTTCCGGCAGTCCAGCGAGCACACGGTCCAGCGCGCGGACATCTATTCTGGAACGCCGGAGCGCCGCAGCGACATCGGCGATCGCCGTGTCGGGGGCAAGGTTGTGATCCCGGCGAACCGCCTTGACCTTGGCCTGCAGCATTGCCCGGTCCGGAAAAGGCCGCGGCGGCGAAGGCATCCAATCCTCCACGAAGATTGCCCGCACCACCGGCGGCAAAACGCCAGCAAAACGTAGCGCGTCCTCGATCGCGAGGTGATCGCGGAACACATGCAGGACCGCACGCAGGGTGTGGTAGGCCTGATGATGCGTCTGCAACAAGCAGGTGTCGCGCACATCGCGTATGAAGGCATCGAAGTCGCGGGAGGCGTCGAAATAGACTTGCGGCATCGGCATGGCAACCTCCCCGGTCCGGCTAGGTCTCAGTCGATAACCGCAATCATCGGCCCCATGGGGAACAGCCGGTCGGAGCGGCCAAGCGACGAGGCATGCAGGCTTGAAATCGTGCCGTCCAGATAAAGCGCATTCGGACAGCCTAAGTCATCACGGAAAAAGGCCGCGAAGCTCCAGAAGTTGACGGCGCCGTTTGTGATCGCGAATGCAAGCGTCCGCCCATCATTGCATAGCCCGACGCCATTCCTGATCTTGTATGAACGCGATTCTGGAAAGAAACGCGGATGCAGTTGGCCGTCGATGACAAGCATCGGTCCGGATTGGGTGGCATAATCGGGCTGCCTGCCGGAGTTAAGAAAGGCGCGGGTCTCCGTGACGCCTGCCTCGCCGCCATGGAGCCAGAACACGCCGTTCGGCAGCATATGGAAATTGCCGGGACCCGGTTTGATGTTGGCGGGTTTGAGCGTTTCGCCATTCTCGATGTAAAGCCCGACGGGAGAGAGATCCGAATGGTACATCCCGCCATTCATGGCGAAGACGAGGCTTTTGCCCTCCGATTCAAGCGCCCGTTCGAGCGCGCTGAATCCGCCGAAAGCGGAACCATCGCGACCGTTCAAATGGAACCGCAAGCGCGGGTCCGCCACTTCAAAGCGGCAAACCGTATAACGCGCCCCGCCCGCCTCCATGCGTTCGCAACCTTCCGCCGCCTCTCCGCTGTCGGAAAAGAGCAGAATACCAGCAGCGAGCATCAACAAGCGTTGCAACAAGGCGCTAGGCCTCCAAAGGCGGTGTGGGCAGAACCTGGATTTCGTGAAGCTCGACGCCTTGCGGCTGCTCAGCGGCGAAGATCACGGTGCGCGCCACGTCATCGTCTCTCAGTCCTTCCGGCTTGGGGTCGTCGAAAAACGGCGTGTCGACAAGGCCCGGTTCTACGATCGTCACACGGCAGCCGGTGCCCTTCAGCTCCTCGCGCAGATTGTAGCCATACGCGTTGATGCCCCATTTGCTTGCACCGTAAACGGAGCCTTTGAGCGTCCGCCGCCCGGCAACGGAACCGGTGATAATGAAATGGCCCTTGGTCTTTTTGATATGCGGGATGGCAAGCTTGGCCGACACCATGACGCCGAACATGTTGGTCATCAGCATGGCTTTCCATTCTTCCGGATCGCCGTGTTCTGTACCCGCTGTGTTGGCGCCGATGCCGGCATTTGCAAAAACCACGTCGATTTGTCCAAACGCCGAAACAGCCCTGTCAAAGAGCTGTTGCTGATCCTCAAGGCGTGTCACGTCGCAGGGCATGCCGAGCACGTCATCGCCCCCGCCAAGCTCATCGGTAAGCGCTTTCAGCTTCGCCTCGGACCGCGCCGCGAGCACGAGGCTGTAGCCAGCTTCCTTCGCGCGCCTCGCGGTTGCCGCCCCGATGCCGGTCGATGCGCCGGTGATCAGAAAAACAGCCATCCCTTCTCCTCAAATCCTGTTTGCGGCACCTATGCCTTGAAACTGGCTGCGGGTCACTGGGTCATCTCAGCCGCATGGCTGTTGTCTTGACGCAGCGCACCCCCCCACGCCATATCAATACAAACGATTAGCGAAAAGTTGGAGGATGCCGCAGTGGCCGGCCCGCGTACCCTTTACGACAAAATCTGGGATGACCATCTGGTCCATGAGCAGGAGGATGGCACCTGCCTCATCTATATCGACCGCCATCTCGTCCATGAGGTGACGAGCCCACAGGCTTTCGAAGGGCTCCGCATGGCAGGCCGCAAGGTGCGTGCACCGGAAAAGACGCTTGCCGTGGTCGATCACAATGTCCCCACGACCGACCGCAGCCATGGCATCGACGATCCGGAATCGGCAACGCAGGTCGATGCGCTTGCAAAGAACGCGGCCGATTTCGGCATCGAGTATTACAACGAAATCGACATCCGCCAGGGCATCGTCCACATCATCGGCCCTGAACAAGGCTTCACGCTGCCGGGCATGACGATTGTCTGCGGCGATAGCCACACCTCCACCCATGGCGCTTTCGGCTCGCTTGCCCATGGCATCGGCACGTCCGAGGTGGAGCACGTGCTGGCCACCCAGACGCTCATCCAGAAAAAAGCGAGGAACATGCGCGTCACTGTCGACGGCGCGCTGCCTGAAGGCGTGACGGCAAAGGACATCATCCTTGCCATCATCGGCGAGATTGGCACGGCAGGCGGCACCGGCCATGTCATCGAATATGCCGGAGAGGCCATCCGTTCCCTGTCCATGGAAGGTCGCATGACGGTTTGCAATATGTCGATTGAAGGCGGTGCCCGGGCTGGCATGATCGCGCCTGATGAGACGACCTATGAGTATTTGAAAGGCCGGCCCCGCGTGCCGAAAGCAGGTGCCTGGGACATGGCCATGCACCATTGGGAAACGCTTTATTCCGATGACGGAGCGGCCTTCGACGAGGAGATCACGCTCGACGCCCAAGAACTGCCGCCAATTGTCACATGGGGCACGAGCCCGCAGGACGTCGTGTCCATCAACGGCGCCGTGCCTGACCCTGAGGCCATCGAAGACCCGAGCCGCAAGACGGCGATCAAGCGCGCCCTCGACTATATGGGCCTGACGCCGGGCCTGAAGATGCAGGATATTGAAATCGACCGCGTCTTTATCGGCTCTTGCACCAATGGCCGCATCGAAGACCTGCGCGCGGCCGCCAGAGTGGTGAGCGGGCAAAAGGTGGCCGAACGTGTCGAGGCGATGATCGTCCCCGGCTCGGGCCTCGTTAAGGCCCAAGCTGAGCAGGAGGGCCTCGACAAGATCTTCAAGGATGCCGGTTTCGATTGGCGTGAGCCGGGCTGCTCCATGTGCCTCGCCATGAACGCCGACAAACTGAAGCCCGGCGAACGCTGCGCCTCCACGTCCAACCGGAATTTCGAGGGGCGGCAAGGCTTCAAGGGCCGCTCGCATCTGGTCTCGCCCGCCATGGCGGCGGCGGCTGCAATCGCGGGCAGATTCGTCGATGTGCGTGAGTGGCCGCAAGGAAGCTGACGCTCCAGTCAGCGTTCAATATGAAAAGGACGGGCCGAACGGACCCGTCCTTTTTCATGTCGACATGAAACAACGCTTTTTAATGCCGGTAACGGAACCCACGGCCGTGGAATCTGTGATGACGGAAACCGCGATGGAAACCCCGGTGACCGAAGCTGCGGTGGCGGAAACCGCTGTGATATTTGCGGCTGAAACCGCGATGACCGAAGTGCCGGAAGTGGCGGTGTGAATGGAAGCCTCTATGGTGGCCCTTGAACTTGCCGCCCACGTGATAGACTTTGGCGCCCGCTTCCGCCGGAACCGAGACGGCAACCGCACCGAATCCGGAACCGATGGCGATGGCAAGCGCGAGAAAGACCTTCTTCAGCATGTCCCATCTCCTTGATGAACCGTACCCGGACGACGGGATTGCGTCCGGGCAAACGGGCTATCGTGCCCAATAGGAGAGGTAGGGCGGCATGATACGCGCCACCCTTAAACGATCATCACCTTTTCGTAAGGAGACGCGGCTTTCCGCCTGATGGGGCGCTCCTCTTACCGGCGGCTTCGGCTTACACCAAGAGCGTTGCCGCGCGAGCCGCGCACCCCAACATTCCGGTCGCGCCCGCCACTGAAAGACGTCGTCGGTGCAATTGGTTTTGAGCGCGTCGCAGGCGTGGTTCGCGGTTGCCGGTTACGGTCCCTGAGTTCGCGATGGCGTTCCTTCGCCTGCTCATGGCGTTCAAGCGCACGCTCACGTTGCTCCGAGGGACTTAACCCCGCGGCCTGCGCGACTCCCTGTGTCACCGTGCCCACAAGGGCAACGGAAAGCGTGAACAGGATTGTCTGGAGCCAAGTTTTCATCACGTTGTGAGATGTCGTGGCCGCCGCGCGCAAAAAAAGGGCCCGCCTTGCAGCGCACCCTTCAAATCGGCGGCATCACCCGCTTAGTGGCCGAAATAAATCCGGAATCCGCCGTGCTTCCTGCGATGATGATACCGCTTTTTATAATAGCGGTGCGGACGGTAGTGGTGGCGATAATAGTAGGCACGCGGCTTATAGTACCGCCGGTGTTTCTTATAGTAGCGCTTCTTGCCGTAGTGATGCCTGTAATAGCGCTTCTTATGATAGCCGTGATGGCCATGGCCGACATAGATCTTTACGCCGGCTTCCGCCGGAGTTGAGACCACGGGCGCGGTGAATGCAAAACCAAACGCGACAAGGGCCGCAAGCAGGAGTTTTTTGAACATCGTTGCACCTCCGGTTGTGGCGGCGCACATTGTGCTGCTTTTATCGCGCCAGCCGGGTCTTGTGTTAAGGAGATGTTAGCCTATCGAAGGGGCTCTGAACTCCGCATAAAGCCACTATTCAGCCACCGTTCAGATTCGGGATCACACGCCGCCTCTTGCCCGCAGAAAGAGGGCCGGTTAGCGTCTTACCATCCGCTCAAAACGGAACGAAACCATGGCAAAACCGAAGAACCGCGATGACCAGGACAGGGCGCGTGCGGAGGAGTCGAAGCGCATTCTCGAAAGCGTCCATCGCGACAGCGAAACGGTTGGCGCAAGCAGCATGCGCCGCACGGCCGAGCGCACGCGCGATCACTTCATGGGGCGCGATGCCCCGGAAGGCGACAATGTCGAGCTTTGGGGCAAACGGATCGGACGCACGCTGTCGCTCATCGTGTTCATCGCCCTCGCTTACTATCTCGTTATCACTTACATCCTCTAGATGCCGAAACCGCTTGACTGGAAAGCCTTAAGCGCACCCGATATCGCCACCTTCGAAACCCTGGCGCGGGAAGCCTACGCCGCACTGCCGGAACCCTTTCGCAGCCATACCGGCAATATCACGATCCGCATCGCCGACTTGCCGAGCGACGACGTGGTTGAGACCATGGAGCTTGAAAGCCCATTCGACCTGCTCGGTCTTTTTGAAGGTGTCGGCCTGGCCGAACATGCTGCAACGGCTGCGACCGGGCAGATGCCCAACATGATCTGGCTCTACCGGCGGCCGATCCTCGATTACTGGTCCGAGCACACCGATACGCTTGGCGACATCATCACCCATGTGCTCATCCATGAGATCGGCCACCATTTCGGCCTGTCGGACGCGGATATGGAGACAATCGAGGCGAGGGCCGACCCGGAAAGGACAGGGGATCATGCCGCGTGAAAAGAAAAACGCTTTCCGCTGCCGAAACGGTTTTCAGCCCCGGTATCGAAGAAGGCCTGCAACCGCATCCGAGCCATCAGCGAAGAAACCGGGCTTTCGACCAACTACGTCCTGACCGTCGTGTTTGAAAACCTCGACGAAATCGCCAAAGACGGCGCGGTTGAGAAGACCATCGCCGCCTTCGCAGCACAGTACTGCGCATAGAGTGCGAAAATATGCTTATCAATCAGAAAAAATAGAATATATTTCTAAGAAGGAGAGGTCGCGATCGATTGAACCGAATATTGAGGGGGAACAGGCAATGTCTAGTTTTCCGGAATTCTCACCTGATGTGGATCCGAGAGAAATCCTTATCAAATTCCTCGATGGCCTCTATGACGTACTGTCTGAAACTCTTGAAACAGGCCGTGGCCCCAGTGGACCGGATGCGCCCTTTTTGTTTATCGACAGCCTATTTCAAGATGTTAGAGACGCCTGGTTCGAAGGACGCGAAGAGGTTTTCCGGCTTTCAGGCGCTGTTGGCGAACTCTCAAGCGACAAGCTCGCTGAACATCAACTCGCCGGCTCTGCGCTAAAGGCAAAAATCAATACGGTTCTGCATTGGTATAGCCAATTCGTTCAAAACAGCGCCCCTGGCATTTTCAGGAGGCTCCTAAAATCGATTAACACGCTTCTCAACAGCTTGATTGAGGCCACCGGCGTGGGCGGCGTTATTCACGAACTCAAAGGAACCGTGGAAGATTCAATCGACGACTTTTCAATTGTCGAGTAAGCAAAGCGGACAAAAGCAATAGGAAAAGCAATGGACAAGTTCACGACCTTGACGGGCGTTGCCGCGCCTCTCCCTATGATCAATGTCGACACCGACATGATCATCCCCAAACAGTTTTTGAAAACGATCAAGCGAACGGGGCTCGGCGTCGGGCTCTTTTCCGAAATGCGCTACGATGAAGATGGCGCTGAGAACCCGGATTTCGTGCTCAACAAGCCCGCCTACAAAGGCGCCAGAATCCTGGTGGCAGGCGAGAATTTCGGTTGCGGCTCGAGCCGCGAGCACGCGCCCTGGGCGCTTCTCGACTTCGGCATCAGGTGCGTGATCGCTCCGTCATATGCCGACATCTTTTACAACAACTGTTTCAAGAACGGCATTCTGCCGATCACGCTGCCGCAGGAAGAAATCGACAAGCTCATGGACGACGCTTCGCGCGGCGCCAACGCAACGCTCACCGTCGATCTGGAAGCCCAGATCATCTCAGGGCCGGATGGCGGGACCATCGCGTTTGAAATCGACCCCTTCCGCAAGCACTGCCTCCTGAACGGGCTCGACGATATCGGCCTGACGATGGAGAAGGAGCGACACATCGCAGGCTTCGAAGAGAAAGTGGGAACCGCTCGGCCTTGGGTCTGAGCGGGCCGGATAACGCTGATGACACGGCATCCAGAACCTTGAAATCCGGACAATCCTTATCCTCGCCGTCTTCGCACAACCCTGTGCTCCCGCCTCCGCTGACACACAGCAAATCCTTTTCACGGCTATCGCATGCTGACCATGGCGTTTATCGCCGTTCTGATCTATGCGTGTGCCGGAACGCGGATCGGCAAGACTGCGCGCTCGAACCATTCCACGCGCCGGATAAACCGGTTGTCGGGGGGAACGGTGACGCGGCTGCTTCTGACATTTGCGAAAAGGCCACTGTCCGCGTCATGAGTACAAACATCTGAGAAACCAGCCACGGGAAGGGGCGCTGACCATGCTGGAATTCTTGATTGTCGGGCGTTCGCCGCTCGGATCTGCCGTCCGCGCTGGCGTCCTTGGCGCTCTTTTCGGGCTGATTGGTGGCTTTCTCTTCGGCGGCCGCTTTTGGGGCGCGGTGTTCGCCATTGCCGCCATCGCCATTGTGCTCCCCATCATCTATGCGATTTCGAAGCGCGACAATCCGGCGCTGCCTGAACCACAGAAGCCTGAGACACCGGCGAAGAGCGTGGAGGACCGTTGGGACGGCCAGACCATCCCCATCCTTCCCACCCGGATTCTCGATGACACAGCCGCATTTTGGAACCGTCTCGGATTCCACGAACGGGCACGTTACACACAGGGTCAAGGCTACCTTCTCATGAAACGCGGGGAGATGGAGTTCCACTTCTTCGAGTTCCCTGAACTTGACCCGAAAGAGAATTATGCGGGCGCTTACATCGAAGTCACGGACGCCGATACCCTCCACGCTGAATACGCGGCTCTCGGCCTGCCCGGCGAAGGCATCCCGCGCCTCGGCCCCATCAAAGATGAGCCCTGGGGCATGCGCGAGTTTCATCTGGTGGATCCGGACGGCTCGATTCTGCGCTTCGGCACACCCTCGCAGCGCCGGAGCTGATGGCCATGCTTGAGCGCCGTTTAATCTCCACCGGCTCGCCTTTTGAGGAAAGAGCCGGATATTCCCGCGCCCTCATAAAGGGCGACTGGTGCTTTGTCGCTGGCACGACCGGTTATGACTACGACACCATGAGGATGCCGCACGATACGGCCGAACAAACCCGCAACGCGATGAAGACCATCGAAAATACCCTCAAAGAGGCCGGTTTCGCGCTCTCCGACGTGGTACGCGTCGTCTACTACATCACCAATCCCGGCTTTTCCGATGACGTGATCGCCGTCGTGGGCGAACTTTTCCGCGATATCCGCCCGGCCGCCACCATGGTGGTTACCGATCTCATCAAATCCGAGATGAAAGTCGAGATCGAGGTCACGGCCTTTCGCGGCTAGGCATGCCGCTGCGGCCTTCGATCACCTCTTGGCCGCTTCCTCTTGGCAAGCGGACATATTCCACGTTTTAATTCCTCCAAAGAAAAGTTGGAGGAAGCCATGTGTCGCATTTTCGCGGGTCAGGACCCCGAAAACTACGCCTATCAGACGCGCTCGATCAGGCTTGGCGGTCATTCGACAAGCTTGCGCCTTGAAGCGGCGTTCTGGCGCATTCTGGAAGAGATAGCGGACACGCAGGGCGTCAGCCTCGCCAAGTTCATCACCACCATCCACGACGAGGTGTTGGAAATGCATGGCGGGGCGCAGAATTTCACTTCGCTCCTGCGCTGCGCCTGCCTGCGTTACCTGCAAGACGTGAAAGGCAACGCGAATGCCGAAGACGGCCTTGCGGTCGAGGCTGCCCGGAAATTCCGTCGGGCGCTGGAGGCTGCGGAGTAGCAAGTCCGCCGCAATGTAGTATTGCGATACCACCTGCGGCCGGCTGCGTTTCCCTACCATGTCCTCTGACCGGCTCCTTCATGGAGCTTGGAAACAAGGAATTGGGAACGCAAGCGGGAGGGCAGATTGTCTGCAAAAAGTGGTGGCAAAGCCGCTTTGTTCCTGTCCCTTTTCTTTCTTTCCCTGCCAGCCAGGAGCGGAGAGGCGCAGGCCGATATCGATCTGGACACCGCCGAGGCGCAATTCGCCAGAAGCTGCGGCACCTGCCACACGACCGATCCGGATGAACCGCCGCGCCAGGGCCCGCATCTGCATGGCGTCTACGGCCGCGAGGCGGGAAGAGTTGGCGGTTTTGCCTATTCCGAGGCGCTTAAAGCAAAGGCATCCGAAGGCCTTGTCTGGACGGAAGCCACCCTTCAACCCTGGATCACGAGCGCGGACGCCTTCATCCCGGGCACGACGATGCTTTACCGGCAAGGCAACCCTGAAAAACGGGCACTCATCATCGCATATCTAAGGTCGCTTTCGGACAAGAGAGCAAAGGCGGACTGAGACCAGCGAGAAATTACGGCAGGAGCAAAAATGGCCAAAGCAATACACATGATGGTGCGGGTGATGGACGAGCAGAAATCCAGGGATTTCTATGCAAAGGCTTTCGGCCTGAACGTCGCCGACCGCTTCGACTTCGACGACTTCACCCTCGTTTATCTGCGCAATCCCGAGAGCGATTTCGAGGTCGAACTCACCGTCAACAAGGGCCAGACGGAGCCTTACGAACACGGTTCCGCTTACGGCCATATGGCCTTTGCGGTCGACGATCTCGATGCCGAACACAAGCGTTTCGAGGGCCTCGGTTTCGCACCGAAGCCCATCAAGGAATTTCACCGCAATGGCGGGCTGATGGCGAAGTTCTTCTTCGTCGAGGACCCCGACGGCTACAAGATCGAGGTCCTGCAAAAACACGGCCGCTATCAATGACCGCCAGCGGCAAGGCTGGCGGACAAGGGCCCGTGGAGAGGCCCCACCAATAAACCGAACGGAGGAATGCCCAATGAGCGGAACGACACGATTAATCGACAAAACTCCGACGCGCCGCGCGGAAGTCTCGCGGCGCAGTTTCCTTGCGCGTTCCGGAGGCGCGGCCGCGCTCGTCATTTCGGGCTCGGCGCTGATCAACCCGGCCGAGGCCTGGGGCGTCGAGCTGCAAGCGATCAAACCCGGCACGATGAAAACGCTCATCCAGATGGCGCGGGACATCTATCCGCACGATCATCTGCCGGACCGCTACTATGCGGCCGCCGTGAAAGGCTATGACGCGGCTGTCGCCGAGGATGAAGCGCTCGGCGCGCTCATCGAAGAAGGCGTGACAACCTTGAACGGCATGGCCCAAGGCGAGTTCGGCGTGACCTATGCCGAGGTCGGCTGGGAATCGGACCGCGTGTCGCTGCTCCGCCAGATCGACAAAGGGCCTTTCTTCCAAAAGATCCGGAGCGATCTCGTCGTCTCCATCTACAACAATCAGGAGGTCTGGCCACTCTTTGGCTATGAGGGCGAGTCGGCCTCCAAGGGCGGCTACATCAACCATGGCTTCGATGACATCGATTGGCTGTGAGCCGGTCTGACGCGCTTCTTGGGAGGAAACAACAATGACTGCTCCTTACGATTTGAATGATGACGGCGTCGTCGTGGTGATCGGCTCGGGCGCCGGCGGCGGGACGCTTGGAACGGAACTCGCGCTTAAAGGCGTCGATACGGTGATCCTCGAAGCGGGCGGCCGTCATGAGATCGAGGACTTCTCAAACGACGAATGGGGCATGTTCGGCCAGATTTCCTGGCTCGACAAACGCACCACCTCAGGGGATTGGCGGGTCGCGCGCGACTTTTCGGGCCTGCCGGCCTGGATCGTGAAAGCTGTCGGCGGCTCGACGGTTCACTGGGCCGGTGCCTCGCTCCGCTTCCAGGAACATGAGTTCAAGGTGAAGACTGCCTATGGTGACATCCCGGGTGCCAACCTCCTCGACTGGCCCATCGACCTCGCCGAAATGGAACCCTGGTATGCCAAGGCAGAGGACCGCATGGGCGTGACCCGCACGAATGGGATCGAGGGTCTGCCCGGCAACAACAATTACAAGGTGCTTGAGGCAGGCGCGAAAAAGCTCGGCTATACAAATGTGCACACGGGCCGGATGGCCATCAACTCCGGCGCGCGCGACGGACGCGGCCCGTGCCAGCAGATCGGTTTCTGCTTCCAGGGCTGCCTATCGGGCGCGAAATGGTCGACGCTTTACGCCGAAATCCCTAAAGGCGAGGCAACCGGCAAGCTCGAAGTCCGGCCGAACAGCCAGGTCTTGAAGATCGAGCATGACGCATCGGGGAAGGTCACGGGCGTTCTCTACGCCGACAAGGATGGCAACCAGCACCTCCAAAAAGCCCGCATCGTCGCCGTGGCCGGTAACTCGATCGAAAGCCCGCGCCTCCTCCTCAACTCGGCGTCTTCGATGTTCCCGGACGGTCTTGCGAACTCATCGGGCCAGATCGGCAAAAACTACATGCGCCACATGACCGGCTCGGTCTACGCCACCTTCGAGCGGCCGGTGAACATGTACCGCGGCACCACCATGGCCGGGATCATCACTGACGAGTCGATCAACGACCCGAGCCGCGGCTTCGTCGGCGGCTATGAGATGGAGACGCTGTCGCTGGGCATCCCGTTCATGGCGGCGTTTCTCGATCCAGGCGCCTGGGGCCGGGAATTCACCTCGGCGATGGACGGCTACGAGAACATGGCCGGCATGTGGCTGGTCGGCGAGGACATGCCGCAGGAATCGAATGCCGTCAGCCTGCACCCGAGCGAGAAGGATCAGTTCGGGCTGCCGGTGCCCAACGTCCATTTCGACGACCACCCGAACGACATCGCCA
>JAKSCL010000361.1 GCA_022360615.1 Hyphomicrobiales bacterium
CTAAAGGTTTGGAGTGTGACCATCTCGTGGGTGCGCCCACCCAGCATGCCCTGCACGAGTTGGGTCACGGGATCGGGTCTTAGGCATGCGTTCGGCATGCCAAACCGCATCCTGAGACGCCTGTCGATCTCAACCAAAAGTGGCCGGTCGGCAATGATGGGCAGGGCGAGCTGCATGGCGGCTTAAGCATGATGTTACGAAAGGAACAAATCAAGAACATTATGCTGTTGAGGTTCAGGTTGCAAGGAACTGCGGTACTATGTCCCCGCCCAGGGATCGTAGCTGCCGAAGTTCCACAACTGACCTTCGGGATCGCGGCAGGAAAAGCCGCGGCCGCCATAGTCCTCGTCCTTTGGTTCCATAACGATCTCGGCGCCGGTTGCCCGCGCGCGTTCACAGACGGCGTCCACATCTGGCACCATGACGTAAGGGCTCTGGCTTATCCCGCCGAGCGTGGACGGCGTTGATTGTAGCTTGCCGAAGTCGTCATCGCATTCGCTGCCAAGCATGATCATCCCAGCGCCAAGCGTTAGTTGAGCATGTGCGATGCCGCCTTCGCCGTCTTCAACGACGAGGTGCCGCTCAAAACCGAAAGTGTCGCAAAGCCAATCGATCATTTTCTGCGCGTCTGCATAGCGCATGGTGGGAATGATGGTGCTGGCCATTCTCGGGCTCCAATGCCGTTCGCGGGAGAACTGCAGGCAGCATGTGTTTGCTCTCTCGTGGAATAAACACCTGCCTTGATCGTTGACATAAGAAGAGAAGGGTAACAGGAGCCAAAAACGCTTGGAAACCGAAATGCGTTCCGGATGGTCCGACGCCAATGCTCTCGGCTGGTTGATCCAAGAAAGGAATGGGCTGGCGCGCGGAGCCGACATCTGGTTGCTTGCCCGTGAAACGCTGTCGCCGAGTTACTCCAACCGCCGTTTGGCGGAGGAAATCGCGCGCCGCGGATTTCGTCCTGCTTTCGTCGATCCCAGGCATGTGGGCATCAGAACGGGCCCGTTCGGCGCATCCGTTTACCGGCACCGTGGAACGGTGATCCCGCCGCCACGCGCCGTCTTTGCCCGCCGCGGTGCGCGGACGGGGCGTCACGGGCGTGCCCTTGTGGCCGCGCTGGAAGCGGGCGGCGTGGTCTGCCAACCCGGTTCCCGCGGTCTCTCTTTTGGGGTCGACAAGCTCGGGACCGCGCTTGCGCTGAAAGAGGCAGGGCTGCCGTGCCCCGCAAGCGTTGCATTGGAACCCGGAGGCGGCCTGGAGCGCATTCGCAAGGCCGTCGGCTTTCCGCTCGTCGTTAAGCCGCTTGCCGGCCGGCAAGGACAGCATGTCCGGCTTTGCCGGGGAGCGGAGGAGCTTGCCGTCATCATAGCGCGGTACGGGGCCAGACGCAGGCTTCTCGCTCAGGCGTTCGTCTCGACAAGTGCCGGGCGCGATTTGCGCATCCTTGTCGCCGGTGGCCATGTGGTAGCGGCGATGTTGCGGGAGGCGCCGCCTGGGGAGTTTCGCTCGAACGTCGCCCTTGGGGGCCGGGCGACAGCGGTGGTTGCGCCTAGCGCCGCCGTGAGGCTTGCCCTTGAGGCCATGAAGACACTCGAACTTGAGATCGCGGCGGTTGATTTCCTTTTCGGTGCCGAAGGCCTGACGATTTGCGAAGTGAATGTTGCGCCGGGATTCGAGGCGCTTGAAGCCGTCACCGGCCAAAACATCGCGGGCGCCATGATCGGTTTGCTTGGCGACCGCCAGGCGCTTTATGCCGCAGCCTGTGCCAATTCATTTTCCAGCTGATCCACTGGAACCGGCTTCAGGGCTCGCCTAGACCGCGAAGACATGTTCAGGCTGGACGCCATGAACGCAGGTGGTCGTGCAAGTTGCGTGCTCGCCGCCACGTCCGGTTATGGTTCTAGGTGTTTAGTCCCGGCATTTGATGGATTGGATTGAGTTTGCATCGCTCAATTGCTCCAAGTCTTTGTTTTTTCGCGTGTCCGGACGGAAAATCGGTGCCCGCTTTTCCTCACCACGACCTAGGTCTCAAAGATCATCTCGAAGCCGCCGAAAATCATGCGCTTGCCGTCAAAGGGCATTTTCGACA
>JAKSCL010000415.1 GCA_022360615.1 Hyphomicrobiales bacterium
CATGGGCAAAAGCGGCACCGGCACTCGCCACGCTCAAAATCAACGCCGCCACGAAAACCATAAAGACCGGACGGACCGGAAGCAGTCTGCGCATTGCCATTCCTTCTTCTTTGCCCGATCGAACGGATCGGCGATCCTGCTTAACCATGCCAAACCCCTTGCCCAAGTGGCAAACCCAGACCGGCCGCCTATGACATGGGTCCTATCGCCGTAATCGCAATGGCGGGATCACCGGCCCAAGGCGAGAAGGAACGCAGCAAACACGCATCCTCCGATTCCCCGCTTGGCGGCCGGCGCCCTCAAGCCCCCTCGCCCGCTTTCAGTTCGGGATGCGCGTCGATGAAGCCGGGGGGCAAGGCAATCGGGACGGGGCGCGTCATGCAACCCGTCCCCTCCTGCGGCACCGAAAAGACGATGGGGCCGTTGCGGACGCGGGCGAAGATCACGCCGTTGCTGGCGACCACATAGCCCGTGATGTGCGGGTTTTCGCTCAAAAAGACCCGCACTTCATCGAAGCTGATGCCCGTAGCGGATGCTAAATTGCCACGCATGCGACCGCGAAAGCGAGGAATTCACGCTCAGGGGATTAGAGCAAAGTCCGTAAACTTACGATCAAGTGAACCGAGATAATCCCTGAATTCACTGGCGCATCTGACTTTTGGCAGAGGAGCACGGGTGTCCATAAAGCCGTCAAAGAACACTTCGACGGTCGACGCAATCAACTCGACATCCGCTGCATACGTGTGTTTCGGGCTCATGATTTCAATGAGCCAGGCAGCCTCGCGCCGGTTGAGCAAATCCTTGGCACCCCCTAGTACACCTGCCTCGCCGCCCTGTACATCCACTTTCACAAGTGACACCCGGCTCACATTTTCAACCAGCTGATCCAAAGTGATCAGATCAACTCTTTCGCCCTTGCCTTCACGCGCTAAGTAGTGGTGCGTGGGATTGTCTTTGATTTTGAACACGCCCGTCCCAGCCACCGCAGCCGCGGCCGCGTGATGGCAGAGCATCTCTATTCTTCTTTAGCATTGCCAGTTGGAGTTCGAAGGCCAAACGCAACACATACGCCGCTTGCAAACAAGAACACTTTCCTACCGCTGGTTGTACCAGCAGGTCACCACCGGCTTCAAAGAGCAGGTCAGCCGATAGCGCTCAGGCGTCCAGAGCCAGTTCGTGAGCGGAGAATCCAATAAAGCTAGCGCGACGGAGGCGGATAACATCCCAAGCCGCCCCCCTCCTTCGCCACGCACCGGTCTTGAATGGTGCTGTCAGAGTTGATGGTCTTCGTTTGCGGATCGAAGTCCCATTTGTTCTTGCCAAGTGATCCCATCCACAAACCGTCATCACGCACTTTGACGATTAAGGTCCGGGCACCAGGCATGAGACCATCTCGCGCATTTTCATCAGCGATAAACGCAAGCAAATCGGTTTCATCACCGTCCCGACAAGCAAAAATGGCGCGTGTGCCGTCATTTAGGAGAAGCCCATTCTTGCAATCCGGCATCAATGAACGCACGGCATATTTATCCAGAGTCGACGGCAGCTTGGGCTCCTCAAAGCTTTTCGCAAACTCCTGTGCTGATTGCGAGATTGAAGTATGAATCCAGCGGTATGGGTTGGGGTAAATCGCAGTCAGCACAAAGACCACAAACAGCATGGCGACCACGCCAAGACCTATCCAGCGCACAGACAAACCAGCCTCCATTGACCTCTGGAAAGCTACATTCTCTCAACAACCTGTTTCGGTCAAATACGTTCCTAAATCAGCCCTTGCCGGATCCAGGCAGGTAGTCATGTGACTGGGGCCATAATCGCAACACCCGCCGGACAACTTCCGGGCGCTTCGGTGTGTCCGCTCCCCCCTTGGACACACTGTCGGATATCAGTTGAGGAGCGTCAGCTCCGTTCGCCGGGTACCAATTCCGGATGCGCCATAATAAAAAACTCCGGAACATGGATGGGCGCGGGCCGCGTCATGCAGCCCGTCCCCGCCTGCGGCACCGAAAAGACGATGGGGCCGTTGCGGACGCGGGCGAAGATCACGCCGTTGCTGGCGACCACATAGCCCGTGATGTGCGGGTTTTCGCTCAAAAAGACCAGTGCTTCATCGAAGCTCAC
>JAKSCL010000225.1 GCA_022360615.1 Hyphomicrobiales bacterium
GCCATGCAGGCGCTCGGCTGGGGGCCGTACCAGAACGACCACGAAGACGCGAACGGCCAGTTTGAAATGAACTGGGAATATGACGACGCGCTTCTGACCGCCGACCGGCACGCCTTCTTCAAATACATGGTCAAGTCGATTGCCGAGAAGCACGGATTGCGGGCAACCTTCATGCCGAAGCCCTTTGAAAACCTGACGGGCAATGGCTGCCACGCCCATATCAGCGTGTGGTCGCCGGACGGGGCGACGAACCTCTTCCACGACGATAATGGCGAGCTTGGGATTTCAGCGCTCGGCTACAATTTCCTCGGCGGGCTGATGGCGCATGCCGAGGCGCTCTGCGCCATCGCCAACCCGACGGTGAATTCCTACAAGCGTCTCAACGCGCCGGTCACGGCATCCGGGGCCACATGGTCGCCCAACACCGTCACCTATGGCGGCAACAACCGGACCCATATGGTGCGCATCCCCGATGACGGACGTTTCGAGGTTCGTCTGGCGGACGGCGCGGCCAATCCCTATCTCCTGCCAGCCGCCATCCTTGCCGCCGGCCTTGACGGGATCGAGACGAAAGCGGACCCCGGCAAGCGCCTCGACATCAACATGTACACCGAAGGCCACACGGTGGAGGACGCAAAGAAGCTTCCGCTCAATCTTCTCGATGCGCTGCGCGCGCTTCAAGCGAATAGAACGCTCACCGACGGGCTCGGCGCCAAGACCGTCGCCGCCTTTGCAAAGCTCAAGATGAACGAGTGGACCGATTTCAAGAGCCACCTCTCCGAATGGGAAAAGGTGAACACGCTCGACTGCTGAGACGGTTAACCGCCCTCGTCCATCAGCCTTCCGATGAAACGGAAATAGGCGGTGTGGTCGGCATCCTTGCCGAGCGCCTTATCTGCTTTTGACCAGCGTTGAGCCGTCTCCGATAGGCCGGGAGGCACCAGCCCCATAGCCTTCGCCAATCCGTCCGCTGCGCGGATATCCTTGGCCATCAGATCGAGGGCGAAACCGGAGTTAAAGTTCTCGTTTAGAATGAACTGGTGGAACTTGTTTTCGGTCGCGTTGTTCTTGCCGGTCGATTGATTGATCACATCGATCATCACAGCCGGGTCGAGACCAAAGGCGCGCCCGACGATGACCGCCTCGGCCGCTGCTGCAAGCCCGGCTGCGGAGACATAATTGTTCAGCGCCTTTAGTGCGTGGCCGGAACCGAGACCGCCCGTCCGGTAAACCGTACCCATCGCGGCAAGGACGGGCTCGACCTTATCGAGAGCGGCCGCATCATCGCCGCCAAGCATGATGGAAAGCGTGCCGGAAACGGCCCGCTTCACCCCGCCCGAAACCGGGGCATCGAGAAACGCAATGCCCCGTTCCCTCAGCTCATTGCCCAGTGCACGCGTCGCAGGCGGGAAGGACGAACTCATATCGATGATAATGGCGCCAGCGGAAAGCGCCGGAAGAAGAGCGTTCCCTTTGCCCAGCACGACCTCGCGAACGACATCGGCGTTCGGCAGCATGGTGATAACCATATCCGCGCTATCTGCGGCTGCAGCAAGCGAGGACGCGACCGTTGCGCCCGTCTTGGCGGCCACCTCTTCCGCCATCTCGGGCCGGGCGTCGAAAAGGATCAGGGTCCCGGCAACCGAAGACACATGCGCCGCCATCGGCGCGCCCATATTGCCGATGCCGATAAAGGCGATGCGGGGCTTCGCCATCCCTTATCCGTGCTGCGAAGGCGCCCAATCGAGCGGGCGGTCGGTGACAAGCATGGAACCCGGGCGATGGGTGATCGCAATGGGCAGTTTGGCGTTTTGAAGCGCGACCTGCGGCGTCACCCCGCACGCCCAGAACACCGGCGTTTCGTCCGCGCGCACGTCAATGGCATCGCCGAAATCCGGTGCCGCAATATCGGTGATGCCGATGGCCTCGGGTGAGCCGATGTCCACGGGTGCGCCGTGCGCGTTGGGCACGGCGCGCGTGATATCCACGGCGCGCGCCACATCCTCGGCCGCGATGGGGCGCATGGAGACAACCATCTTGCCCCTAAACGGCCCGGCGGGTTCGGTCTCCCTATTGGTCACGAACATCGGCACGTTCCGGCCCAGCGCGATGTGCCGGAGCCTGATGCCCGCCGCCATCAAAGCCGCCTCGAACGAGAACGAGCAGCCGATGACGAAGCTCACGAAATCGCTACGCCAGACATCGCGCACATCGGCGACTTCGGCTGACAGCATCCCATCGCGCCAGACCCGGTAGCCCGGAAGATCCGTGCGGATATCGATGTCTTCGCCCAGAACCGGCAGCGCCGGATCGCCGGGTTCCGATTTTGCAAGAAGCGGACAGGGCTTTGGGTTGAGGGCGCAGTAATCGGCGAAATCATCGGCGAAGGCCTGCGGAACAATCACAAGATTGCCCTGCAGCGCGTTCGGCGCCGCCCCGCAGGTATGCGTTGAAAGACGGCCTGTACGCGCAGCAAGCCGCGTCTCCAGCCCGCGCTTTTCATCCTGAACCGGTTCTGCAATGCCAAGCACCATGGGCTCACTCCATCACGTTTGGAAGCCAAAGGGCAATATCCGGGAGCACGATAAGCAGGACGGTCATGACCGGCATCGCCAGCACGAATGGCGGAGCCGCGGCAATCACGTCGCGCATGGGTTTCTAATTCCGGAGGATCGTGCCGGCGAACATGTCTTTCAGATTGACGGTCGAGTGCTCGCCGATGGCATCGAAATGGCTATCGACCCAATCGGCCGCGGCTTTCCGCCCGATGTCGCGTAAATGGATGAGAAAATCCCACTCGGCATTGAGTTTCGATGACGCCCCGAGATCACTCATCTCTTCCGTTGCCTCAATGAGATGCACCTTGGTGCGCCGGTAATCGCTCTCTCCAAGCTTGCCCTCCTCAATCAGACTGCAGACGAAATCGATCATCCGCAGTTCTTTCAAGAGCGAGGCATTGAAGGTGATCTCATTCACCCGGTTCAGGATGTCGCGCGCATTGCGCGGCGCGCCCTTACGCTCCACCGGGTTGATTTGGACGATGATGATGTCGTCGCTCGGGCTTTCCTCGATGAAGGGCATGAGCACCGGATTGCCCATATAACCGCCATCCCAATAGGGCACGCCGTCGATCTCAACCGCATGGAAAAGGAAGGGCAGGCAAGCCGACGCCATCACCACATCGAGGGTGATCTCGTCGCGGTGGAAAACCCGCACCTTGCCCGTCTCCACATTCGTGGCCGAGAGGTATATCAGCATGTCCTGGCAATCGCGCACCTTTTGGAAATCGACGAACTCATCGACGAGATCGCGCAGCGGATTGAGGCCAAGCGGATTGATGTCATAAGGCGACGCCATCCGGTTCATCAGGTCCATCCAAAGGTAAGCCGGGGACATGTCGAGCGACCAGCGGCCCAGCATACGGTCAAGCGGGCTGCGCTGGATCGGGCTTGTCTGACCTGCCTTGGAAACGGCATGCCAGAAGTCTTCAAGGGCCTCGCGGGCACCGGCGGCACCGGCGTCATACATGCCCTGCGAAGCAACCACCGCATTCATCGCACCCGCGCTCGTGCCCGAAATGGCTTCGACCCAGATGCGGTCTTCCTCGAAGAGATAGTCAAGAACGCCCCAGGTGAAGGCGCCGTGGGCGCCGCCGCCTTGAAGCGCCAGATTCACCGACTTCGTATGCCGGGCAGCCCGGCCCTGGTCTTTCGCCATGACGCTATCCCGTTATTCCGCGTGAGCCTCCGGCCATCTGCCACAGTTGCACCGCTGACCGGAAGCCCTAATCGCGATTGAATGCATGATGTGATGCGCGTACCGCAACTCAATCCCGCCGCTCAGCAAGAGCAATGGCGATCAGCGCGGCGAGCAGCATGGCGCCCAGAAGCACCGCGACACAGACCGTCCAGCCAAAAGCGGTATAGACCTGTCCAAGCACGATGGAACCGATGAGCCCGCCCAAATAGTAGCTGGTGAGATAAAGCCCGTTTGCCGCAGCATGGTTCGCCCGCGCCGTACGCCCCACATAACCGGTGGCCGCGGCCTGGGCGAAGAAGGTGCCCGCGCCCGCGATCGCCAATCCGAGAAGCACCACCGAAAGGCTCGCCGAAAGCGCCATTGCGAGGCCCGCACACGTCGCGATGCTTGCCGCCCAGAAAACGGGTCGCGCGCCATAGCGCGCGGCGACCGAACCGGCGACCGGGGTGGTGAAGAGCGACGGCAGGAAGACGAAATAGACAAGGCCCAGATAGACCGGATCGAGCGCAAGCCGTGGGCCGACCAATTCGAGGTTCACATAGGTGAAGACGCCGACAAACACGAAGAGAAGCAGGAAGCCGATGAAGAAGGCCGCGCGCAACTGGGCGGAGCGCATGTGCTCCGCCCAGGCTTTCAACGGAGACACGCGGATTGGAGCGGGCGGAGGAAGAGTGGGGCAAAGATAGCGGAAGGCGATGAAAGCACCGAGAAGATTGAGAACCGCAAAGCCGATGAAGCTGCCCGAAACGCCCACCCAATCGGCAAGCGAGGCCGCCATCAGGCGGCCGAAGAGGTTCGAGGCCACATTGCCGGTGATATAGGCGGCCATCGCGCCGGCGGCCGCCGTCTTGCTGCATGTCTCCGACAGATAGGTCATCGTCAGTGTGAAGGCGGCCGCCATGAAGACGCCCTGCGCGATGCGAAGCGCCATGAAGACACTGGCGTCCCTGGTGAAGGCAAGACAAAGCGTCGGGACGGAAAGGAGCGCAAGGCTAACCCAGATGCCCTTCTTCCGGTCGATCCGGTCGCTGAACCAGGCAACCGTCAGTCCGGAAACCGCCATGCCGATGGTCGAGGCATTGACCGCAAAACCCATCGTGGCCGCGTCGACGCCGTAGAGCGCAACGAGGCGCGGCAGGAGCGCTTGGCTGCCGAAAAGGTCGATAAGGGTCAGGAAGGCGATGATACCGATGATCGTTCCGCGCCGCAGCACATCGCGCGGGGCGTCGCCACGTAGTGCATTTGCAACCGTAAACGCCATTTGCGTTCCCCTTTTTGCGTATCCGCGGCCAGAAAAAGCAACGGACCGCCCTTAAGGCCACCGCAATCGCAAGCTTAATGTCTGCTATGGGTGACAGTCAGCAACGCAGTTGAAAGAGTGCGCTGGTGACACGCGAGGATATCCCGCCCGCGACAAAGCATTACAACGCCACGCCATTTCACTTCTCGGTGACGCAAGCGTGACGGGACGTTGGATGCGTCAATTGCCGGGACGGTTACGCTCACCCGCGCGAATAGCCGGAAACCCGCTGTTCTCCTCAGGCGCAAGCGGACAGATCCATTCCGGGTTATGCGCGCATGACGGGTAGTAGGCGAAATTGAAGTCCAGAATAAACGCCTGGACCGCACTTAACCCAAGATAGGCGCCTTTTATGGAATCGATGAGATAACGCCCGCCGCCATAGGTCTCGGTCCCGTTCGTTGCGTCCTTGAACGGCAGGAATAGCCCGCCGCCATAGCCTTCGATCCAAAACAGGGTCATCTCTTTTCCGAAGACGGGCTCAAGACCGATGGTGCGGCTATGCGGCCTGCGGAGCAAGACGCCGTCATTGCCGACCGGCACCTCAACCGAAGGTCCGTCGGCGGGTTCAATCCCGACCTCGAACCGCAAGGCGGGATCGTAGGGATAAACGGGAATCTCCGTCAGCCCCGCGCGCCTGTCGTGAGGTATTGGCGACATGGGATGGTCGCGGAACAGAGCGGAACGGCTGTCTTGCCAATAACGCCGGGCAGCTTTTGCGTCGGGGATCGCACGCACCTGCGTATAAAGGGCGTTGATGCGCGCACGCCAATCGGCGAGCGCCAGGGTATCGGGGCCGTTATAGAGACCGGTGAACTCAAGTTGTGGTGCGCGAGAGGGCGGCATGGCAGACAAAAGCGGTTCGGCAAAGTCGCTTTCCATAGGGGCTCAACGCCAATGCGGCAAGCAGACGGCATAATTTCGCCGCTTTGGAGACGCTGATAAAGAAACGAGCCAACACGGCCAATTTGACGCTCGAAAGCGTTCACAACGCATTCATTTCGCGTTTGCCATCACCACTTGCAGGACGGGGTGATAGGACCTGGAGGAAAACGATATGCGCGGATTGTCTTCCCTTTCCTTCAAGCGGTTTTCGCTCATTGGCGCGGCTGGCGCATTGGCTCTTGCCGCGATCATGTGGGCCGGCACGGCCGATGCCCAGAACTGGGGCCGCACCTGGAGTGTGATGGGACAAGGACCCGATATCGCGATCGCCGATTGCGCCGACTGCGGCGTGAATTTCGGCATGCTGGTCAGTTGCCAGGGGCCGGGCCGGCCGGCGGATGTCATCGTGCCCTGGGCCGCCCTGCCCGACGGTGCTGAAGGCATGGTCATGCCCCTCACCTTCCGGGTTCAGGGCCGCAGTTTCACCTACCAGGCAACAGCTGAGTTTTATGAACCGGCAGGTTACGCGCCGCGCTTCCAGCTATTCCCGAACGATCCGTTGATCGGCGCGCTGCAAAGCGGGTTCGTCGCCAATATCCGTTTCGGCGATGTGGACATCGACCTGCCCTTGCGCGGCTCTGGCCGGGCGTTCGAGGTCTTCCAAGCGCAATGCCCTTGGACGGCAACCGCCATTGCAACGCCGGGGCCGGTTGAAGCTGCGCCTCTGGCGCCCGCCGAACCTGCCGAGGCGCCGTCCGCCATTGTCGCGAGGCCGCTTGAACCTGTCGAAGACCCGGCCGCCGCCGACCCGGACGCTGAGGGCGAAGAGCAACGAGAAGTTGCGGCAACACCCGCACAGCAGCCTGCGCCGCCACCGCTTCCGGCACCCGATGCGCCCGACGCGCCGGAGACACCCGACGCGCCGGAGACACCCGACGCGCTGCCCGCTGCGGATGATGGAAACGAAGACGAGGGTGAGTGGTTCACCAGCCGCACCACGTCGCCAGTGACCGACAACAACGTCCTCTCTCTGTTCTATGGCGTTCCCGAAACGGATTTGTTCCTTTTTCGGGCAACCTGCGAAGAGGGCTATCAGGGGCCGTTCATTCCGGTATTGATGGACGTCGAATTCGGCAACCTGCCCGGAGGCGTTCCGCAGGGCGTCCTCGTGCGGGGGACCGGATTCGAGCAAATCTATCGTGGTACCGTCTCAATCGCAGGTTCTGAATCAGCCGGAATCCAAACCGCGATCCGGATCACAGATCCGATCTGGACCGCGATGCAGGACAGCGACGAAATCTCCTTCGGCGTAGCCAACCAGCCGACCCTGGAAATCCCCATGGACGGCGATATCAGTGCCATCCGGGAGTTTCTCGATGGCTGCCGCGCGCAATTCGAAGGCTAATCGCGACAAGCTCTAGTCGTAACGCAACTCCGTCGCCTTACCGCGGAAGATCACATAGGCGAGCACCGTATAGCCAACGATTGTCGGAAGCACGAAGACCGTCCCGGCCAGAATGATGAACAGGCTTTCCGGGGCCGCGGCCGCCTCATAAATCGTCAAGTATTCCGGCACCACATAAGGGTAGAACGAGTAGGCAAGACCCGCAAAGGCAAGCGCGAACAAACCCATCGCCGTCAGATACGGCACCCAGCTCCAATGATCGTGTTCATGCGGCAAATGCCGCAGCATCATCCAAAGAGCACCGATTAGCAGCAATGACATGACCGGCAAGGGCGCAAGCAGGAGGAATTCCGGCATCGCGAACCATTTCTCGAAAATGCGCGGGCTCACCAAGGGACTTGCGACGGAAACGGCGGCAATCCCTCCGACTGCACCCAAAAGGCCGCGCCGTGCCCAGCGCACCGCCTTTTTTTGCAAGTCGTCCCCGGTTTTCAAGATCAGCCAGGTGGCGCCGATGAAACTGTAGCCAACCGTGAGAAAAAGCGCCGTCAAAAGGGCAAAGGCGATCGTCGCGGGTGCCCACTCCAGACCCATGATGTAGAGCCCGAGCATGTAGCCCTGCGCCACAGACGTCATCAGCGAGCCTGCGAAAAACGCGTTGTTCCAAAGCCGCTTACGAGGCGCGGGCGCCTTTGCGCGGAACTCGAATGAGACGCCCCGCAAAATCAGCCCGATCAACATGACGGCGACCGGCAGATAGAGCGCCGTCAAAATGACGCCGTGCGCCACCGGAAAGGCAACGAGAAGAAGGCCGATCGCCAGAACGAGCCATGTCTCATTCGCATCCCAGAAGGGACCGATGGAGGCGATCATCCGGTCTTTCTCATCATCGTCGGCGAATGGGAACAGCACGCCGACGCCGAGGTCGTAGCCGTCGAGAACCACATAGATCAGAATGGACAAGCCCATCAGCGAAGCAAAGACAATGGGAAGCCAGACAGCGGGGTCGCCGAAAAGGGTCATCATCTCGATCACTCCCACTCACTCGGCAGGCACAAGCCGCACGGGCGCATCGCCCGATTGCGGCGTCATGGGTTCTGGCATTTGGCCAGACGCCGCCTTGCGCGCCAGATAGAAAAGAACACCCACATAAGCCGCAATCAGCACCGCATAGACCACGAGATAGGCCACGAGCGTCCCCATCACCATCGGCGCAGGCACATCGGCGACCGCATCCGCGGTTTTCATGACACCCTGGACGAGCCAGGGCTGGCGTCCGATTTCCGTCGTGTACCAGCCGGCAAGCGTCGCCAGCCAACCGGAAAAGCTCATGGCGACAAAACCGCGCAAAAGCCACGGGTTCATGCCGTCGGTCCCGCGCCGCCAAAGAAGATAAGCGCCCGCCCACGACATCAGGAGCATGAGCACGCCGACACCGACCATCACCCGGAACGACCAGAAGACCGGCGCGACCGGCGGATGGAGCAGCGTTCCATCCTCGGCCACGAAATCATTGAGCCCCGGAACGACACCGTCCGGATCATGTTTAAGAACGATGCTCGCGCCGTTCGGGATCGCTATCTCGAAACGGTTCTCGCGCGCCTCCTGGTCCGGCAAGGCGAAGAGCACGAGCGGGACATTCGGACCCGTCTCCCAATTCGCCTCCATGGCCGCAACCTTTTGGGGCTGGTGCTCAAGCGTGTTGAGCCCGTGCAGATCGCCCGCGAAGATCTGGGCGGGGATCAGGACGGCTGCAAGCACGATGCCCGTCTTCAACGTCAAGCGAACCTCATCCGAACGGTCGCCGATCAGCCAGCGGAAAGCCGAGAAACCGGCAATGAGGAACGCCACCGTCAGCCCGCTCGCCAAGAGCATGTGGAGCAGCCGGTATGGCATGGACGGGTTGAAGATAATGGCAAACCAATCGGTCGCATGCGCAACGCCATCGCGCATCTCGAAGCCAGCAGGCGTGTGCATCCAGGAGTTCAGCACCAGAATCCAGAAGGCGCTCATCAGAGTGCCGAAGGCGACAAGGAAGGTCGCGAGCGTGTGAAGCCATCCCGGCACGCGGGAAAAACCGAACAGCATGATGCCGAGGAACACGGCCTCCAGGAAGAAGGCGGTCAAAACCTCATAGGCGAGAAGCGGCCCGGCGATGTTTCCGACCGTTTCCATGAAACCCGGCCAATTGGTGCCGAACTGGAAGCTCATGGTAATGCCGGAAACGACGCCCATGGCGAAAGACAGCGCAAAGACCTTCACCCAGAAGCGATAGGCATCCATCCAGCGCATGTCGCCGGTCGCTGAAAAGCGAAGCTTGAAGAAAAGGAGCACCCAGGAGAGCGCAATCGTGATGGTCGGAAAGAGAATGTGGAAGGAGATATTCGCGCCAAACTGAATGCGCGACAGAAGCAGCGTCTCCATGGCTCAGGCCTCCTCGCCTTTCGCTTTGGGAGATCCGGTTTGAGGCCGTCCTCCAAGGTGGATGATCCTTTCCGTCTTCTCGATAAAACCCTGCACCTTGCTGCCCAGCGCCAACAGTTGGATCAACCTCTCCGTTTCAAGCTTGTTCATGTCGTCGTACCAGCCGGTGACGAGCTCGATCAGTTCACGCAATGCGCTGATACGTTCGCGGGCATGGGCGTCGGCCCCGTTTCCCGGCTGCTGCATTTCAAGCTCGCGCAGTTTCGTCAGGGTCGGATCGATTTCGCGTTTCTTCCGCTCCTCAACGAGGGTGCGCACGATGGCCCAAAGATCGTCTGGCGTGGTGAAATAGTCCCGCCGGTCATCGGGCAGATGCTTAAGGCGCACGAGGTTCCAGGCCTGCAGTTCCTTCAGGCCCATGGAGACATTGGAACGGGAAAAGCCAAGCTTTTCGACGATTTGGTCGGCGTTGAGCGGCTGCTCGCTCAGGAACAGGAGGGCATAGATTTGACCGACCGTGCGGTTAATGCCCCAGCGCGAGCCCATTTCGCCGAAATGAAGCACGAAATCCTGTTGAAGCGGAGACAGTTCCATCGCGCACCCATCATTTGAATCAGTGCATTTTGAAATTTCAGAAATTCTTGAAATCTAAGTAGACGGAATTTGATCGAGGTCAACCGCTCTCATTGCCGAAGGCCGCGGTGGAATGACGCGCATCAGGGTTGCGGTGACGGAATAGCGAAAGATCGAGTTCGCTGCTGGCCCCCGGCTTGCGGCCGGGAAGCACGTTTGTCCTTTCACCCGCGCCACCTCCCGGACCTGATCGGGGAACTGGCCCATCGGCGGCCACGCGAACATCGGGCCGTCACCCAGCCCTCGCCAATCAAGGGGAAAGGGCGAATGCGTCGGTTCGAACGCAGCCAAACGCTAACCGATGACTTGGAACTCGACGGACGAGACGGGCAGACAGTCCCTTCTCTTTTGCAGGAAGGTGTTGAGTTGGGGCGTCCTTTGCTGAAAGCGACGCCGGGCCCGAAGGGTCACCTCCCCTCGCCCGACAACCCGAAACGGCGCAGCTTTTCCCACAAGGTGGTGCGCGAAATGCCAAGCGCTTCGGCCGTGGCCCGCATGTTTCCGCTCTCACGGTCAAGGACCGATTGGATGTGGGCGCACTCAGCCGCATCGCGCACATCGGCAAGCGTCAGAAGGGAATCGGCCTTTCCAAGGCCATGCGCCGCGTCGAACGATCCGCCTTTTTCCGGAAACAGATCCGCGGCGCCCACCTTGCCCGCATCGCTCAATGCAACCGCGCGCTCCGCACGGTTTCGCAGCTCCCGGATATTGCCCGGCCAGTCATAGGCAAGCGCTGCGGCAAGTGTTTCCTCATCGAGTTCGGGCATGGGCCGTGAGAACCGGGCGGCCGCATCGGCCAGAAAGCGGGTAAGCAGCGGCTCGATTTCATCCGTCCGGTCACGCAACGGCGGAATGCGGACCGTAACGACATTGATGCGGTACCACAGGTCCTCACGGAAATGACCGTCCGCGACAGCATCCTCCAAATCCCGGTTCGTGGCACAGACGACGCGGCCCTCGAATGGAATGTCCTTATGGCTGCCGAGCCGTTGAAACATCCGTTCCTGCAACAGCCGCAATATCTTCACTTGAATGGGCGGCGGGATTTCTCCGATCTCATCGAGAAGAAGCGTGCCGCTGCCAACCGTCTCGAAGACCCCAAGCTGACGCTGATGCGCACCCGTGAAGGCGCCCTTCTCATGGCCGAAAAGGGTTGAGTCCGCGAGTTCCAGCGACAACTGCCCGCAATTGACCGCCAGAAACCGCGCATCCTTTTCACTGCACGCCGCATGGAGAAAGCGGGCCGCCACTTCCTTGCCCGTGCCCGTTTCACCCAGGATAAGGACCGGCAAGTCGACATCGGCAACCTTTTCAAGCGTCTTGCGGATCTGCGCGGTACCGTCCGAAAGACCGAACGTGTCAAAAGGTTCGGCCTCCGACACCGAGGCGCTCCTCTCCGAAAGGGCCTTCAGCCTTTCGACGCATTCATCGAGGTCGAAGGGTTTGACGAGGTAGTCGCGCGCGCCGTGGCGAAGCAAACGGACCGCCTGTTCCAAATCCCCGTAGGCCGTCATGAAGATGGTGGGGATGGCGCCGAGCCGGTCGGAAAGATCGTCGATCAAGGTTTCGCCGCTGCCGTCCGGCAAGCGTATATCGGACAGGACAAGGCTGGGCGGGCTCTGACGGAGGATCTCCCGCGCCTCGGCAAGCGAGATGGCGTGCCTGACGGCAAAGCCTTCAAGCACCAGGCGCTGTTCCAGCGAAGGCCCAAGCACGGGATCGTCTTCGACAAGCAGGAGAAACTCCGCCATCACGCCTCACCAACATTGTCGCCGGTGTGATGCCGCAGCGGCTTGAGCGTCACCTTGACGGTCGTTCCCCGCCCTTCACGGCTTTCAACGGCCACCTGACCTTGAAGATCATCGATGATGCGGGCAACCAGCCAAAGGCCAAGCCGCTTGTTCTTGGGAACAGGCGCGCCCGCCTCATCGGCGATGACCGCAAGCACATCATCGGAAAGGCCCGGACCGTTGTCGGACACCTGAAACTGCAGGCCGCCCTTAACGGGCTGGATCGCGAGCCGCACTGTTCCGCCCGCCGGTGCCGCATTGCATGCGTTCAAGAGCAGGTTGAGGAGCAGTTGGCGCACCCCGTCAGCGTCGGTTGGGAAGGATTCGGTCAGCCCGTTCTCACCCTCAAAGAACAGGCTCTTTCGCTTCAGTTCCGGCTGAATGAGAAGCGACAGATCGTCGATATCGGCGCGCAGCAAGTCGCGGCCTTTCGCATGCGGCCGGTAGGTGGAGAGCATAGTGGCCGCCACGCGCTCTATGCTGTTCAAGCCGCGCTCCATCAAATCAAGGGTGTCAGTCCGGACCTTTTCATCGGCGCCGAAACGGCGCAAGGTTGAAATGGCGCCCAGAAGCCCTGCAAGAGGGTTGCGCACCTCATGGGCAAGCCCTGCGGCCAACTGGGCAAGCACCGTATGCCGCTCCTTTTCGGACGCTTCTGCGATCAGTTTCGAGCGGTAGTCCTCCTCCTCAAGCCGGCGTTTGATGGCGCTTTCAAGCCGGCCGATTTCGGTGTTGGGTGCGGGTTTGGGGAGAGGCACCGCGCCTGCCCCGTTTCCGACACTTGTCAGCTCTTCCGTCAGCCGGTCGATGGGCCGTAGGCTGCAGCGCGTCACGACAAAAGCAAGGACCGCACAGGCAAAGGCAAGTATCATGTCAATGAGAAGCGCAAGCTGGCGGTTGGCGCGCCGCTCTCCCAAAAGAAGCTGAATATCGAAAACGCCGGCCAGAACGAAACGTTCGGTCTCGCTTTCGAATGCCCGCGCCACCAGCAGCTTTTGGCGCTCCTCTTCGATCGCCACCGCGCTCTCGCCATGGGCGAGGTTTTTCGTCGATTGCGTATGGTTCCGCAAAAGCGCACCGCTTTCGGTGCCAAGGGCTTGCTCCGCCATCACGACCCGCTCGCCCGCAAGACAGCAAAAGGCGACGGCCTCATCCCGCAGACTCGGTTTAAAGGTGGCGGCTTCCGACAAGACGAGGCGGATCGCCTCCTCCCCTTTCCCGGTTGCGGGATGCATGAGGCCTGCGAGCGTGTCGAGGAAGATCTCCGCCTTTTGAACGAGCGCCCGTTCTTCGCGCTGCTCAAGCGTCGCAAGACCTATCTGTGTCGTGGCGAAGGCGACGAGAAACATCGCGACTGCAATGGCGATCGGCAAACGCCAGGCAAGCGGCATATTGGAGAGGAATAGGAGACGGAGTATACGCGGCATGGACAAAAGACTAAGGGGATGACGTGGATAACGTCATCCCCTCTAGATCGTGGTCAATTGCGGTTTTTAAAGCAGGCCCGGTTCAGGTCCAGACCAGGACGTCGCCGCGCCAGCCGCGCGCAACCCGGTCCTGCCAGAAATCACCAAACCAGTTTGTGCGCCGGGGACCGGGCAAATCCGGCAAGATGACAGCCGTGACGTCGGTCATTTCGCCGGGCTCGAAAACCGGGTGCGCCTTGCGTTCAACCGGACGGTCGATGAAACGCACCGGGGTATCGGCAGCAGCGGCCATTCCTTCAATCTCAAGCCTGGAGACGGCATCAAGCTGGCCCACAACACGCAGTTCATCGAGGAGCCAAAGCCGGTTCTCAAGCGCAAAGGACAGGGCGTAGCGCACATCATCGGACCCATCATGGAGAACGGCACCGGCGCCCTCGGGTTTTATCGCACCGGCATAAAGGACGGGCCCCGGATGGCGGTCCGCGAGACGGAGGAGGCCGTCGGGGTCCCATGTGGAGCATGGCGTACGCAAGGTCACGCCATGGTCGACCCAGCCGTCGATCGGCAGAACCAAAAGCTCTCGGCTATCAGCGGTTCCGCACAGCAGGTCCTCGGCATCCCCCTCTTCATAAAGAAGGTCGAAAGGCACCGGCAGCTTGTCTGCAAGCGCGCGCATTTCCGGCAACCAGGCACCGATTGCGTTGCGGTAGCTGCGGAGGGCGCCGCTTGTATCGCAGGTCGATTCGGCGAGCCGCGTATCGATGGCGATAACGGCGGTCAGCGGCAATTCCAGCCGGACCGCAAGCTTCGCGACCCGTTCCGCGAATGCGGGCGCGCCGGCGCCGAAAGCCGCGAAGCGCACCCGTTCCGCCCGGATTGGCATATCCGCGGGCTTCAGCGCTGCGCCCTCCGGATCAAGCACTTCGGCGGCGGGCTCGCCAATGCCCGGAAGCTGCGCCGACGGGCGGACGCCCTTGACCTCGGCGGGCGCTTGAAAGGCAAGGGTATCGAGTCTTTCCTCAAGCGGAGAGGCTAGGCGGTCGATACGCCCCTGGAGCGCATCGGAATTGCCGATCCCAGACAGTTCCGCGCCCGAGATGTAGGCTGCACGGGCAAGCAAATGACTTGCGACCGGAATGGTCAGGATGAGAAACAAAAGGGCGAATGTACCGGTCATCGCGGCATCCGCATTGCCCTTTGCGATCATGGTGCCGATGAGAACAAGACCCGCACCGAGCGTTCCGGCCTTCGTGGCCGCATGCATGCGCTGGAACGGATCATCGAGCCGGATCAAGCCGATGGTGGCGACACCGAGGAAAGCAACGCCGCCGATTTTAAGAAGAAATGCGATAAGCTCGATCATGACGATGCTCCTTCCGTTTGCCCGCTGCCGTTTGAACGCACGCGCGCGGCCTTGCGCTCAAGGAAACCCGCAAAAGCGGCTGCCGCGACAAAGGCGATCAGGGCAAGGCCGAATGCCACGTCGAGGAACTCACCGCGCCCGGTCGCAAGCGCGGTAAGCGCGCAGGCGGCGACCGCCAAGGCCGTCATCATGTCGATGGCGATAAAGCGGTCGGCATAACTTGGACCTGTGAGGAGCCGGTAGGCGGTGACCCCAAGCGCAATGGTCACAAGCACGATCAGCACCGTGATAGCGGGATCGAGGATGGCATTCGCTGTTGTGATCAGATTTTCCATTACGCGGCCTCCACGGCTTGGACACGGGTTTCGAAGGTTTCTTTAATCTCGCGCACGACCTCGTCGTCCGACCTGCGGTCCAGGACGTGCACATAAAGCGTGCGGCGGTCATCGGAGACATGCATCGACGTCGTGCCCGGGGTCAGGCTGACGAGATTTGCAAGCGTCGCGATGCCGAAATCGGTTTTGAGATCGAGCGGCACGGCGACGACCGCCGGACTAAGGCTCTGTTTCGGCGAAAGCACCGCACGGGCGACAGAAACCGATGCCTTCACCAGCTCAATGAGGAAAACGACACACAGCCACGCAAACGCGACGATACGGGACGCAAACTTGATCATTGTGCTTCTCCCACTTGCACGGTTTCACCAAAGACCGCCGCCACATAAGCATCAGGATCAACGAGAACCTCGGATGCATCCTGGGCGAAGGTCACGAAGGGTTCGGCGTAAAAGCCGATGGTCAAGGTGATCGCGCCAAGGGCCGCGATCGGAACGATCATCGCCACCGGGATGGCGCGCGGGGTCAAGGGCGCGCTTTCGGGATCCTTCCAGAACGCCTCCATCCAAATTTTCATCATGGAGTAAAGCGTCATCAGGCCAACGAAGAGGGCGACCGCGGCAAGCCACGCCATATCGCCCTTGAAGGAGGCATCGATCACAAGGAACTTCGCCCAGAAGCCGGAAAGCGGCGGTATTCCAGCGAGCGACAAAGCGGGAATAAGAAAGAGGACCGCGAGCCAAGGATGGGTCTTCAAAAGCCCGCCTGCTTTCTTGAGGTCGTCCGTACCCGTTGCCCGGCGGATCGCGCCTGCCAAAAGGAACAGGTTCGCTTTCACGATGATATGGTGGACGATGTAGAAGATCGCGCCTGCGATCGCGAGCGGCGTTGCGATCGCGAGTCCCATCAACATGTAGCCGATCTGGCTAATGATGTGGAACGACAGGATACGGCGGACGTCCCACTGGATGGCAGCGCCGAAGACGCCTGTCACCATGGTCGCGGCCGCCACAACGGCGACGATTTCGCGGATACCGGATCCTTCCACCTCGAAAAGAAGCGTGAAGATGCGGAACGCCGCATAGACGCCGACAGTGATGATGGCGGCGACAGAAAACTGAATGCCGTAAAGCGTCGCAAGCACGATGGATGCAAAGACAAGCTCCACCAGCGTCGGGCCGATATTGAACGCAAGGAAGCGCAGGAGATATTCCATCGCCGTGCCGCCGCGTTCGATAATGCGATAGAGC
>JAKSCL010000390.1 GCA_022360615.1 Hyphomicrobiales bacterium
ATCTCCAAGCGGCTAGGCTAACGAGGGGGTGCCGAACACCTTGGGACAGTTGCGGTTGGCCCTCGATCTCCAAGCGGCTAGGCTGATCACAAAAATCTCTTCAAGCTCAAACAGGTTGCGGTTGGCCCTCGATCTCCAAGCGGCTAGGCTGATTGTGGAATCCACATTGAATGAAATTCGGTTGCGGTTGGCCCTCGATCTCCAAGCGGCTAGGCTGGATAACGGTCTAAAGCCCGGCGCTGCCGGGCTTTTTTCCTTTCAGCTGAAACAAAAACGGGGCCTTCCGCCTCAGAACAAAGCAAGCTGAGCTGGGTTTTTCGGTCTCTGTTCCCGTTTTGATCCGGCAAAGATTCTTGCATTGCCATACTGCTTGTCCGTGATCGTGACGATGTGCACCTTGCCCTTGTTCGGCCGCTCCGCAGCAATCCGCGCAATGAAGGTCTCCGCCGCTTCCTTGCTCTCCGCAAAGCGCAAGTACACGGAAAACTGCGCCATTTCGAAGCCCTGGTCCATCAGGAACTGACGGAACTTTGTTGCTTTCTTGCGCTCGGCTTTGGTGCCGACGGGAAGATCGAACATCACATAAAGCCACATCACCCTGTATCCGCTAAGGCAGGAACGGCGTCCGCCCATCACCTCACGACTCCAAGGGCAGCGCCCGGCGCGGCAGATCGAGCTTTTGCGCCTCGCCGCCGAAACAGCGCGCCAGCGAAAGCGCCAGCCTGTTCAGGCACACGCCGGCCGGGGAGAGCCCCTCCGTGGTGCTCATGTCGGTGATCAAAAGGCGGGCGAGCAGCGGCTTGGTCTCCCGGTCCACCGTTTCCAGCCCGTCTCTCACCAATTCGAACACCAGGAGATCGGCAAGCGGCCGGAACGGCTCCATCAGATCGTCGGCGAGCGCGAAGGCGTTGCCGCGCTGGCGGTGCGAAAGGCCGAGGCTTGGATGAAGCCCGGCGCCCATGACGGCCCGCGCCGCACCGGCCCTCAGCACCGTATAGGCATAGTTGAGCATGGCGTTTGTGCCCTCCGCCTGCCGGTCGCGGCGGAACCCCTGCCCGAACAGCAGCGGCCAATAGCGCCTGGCGGCCTGCGCCTCCACATTGTCCGGATCGCCCGAGCGCACCTTGCGCGCCAGCAGCGAAAACCCTTCATGCACGGCCCCGGCGCTGGCGAGCGTTTCGCGCTGGCTCTCGATCTTGGCGGTCACGATCTGCGCCCACAGCCGTTTCTTCAGCGGCAGGCCCGCGCCCGCCTGATCGGCCATGCGCCCGGCCTGTTCGTGATGCCCCTCGGCGCTCCACAGGATCGCGCTTGGCCGGTGATGGGAGCCGCACACCACCAGCGGCGCGCCGCGCTCGGCAAGCGCGACCAAAAGGGCGTTGGAATAGGTCAGGCCGTGCGCGTTGGCGATCACCGCGGCGATATCGTCGAGGGGAACCCGGCCAAGCTCCTCGCCCTTGGCGGAGACCGTGAGGAAGCCGCGCTGCTTGGCAAGATGGCGCCCGTCCTCGGCGATCTCCACGATCCGGTGCGGCATTACCGGCGTTCCACGTAAGAAACGCGCCCGATGGGATCGACGCGCACTGGGCGCGCGCCTGCCGCCTTCAGTTTTGAAAACGCCGCTTGCATATAGCCGCCCGGTTCGATTTTTCCGGCGCGCCAATGGGGCACGAATTCGATCCGGTTGTTCGCCGGCGAGAGCTTGCGGACCACATAAATCGTGCGGCCTTCCCCAAACTCCGCCTCGAAGAGGTCGCCCTTGTGCAGGCGCATTTTCAAGGCCGCGTCCGGCTGGGTACGCCTCCAATCCGGTTCGAATCCCGGTTGGTTGGCGTTGAAGACGGAAACGCCTTCGCCGTGCCATTTGCCGTCGGCTGTCTCGTAGATCTCGATGCGGTGATTGGACCCCGGAACATAGGCCTTCTCAAAGCGGCCGTCTCCGTGCCGCACCGTGTTGATGTATTTCTCCGTCTTCAGGATGCGCACCCGCCGGATGTTGTGTGTTTCGCCATAACGCTTGAGCGCGGCCTCCAGCTTTTCGCCATGGCGCTTGGCTTCGTATTCCACCTCTTCCAGAGCCTCGCGCAACCGCGCGTCGCGCACCTGCCCGATCTCCTTCGCGGTCAGCGCGTCGATCGGCTTGCGCGTCACCAGGTTGAAGGCCTTGCCGCTGATCGTCTCGTCGACAATGCCGTAGGCCGTTTCTTCGTGAAGCTGGCCGGAGGTCGCATGGACCGAATTGCGGGTTTTCGCGCTGATGCCGTGATCGGGCTTGTGCGAGATCACCATCGCGCCGAGCTTCGCCCGGAGCGCATCCTCATAGCCCTTGAAGGGTTCGGGGAACTTTCCCTTTTCCGCCCAGCGGTCGAGATCGAGTTCCTCGGCCAGGCCCGCGGCGGTCGCGACCCGCTGCAACAGCGCCCGGTCGGTGCAGACGACGATGAAGGCATCGAGCGCGTGATGGCTGTGGTCGTCGCGGGGCTTCGCATTCGTCCCATCATCGTCATCGCCGCCCAGGCGGTTATGGTCCTTCAACAGCGCGTTCAAGCCCCAATGGCGGCGCAGCATGGCGGTCAACCGCCCGGTCGTCGCCCAGACCCGGCGGTTCGCGTCCGCGCCATAAAGATGACCCAGATAATCCTTGGTCAGCCGCGCCATGTGCTGCGTGTCGGTGAGCTGGCGGGCGAGGAAATCGCCGTTGCGGGCAAACAGCTCCATCGCGTCCGGCGCGAAACGCCAGGCCTTTCTCGGCAACAGCCGCTTGGCCCGCTCGTGGATCGCATGCAGCGCCTCCCCGCGCCATGCCTCGGCGGGCGGGCAGTTCTGCTTCTCGCGGTTCGCCGCGCGCGTGCACAGTGCCTTGTTGGCGAAACTGTCGTCGAGCGTCTTCGAGCGCGGCAGGATGTGGTCCACCTCGACGTCCGAATTCTGGATCATGTCGAGCGAAATCGGCGTGCCGCTATAGACGCAGACGCGCTCATCGGGCGGAAGCTCCCGGTACAGCCGCATCATCAGCCGGTTGCCATAGGTGTCCACCATGCCGAGTTTTGCGAGTTCTTCGCGGATCAGTTCGTTCTCTTTTTCGTTCTCCCGGTTCCGCCGTGTGGCCTCGGCCTTTTGATCCTTCGTTTGCTTCAATTCGCGGGCAAGCTCGATCACGATCTCATGCGGCGGGCCGTAGGCGTCGATCAGGGCGTTGACGACCGCCCGCATCTGGTTGAGCGCGATATGCACCGTCGGGTTTGGCACCCGCCCGATCCGTTCATGGCTGCCCTCGGGCGCTCTCGGATTGGCGATCACATGGCGCGCCATCGCCTCGCCGTAATAGGGCAACCGCGCATGCCGTCCCTTTTCGAAGTGCGAGTGGTGCAGACCGAGCCCGTCCACCGCCTCGTTATAGACGAGCGGCCTTTGATAGAGTTCGCCCGTCTCCGGATCGGCGGTCTCCGCGCTTCCGGTTTCCATCTCATCGACGAGGTCGGCCAGAATGCCGCGCCCGATATGGCCATGGCCCTGCGGCAACCGCGCTTGGCTGGCCGCCTTGGCTTGCGCATCCGAAAGACCGCAATCCTCCATCAGCCATTGGATGAGCGCGCCCTCGTCCGGTTCGCTGAGCAACCGTTCGACGATTTCCGTCTGGCGTGCGCGGGCAAGGCCGCGCCACGCCTTGCCGAAGCTTGCGCCCTTCCCCGTCTTGGCGAGGATCGCCGCCGTCTTGTCGGGGTCGAGCCCCCGCCTTTTGCCGCGTTCAAGGTTGAAGCTGGCATCGTCCGCCAACTTTAACGCTTTGCGCATCTTGTCGAAGGTCACGGTCGACGCCTGCGTCGACAACAGGCTCGCAAGCGCGTCCCGCTCTTGCAGGCTCAAACGGCGGCTCCTCCGGCCGGGCCGTTCGATCTCAAGCGACGCGATCTCGCTCAGGATGCGGAAGCGCTGGAACAGGGGCAGCGCCCGTGGCGCGCGCTCCTCTTCCGGGCGGAAGGTGCAATTGCCCACAAGCGGTTTCTTCAAGGGCCGCTGCTCGATGATGATGCGCTTCAGCCGGGCAAGCAGTCTGTCCGTCAGCATGGCGTGATGCGCAGCCTGCTCCTGCCAGATTGCGTCAAGCTCTTGCTCGACCATCTGCCGGGTCGGATAGAGCTCATAAAGCGCCTTAACGCCTTCGATGCGCGGGCGGAAACGCACCCCGTTGCCGCTGGGGTGCGCGGTCCGGTTGCCGTGCTTCCGGCCCATGCGGCGGCCGAGATGGTCGATCAGATAGCCCTCGCGGTCGCGGCCGTTCGTTCCGGCAAGGAAGGCCCCGAGCGTGCGCACGCCCTTGTCCTGAAGCGCTTCACCGAGCCGCGCCATGCCCTTCTTCATTTCGCTGTCGCCCGCATCCTCGTTATCGGCGATGCGGTTGGAGAGGAAGCCGCGCCGCTGGTTGAGGTGGAAGACCGCGCGCCCGATCTCGTGCGGCTCCAGCCGTTCCGTCAGCGCAGCGGCGCGCAGCCAATAGGGATCGAGCTTCTCGAGCTCTTTCCGCTCCACCTCGTCACCGGGCATCAGACCCGCGTCGATCAAAACGGACATGAGCCGAGCCCGACGGCGCAGAAACCGGTCACGCCGCCGACGCGCGGCCCGTGCGGCCCGCCGGTTCGCGGACAACGAGGCCTTCGACTGGGGATCTCGGCCGGCTTCCTCATTTGGGGTCAGGATCCGGACACC
>JAKSCL010000363.1 GCA_022360615.1 Hyphomicrobiales bacterium
TATGAGATCGGCTATCCGGTCCTCATCAAGGCGGTCGCGGGCGGCGGCGGCAAGGGGATGCGCCGGGCCGACACGGTGATCGAGTTCGAAGAGGCGCTGCAGGGCGCCGTGCGCGAGGCGCAGGCGGCCTTTGGCGATCCGCGTGTGCTGATCGAGAAGGTCGTCAGCGGACCGCGCCACATCGAAATCCAGGTGTTCGGCGACACATCGGGCCATGTCATCCATCTGGGCGAGCGCGACTGCTCGCTGCAGCGCCGCCACCAGAAGGTGATCGAGGAAGCGCCCGCGCCGGGCATGACGCCGGGCCTACGCGCCCGCATGGGCGAGGCGGCGGTCGCGGCCGCCAAAGCCGTCGTTTATACGGGGGCGGGAACGGTGGAGTTCATCGCCGATGGCTCGAAGCCGCTCAGCGACGATACGCCGTTCTTCTTCATGGAGATGAACACACGGGTGCAGGTGGAGCATCCGGTGACCGAAGAGGTGACGGGCGTCGATCTCGTCGAATGGCAGTTCCGGGTTGCCGATGGCGAACTCCTGCCGCTCAAGCAAGAGGATGTCAGCCTTAAGGGCCACGCCGTCGAGGCGCGGGTTTACGCCGAAGATCCGGACAACGGTTTCCTGCCGTCTTCGGGACCCTTGGAGGCGGTGCGCTGGCCGAAGGCGGAGGCCATCCGTATCGACACCGGCGTGCGCGAAGGCGACAGTGTCACGCCTTACTACGATCCGATGATCGCCAAGGTGACCGCCAAGGGGAACACGCGCGATGCGGCGCTCGATGCGCTCTCCAACGCGCTGGGCAACAGCGTGATCGCCGGTCCAAGGCACAATCTCGGATTTTTAAAGGCGCTTGCCGATGCCAAGGGCTTTCGCGAGGGCCGGTTCGATACAGGGTTCATCGCGCGCTGGATGGACGAGCGCGGGGACGAACCGGACACCGGCGGCGAGGAAGCGCGCGCGCTGGCGGCCCTTGCCCTCATTGCTCAGGAGGAGGAGCGCATCGCGGCCATGATGGCCGCGCGCTCCAACGACATCCATTCGCCCTGGGCGGCGAATGACAGCTTCCAGTTCGGCGGTCCGCGCGCGCATGGCCTTGCGCTTGCGGGCGAAAACGGGATCGAGACGGCGGACCTGCGCTGGGAAGCCGATGGGACGCTTGCCGCCCGGGCGCACGGCGGTGCGCCGCGGCTTGACGCCTCCGTGGTGGAGACGGCCGATGGCCTGATCGTACTTCTCGATGGGCGGCAATGGCGCTTCTCACGCCCGAACTACGAAGCGGGCGACGCGGAGGAGGGCGACGGCGTCGTGCGCGCGCCGATGCATGGCAGCGTCGTCGAAATCGCCGTCAAGGCGGGGGACCAAATCGAAAAAGGCGACCGGGTCGGCGTCGTGGAAGCCATGAAAATGGAGCACGCCATGCGCGCCCCTGTCGCGGGCGTCATCGAGAAAGTGCTCGCCGAGCCCGGCGCGCAAGTTGCGCAAGGCGATGCCATCGCCGTCATCGCGGGCGGCGATTGAGGGTTCTGCCTCCATAGTCCGGCGCCGTCCGGGCCGCAGACCTCGATCCGGGACGACGCCGAGACATGTTATGCGCTCAACTAAGCCGGAGATGGCCAAACATGCTGAGGCGCCGTCTCAGGCAATCCCGAATACGCTCAATCCTTCAGGATGAACGTCACCTTCATATTGACGAGCCATTCATGGATCGCGCCGTCATTGCATTTGATGTTGATGTCCTGAACCCAGGCGCTGGTGATGTTGTCGAGCGTCTGGTTGGCACGGCCGATACCCGTTCTGATGGCATCCTCAAGCCCCTTTTCCGACGCCGCCGTAATCTCAGTCACACGTGCGACAGACATGGCTGTCCTCCCTCGGTGCTGTTGTTGGGGGGAGAAAAGTCTACCGGCCCGGAGCCCGTGACGGCTATGTGGAAAAATACGTGGGACATTTGACGCGCCCGTCATGCCGCGTATCTCTAAGGCATGCCTCTTCATCTGCAAAAGCTTTGCGTCGGCGCCGACTCCATCGAGGATCTGGAGCGCTGGATCTCGTTCCGGCTCGATCAGAAGGAGAAGGAGGGCTTGCCGGCCGAGCAGACGCACACAACCCGGATGGCGCCGAAGCGGAAGGACGAATTGCTGGACGGCGGCTCCCTTTACTGGGTGGTGAAGGGCCTGATGTGCTGCCGCCAGCGCCTTATCGATATCCGGCCCGTCAAGGGCGAGGACGGGATTACCCGCTACAATCTCGTGCTGGAGCCGAAAGTGGTCCGCACCGAAGGGGTGCCAAGGCGGCCGTTTCAAGGCTGGCGCTATTTGAGTAGCAGCGATGCACCGGCCGATATCGGCGGACGCGGCGCGGGTAGGGGGATCGCCGATATTCCACCGGAAATGCGGCGCGAACTGCGCGAGCTCTGCCTGATCTGATTGTCAACCCTCTCATGCGCGGTGCCCATTGTCATGGGCCGTCCGAAGGCTCACTATTTCTCATAGGTGTTTTGTAAGGAGAACCTCATGTCCGTGGTCCAGGCAGCAGTTGCGGACGTTCCAGGCGCCGCAGCGGTCCCATCGCGGGCGCGCATCGCCGAATTCTATCTCGCCGATGAAACCGAACTGGTCCGCGACCTCGCCGAAGAGGCGCGGCTGACCAATGCGGAGCGCGAGCGGGTCGATGCGATCGCGCGCCGGCTGGTGCATGCGGCGCGTGCGACGCGGCGGCAATTCGGCAGCGTCGATGCCTTCATGGCGGAATACTCTCTCTCAAGCCAGGAGGGCGTCGTGCTCATGTGCTTGGCGGAGGCTTTGCTGCGGGTGCCGGATGCCGAGACCGCGGACCGGCTGATCGCCGACAAGATCTCCGAGGGGGATTGGGAAAAGCACCTCGGCCATTCCGATTCGCTTTTCGTCAATGCCTCGTCCTGGGGTCTGATGCTGACGGGCCGTTTCCTGGGCTTCGCCGAGAGCGAGGAGGAAAACGCCTATGCACGGCTGAAATCGCTGGCCGCCCGGTCCGGCGAACCGGTTATCCGGCAGGCGGTGCGCCACGCCATGCGCATCATGGGCGAGCAATTCGTGCTTGGGCGCACCATCGCCGAGGCGTTGAAGCGCGGGCGGGCCGATGCCGCGAAGGGCTATCTCTTTTCCTTCGACATGCTGGGCGAGGCCGCCGTCACCGCGGCAGACGCCGACCGCTATTTCGCGTCCTACAGCAAAGCCCTGAAGGCGGTTGCCGAAGACGCCGGACAGAACGACGACCCTCGGGCGGTGTTCCAGCGGCCAAGCCTGTCGGTCAAGCTTTCCGCGCTTCACCCGCGTTATGAGGAGGCGCAGGAGGACCGGGTCTTCTCCGAGCTTTATCCCAGACTGATTGCGCTCGCCAGAAACGCGAAAGCGGCCAATATCGGCCTCACCGTCGATGCCGAGGAATCCGAGCGGCTCGATATCTCGCTTGAGATTTTCGCGCGCGCCTGCCTGGAGCCTGAGCTTCGAGACTGGAATGGGCTCGGCCTTGCCATTCAAGCCTATGGACGGCGGGCTTATCCGGTCATCGAATGGCTACGGGACCTGGCCGGTGCGACGGGCCGGAGGTTGCCCGTGCGGCTCGTGAAGGGCGCCTATTGGGACACTGAAGTCAAAAACGCCCTGATCGAGGGGGTTCAGAGCTATCCGGTCTTCACGCGCAAGGTTTCCACCGATGTGTCCTTCCTTGCCTGCGCGCGGCTGCTGCTCAATGAGCGCGATGCCTTTTATCCGCAGTTCGCCACCCATAACGCGCATACGGCGGCCGCCATCCAGGTGATGTCGGGCAATCAGGGCGGCTTTGAGTTCCAACGTCTTCACGGCATGGGCGAGGGACTCTACGCGGACATCGCGGGCACGGGCGAAGGCGGCTATCCCTGCCGGATCTATGCCCCCGTGGGGAGCCATGAGGATCTGCTCGCCTATCTGGTGCGCAGGCTGCTTGAAAACGGTGCGAATTCCTCCTTCGTCAACCGCATCGCGGATGACGAAGCGCCGGTCGCCGACATCATCGCCGACCCTGTTTTGAAGCTCGACCGCCTGGTGACGGTCCCGCATCCGAAAATACCCGCGCCCGCGCGCATCTTTCCAGACGGGCGCGAAAGCAGCCGCGGGCTGGTCCTGACCGAACGCTCGGTGCGCGAGCCGCTTTACGACGCGATGCGGGACCATCTGAGCCGCCCGCTGGCCGCGATGCCGCTGACCGCTTCCGGGAAGGGGCCCGCGAGGCTGCATCCCGTTTTCGCACCGCACGACCACAGGGTCGAGATCGGTACGGTTGCGGAGGCGGACGCCGCGACGGTGGAGACGGCGGTCGCGACCGCCGATGCCGCAGCGCAAGGCTGGGATGCGCAGGGCGGCGCGGCGCGGGGCGCTCTTCTTCGCCGTGTTGCCGATCTCTACGAGGACAATCTGGCCCGGCTGATGGCCATTATCGTGCGCGAGGCGGGCAAGACGCTGGCGAATGCCCTTGGCGATGTCCGCGAAGCGGTTGATTTCCTGCGCTATTATGCAGGCGAGGCGGAGAAGGACTTCGAAGGTCCGCTTATGCTGCCGGGCCCGACGGGCGAGGAAAACCGCATCAGCCTGCATGGACGCGGCGTCTTTGCCTGCATCAGCCCCTGGAACTTCCCGCTTGCGATCTTCACGGGGCAGGTGTCGGCGGCACTCGCGGCGGGAAACACGGTGCTTGCCAAACCCGCCGAACAAACCCCGATCATCGCCTTTGAAGCGGTCAGGCTCTTCCACGAGGCGGGTGTGCCGGTGGAGGTCTTGCAGCTTTTGCCTGGCGCTGGTGAGACCATCGGCGCGGCCCTCGTGGGCGATGAACGGGTGACGGGTGTCGCATTTACCGGCTCGAATGCCACGGCGAGCCTTATCCACCGGGCGCTTGCTCAGCGCGCGGGCGCGATCGTGCCGCTGATCGCGGAGACCGGCGGCATCAACGCCATGATCGTCGATTCCACCGCGCTGCCCGAACAGGCGGTCCGCGACGCGGTGCGCTCTGCCTTCGATTCCGCCGGCCAGCGTTGTTCGGCCTTGCGGGTGCTTTTTGTGCAAGACGACATCGCGGATAAGCTGATCCCCATGCTGGCGGGGGCTGCGGAGGAATTGCGGATCGGCGATCCGTTCGACTTTTCAACGGATGTGGGGCCTGTCATCGACGCGGATGCCCGCGACACGCTCAATGCCCACAAGCAGCACATGGCGCGGGAGGCGAAAACCCTTTGCGATCTGCCGCTTCCCGATGAATGCCGCTACGGGACCTTCGTTTCGCCCGCAATCTATGAGATAGACGCATTAAGCGCTTTGGAGCGCGAGACATTCGGCCCGATCATGCACATCGTGCGCTATAAGAGCCACCGGCTCGATGAGGTTTGCGATGCCGTCAACGCGACCGGCTACGGTCTGACGCTCGGCATTCACACGCGTATTCAGCGCACCGCCGATTTTGTGGCGCAACGGGTGCGGGCCGGTAATGTTTACGTAAACCGGAACCAGATCGGCGCGGTTGTCGGCGTTCAACCCTTCGGCGGGGAGGGGCTGTCGGGCACCGGACCTAAAGCGGGCGGACCGCATTATCTCGCCCGTTTCGCCGTCGAGCGGGTCCGCTCGACGGATACGACGTCGTCGGGCGGCAACGCCTCCTTGATGACGCTCGATGATTAAGGGCAGGTATTCCACCGGGGTTGCGTGCCTTTCGTCCGGTTCCATTTATTGGAATAAGGTGAGTAAAGCGAAGTCGAAAACGGTGCGCGGGGCCATGGCCGATCGCAAACAGGTGCCGGAAAAGCAAAGCGGCGCGGCTGATCCGGTAACGATGTCAACGCGCAATGAAATCGATGCGTTCCTGGGACGGGCGCAGGAACTGGCGGCTGCAAAGCAGTCATCCGGCGGCCAGCGCGGGCGGCTGTTGTTCGCACTCGACGCAACGATGAGCCGGCAGCCAACCTGGGATGCGGCGTGCCATCACCAGGCCGCGATGTTCCATGCCACAGACGCGATCGGCGGCCTTGATGTACAACTTATCTATTTCCGCGGTTTCAACGAGTGCCGGGCAAGCCGCTGGGTGAGCAGCGGAGCGTCGCTCGCCGATCTCATGAGCCGCATCGACTGCCGCGGCGGCCATACGCAGATCCGGAAAGTGCTGCAGCACGCGATCAAGGAAACGAAACGCCAGAAGGTCGATGCCGTCATTTATGTGGGCGATTGCATGGAGGAGCATATCGACGATCTCTGCGCCCTTGCCGGGGAACTGGGGGTGCGGGGCGTGCCCGTGTTTGCCTTCCAGGAGGGACGCGTGCCGGTCGCCGAGACGGCGTTCCGCGAAATCGCCCGGCTTTCGGGCGGCGCTTATTGCCGTTTTGACGAAGGCTCGGCGGAGCAGTTGCGGCAATTGCTTTCAGCCGTCGCCGTTTATGCGTCTGGCGGGCGGGCAGCGCTTGAGGACTTCTCCAGCCGCCGTGGCGGAGAGGGTCAGAAGCTTTTGGCACAGCTAAAGAGCTGACCGGACCACCATGCACTTTCTTTTTCTCGGCATCGTCGCGCTTGCGCTTTTCATCCTGTTCAGCCGCGGCATCGCCAATGCCGATCCCAAGCTCCTTGCCCGCATTGTCAGGATCGCAGGCGGCGTCGTGAGCCTCGCCTTCGCCGTTGCTCTGGCGATCACGGGCCGGTGGTTCTTCGCCTTGCCGGTCGGCATGTTCGGCTACTCGCTTCTCGCCGGAAACCGGCTCGCCTCGCCCTTCGGTTCCGGGCGGCAAAGGACGGCCGGTCAACGTTCGGCCGTGCGCTCGGCCTATCTGGAGATGACGCTCGATCACGACACCGGCGATATGGATGGAAGGGTGCTTGCCGGGCGCTTTGAGGGCGCTGAACTTTCGCAAATGGCGCAAGCGGAGCTTTTTGCCCTTCACGCCGATGTGGAAAGCGATCCGCAGTCCGTTGCGCTTTTAGAGGCCTATTTCGACCGGCGCATGTCCGATTGGCGGGATCATGCCTCCAGCCGGTCGGGCGCGTCGTCCGGTGGTGGCGCTGGCGGCGGCGCCATGGACCGCGAGGAGGCCTTCGCGATCCTCGGGCTTGAGCCCGGCGCCTCTGAAGAGGCGATCAGAAAGGCCCACCGCACGCTGATGAAGCGTTTCCATCCGGACCAGGGCGGATCGGATTACCTCGCCGCGAAGATCAACGAGGCGAAGGACATCTTGCTCGGTGAGGGGTGATCGGGGCCGCACATTCGCACCGCCTTTGCCGATGCTTCGAGACGCGTTACGGCCTTGCCGTCCCGCTCCTCAGCATGGTGGGGGCGCATATGCCGCAAACGCGGCAACAGCGCATGGCGTCATTACCGGCCTTGAGCCGGGTAATCCAGGGAAGAGAGCAATTGCGTCAGGGGATCCAATGCCGGCCCATATCCCGGCTTTCGCCGGGATGACGCATCGTATCGGGTGGACGGCTGCGTATTGGACCGCCGCTGCCGTTGGCTTACTCCGCACGGACGGCGAAACAGCCGAACTCCTGTTTCTTAAGGGCGTTGCAGGCTTGCTGTGCCGCCGACGAGTCCTGGAAGCCGGCAAACCGGGCCCGGTGGAATGTCTGGCTGTCCTTATTCGTCACCTCGGTAAAGGCGTGCAGATTGGACAGGATGTCCGGTGCCCTGCTTTTGGCGATTTCCAAGAGGTTCAATGCCTCGGCTTCCGAGCCGACGGCGCCGATCTGAATGGCCCAGCTGTCCTTGAACGGCGATTCGAGAACGGCGGGTTTCAGCACGGATGGAGAGGCCGCGACCGCATCCGGCGGTTCGGGCTGGGCGGCGAGGGCCGGATTGGCGACGGGCACCGCCGCCGCTGCCACATTCGCCGGCGCCCGGCCGCCGGTGATCAGCTCTCCCGGCGCGATGCTTGCCACCGCGAAGGCGGGCCGTGGCGTACCCGTGCCGGCTGCCGCGACCTGGCTCGACACCGGCACGTGCTGGATGGAGCGCATGCGCTCGGTTGCGAGCGCGCGGGCATCCGCAATCGTACCACGCGGCACTAGTTGGATGGGCGGAGACAGCGGCGCATCCGCACCTGCGGGCTGTTCGCCGATCTGGACGGCGCCGGCTGGTTCAGGGGCCGGTCCGGGCGTTGCGGCGGCCACCACGGCAGCGACGGGCGCGGGCTGCGGCGACGCAAATGTTGAAGCCTGCGCGACGACAACGGGCGCTTGGGCGGGCGCCGGCGCAGGGGCTGGAGAAATCGGGAAGAGATCTGCAGGCGCTGGTTCGACGGCACCTTTGCGGATCGAAGCGATCTGGGTGGCCGTGAGATGATCATGCGGAAGCGCGGGGCGGCGCGGCGGCAAAGGCGGCGCGAGGTCAGCCACCATGACGCCCGGCGGCCGGGCGGGGGGCGCGTTGCTTGCAACGGCTTTGCTGAGATTGGCCGACAGAATATTCGTCATGTGGGCGTTACGGCTCTTGCCTGATTTCCCGCCCATGACCACGGCAACCAGATGCTTGTTGCCGCGGCGCACGGAGGCCGCCAGATTGAAACCGGAGGCCCGGATATAGCCGGTCTTGATGCCGTCGGTTCCCCTATATGACTTCAACAGCCTGTTGTGATTGCCGTAGCGCACGCCGCGATAGGTGAAGGAGGTGCGCGAGAAGTAGCGGTAGTATTCCGGGTGGCGGACCATGATGGAACGCGACAGAGCGGCCATGTCCCGTGCGGTCGTCACCTGTCCGCGGTTCGGCAGGCCGGAGGCGTTCTTGAAGGTCGTCTTCGTCATGCCGATGGCGCGGGCTTTTCGCGTCATCATCTCGGCGAAAGCGGATTCCGATCCGGCCAGATGTTCGCCGACCGCTGCGGCGACGTCGTTGGCGGATTTCGTCACCAGGGCAAGGATCGCGTTTTCAACGCTGATCGTCTGGCCGGGTTTGAAGCCGATCTTCGACGGCGGCATGGCGGCGGCCCGAGCCGAGACGGTTATCCGGTCGCTCAACGATAACCGCTCATCGGCGAGCGCGTCGAACACCATATAAAGCGTCATGATCTTCGTGAGCGACGCAGGAAAGCGCCGCGCGTCCGCGTTGCGGGCGCGCAGTACACGGCCCGTATGGTGATCGATGACAATGGAGGCATATTTCGGGTTCGCTGCGGCTGGCTGCGGCGCGGCGGCCATGCCTGCGGCGATTGCGAAAACGAAAAGAAACGGCGTGACGCCCGCGGGGAAGACCGCGGCCCATGATTGCTTACGCATCGACAAACTCAAAACACTTGCCTTAGCGAACGGAAAGTGACGGCACCGGCCGCAGCTCGCGCCTTCTTAAAACAGGCACGTTTTCAAGCACGCGGCGGGACGGCAGACGCATCCCCATTCAATGAAAGCTCCCAATCCCGTCCCGAACCGTATCTGCGGGCGATTACGAAATCGTAAAGTTGTCGAGAGTTGGGCAAAGCTGAAAAGATGCACAAAATTCTATCCATTGCTTGACAATAATTTTGCAACGCAATATTAATGTTGCACCGCACAACGGACGCGGATTCCCAGCATAGCGTTCAGAGGACGAGATCATGATCAACGGTTTGGAAAACATGCAGCAGTTCAGCAAAGACAATCTAGACACCGCCATGCAATCGTTTGGTGTAGCGTCGAAAGGCTTCCAAGCACTCGCCGCCGAAATGGCCGACTATTCGAAAAAGTCTTTCGAGGACGGCTCCGCCGCCGTGGAAAAAATGATGGGCGCCAAGTCGCTCGACAAAGCTGTCGAAGTACAAACGGAATACATGAAAACGGCTTACGAAGGCTATGTTGGCCAAATGTCCAAAATGTACGAAATGTGCGTGGACATGGCGAAGGAAAGCTACAAGCCAGTCGAAACGGCTGTTTCCAAAGCTGCCAAGTAATTGATTTCTGCCGGCCCGCGTTGCGGGCCGCACCGTCGCGTTCTTGCGAAAAGGGCCGGGCCTTGTGCCTGGCCCTTTTTGCGCCGCGGTCTCCTCCTGCGTCCCGCGTGTAGCACGATTGTCGCAAAGGCGTGGGAATCCTGGAGGCACGCGGCGGCGATCCGTTAAGGGATTTCGCCACTGGCGCAATTCGCGCTACGCATTATGTTAGGCAAATCGGTTCGTGCGCCTTCCATAGTTTAGACAAGCATCGGCCTAAATCGACGATGCAGCGCGGACATCAAAATGTTCCAATCCTCGATGCATGATGTGACACAAGACTGGACAGCTGGGGCCATGCGGCGGGTGAGGCGGACACCCATTGGCCCGGTCATGAATGTCCCCGACCGGAACAACGAAAACGGTGATGGCGAAGTGGGCGTCATCACCCGGACAAAGCAGAAGCTTAAAAAGCCCGACCTTTACCGGGTGCTTCTCCTCAACGACGATTACACACCCATGGAGTTCGTCGTGCATGTGCTGGAGCGGTTCTTCCGCAAGAACCGCGATGAGGCGACGCAGATCATGCTTCACGTCCACCAGCACGGCGTGGGGGAATGCGGCGTCTACACCTATGAGGTGGCCGAAACGAAAGTGACCCAAGTGCTGGACTTTGCCCGGCAGCATCAGCATCCTCTACAATGCGTGATGGAGAAGAAATAGGAGCCGACCTTTGCCATCATTCTCAAGAAGTCTGGAACGGTCTCTTCACAAGGCGCTCGCCTTTGCCAATGAACGCCGGCACGAATATGCGACGCTCGAGCATTTGCTTCTCGCGTTGACCGAAGATACCGATGCGGCCGCGGTGATGCGGGCGTGCAATGTCGATCTCGACGTGCTGCGCCAGAACCTGATCGCTTATCTCGACACCGAACTTGAGAACCTCATTGCCGAGGGCAGTGAGGATTCAAAGCCAACGGCGGGCTTCCAGCGTGTCGTCCAGCGCGCCGTCATTCACGTCCAGTCCTCCGGCCGGGAGGAGGTGACGGGCGCCAATGTGCTTGTCGCGATCTTTGCCGAGCGCGAAAGCCATGCCTCCTATTTTCTGCAAGAACAGGACATGACCCGCTACGATGCGGTGAACTATATCAGCCACGGTATCGCGAAACGGCCGGGCATGTCGGACACGCGCACCGTGCGCGGCGTGGAAGAAGACGGGGACGGTGGGGACGAGCCGAAGAAGCAGGGCGATGCCTTGGCCAATTATTGCATCAACCTCAATGACAAGGCGCGCGACGGCAAGATCGATCCGCTGATCGGCCGGGATCAGGAAATCCAGCGCACCATCCAGATTCTCTGCCGCCGGCAGAAGAACAACCCGCTTTTCGTCGGCGATCCAGGCGTCGGCAAAACCGCGATCGCGGAGGGGTTGGCGAAGCGCATCGTCGAGACGGATGTGCCGGAGGTGCTGGTCGATTCGACCATTTTCCAGCTCGATATGGGCGCGCTGATCGCGGGCACGCGTTATCGCGGCGATTTCGAAGAGCGGTTGAAGGCGGTCGTCAAGGAAATCGAGGAATATCCGGGCGCCATCATGTTCATCGACGAAATCCACACGGTGATTGGCGCGGGCGCGACGTCGGGCGGTGCGATGGACGCATCGAACTTGCTGAAGCCAGCGCTTGCGAGCGGGGCGATCCGCTGCATCGGCTCGACCACCTACAAGGAGTTCAGACAGTTCTTCGAGAAGGACCGCGCGCTGCTGCGCCGGTTCCAGAAGATCGACGTGAACGAGCCGTCCATCCCCGATGCCATCAAGATCCTCAAAGGGCTGAAGCCTTATTACGAAAACTATCACGGCTTGCGCTACACAAGTGACGCCATCAAGTCGGCGGTCGAATTGTCGGCCCGCTATATCGGCGACCGGAAGCTGCCGGACAAGGCCATCGACGTGATCGACGAGACGGGTGCGTCGCAAATGCTCTTGCCGCCCTCGCGCCGCAAAAAGACCGTCGGCGTGAAGGATGTGGAAGCAACGATCGCCTCCATGGCGCGCATTCCGCCGAAGACCGTCTCAAAAGACGATGCCGAGGTCTTGTCCAATCTGGACCAGAACCTGAAGCGGGTGGTGTTCGGCCAGGATGCGGCGATCGAGGCGCTCGCGGCCTCCATCAAGCTGTCGCGCGCCGGGTTGCGCGAGCCCGAAAAGCCCATCGGCTGCTATCTGTTCTCTGGCCCGACCGGCGTCGGCAAGACCGAAGTCGCGAAACAGCTCGCCTCGATCATGGGGGTGGAGCTTCTGCGTTTCGACATGTCGGAGTATATGGAGCGGCACACGGTCTCGCGTTTGATCGGCGCGCCTCCGGGCTATGTCGGGTTCGACCAGGGCGGGCTTTTGACCGACGGCGTCGACCAGCATCCCCATTGCGTGCTTTTGCTTGACGAGATCGAGAAAGCGCATCCGGACCTCTTCAACATCCTGTTGCAGATCATGGATCACGGGAAGCTCACCGATCACAACGGCAAGAAGGTCGACTTCCGCAATGTGGTGCTGATCATGACCACCAATGCGGGCGCCGCCGATCTCGCCAAGCCGCCCATCGGCTTCAATCGGAGCAAGCGGGAAGGCGACGACGAGGAGGCGATCAACCGGCTGTTCTCGCCGGAGTTCCGCAACCGGCTCGATGCGGTGATCCCGTTTGCAGGCCTGCCGCCCGAGGTCATCACGAAAGTGGTCGACAAGTTCGTGTTCGAGTTGGAGGCCCAGCTGCAGGATCGCGGCGTCGCTATCGAGCTCACCAAGGAGGCCAATGCCTGGCTCTCCGAGGAGGGCTTCGACGAAAAGTTCGGTGCGCGGCCCCTGGCGCGGGTGATCCAGGAACACATCAAGCGGCCATTGGCCGACGAGTTGCTGTTCGGCAAGCTCAAGGCAGGTGGAACCGTGCGGGTCATCCTCGAAGAGAAGGACGGACGCAAGGAACTGGCCTTCGAATATCTGGAACCCAAGGCCCCGCTTAAGAAGCCGTCCGGCGGCAAGGGCGGGGGCGGGCCGAAGAAGAAGCCCCGTAAGGCGGCCAAGCCGCGCGCGGCGCAGGCCAAGAAGGGCAAGGGCCGGGGTCCACGCGGCCCGGGCAAGACCGGTACGAGTCCGGTTCCCAAAGTTCCCCTTCCGGCGCGGTAGAAGAGCCCTTGGCGGCCGACTCCAGCGCGCCGCCGCAAGCCGGCTGGACCAAGGACGCCACGCCTAGGCGTGCCTTCTTCCGCGGGATAATCGAGGCCCCGTCGGTCTCGATCGTGGTCGTCATCATCACCTTTATCGGCTTCGGCGCATTGGCGCGGGATATGGGCTTCGATTTGGCCCAGGCCATTTTTGTTTCGGCAACCGTGTTCGCCCTGCCAGGTCAGGTGGTACTTGCCGACCAGGTGGGGCAGAGCCTGCCGCTGCTGGCGGCCTTTCTGGGTGTGACACTTACCGCCGTCCGCCTGCTGCCCTTGACGGCCTCGCTGCTTCCCAATCTGAGGGGCAGCAATACGCCGCGCTGGCTGCAATACCTGCTCTCCCATTTCATCGCGGTCACCATATGGGTGGAGTCCATGCGGCGCCTGCCGCCGATCCCGCGGGAGCTGCGGGTTCCCTATTACATGGGCTTCGCCGGCACGCTCTTTATCGCCAATCTGCTTGCGACCGGCCTGGGATTCTTCCTGGCCTCAACGGTGAGCACGCCTGTTGCAGCCGCGCTGATCTTTCTGACGCCGGTCTACTTTCTGCTGGCCTTGATCGCCGTCTCCCGGGACTTGAGCGACTCCCTGGCGCTTGGAATAGGATTCGTGCTGGGCCCGATCCTGTTTGTCTTTGCGCCGGGATTCGATCTCGCCCTGACCGGTCTGATCGGTGGAACCATCGCCTATTGGGCTCTGCGCCGGCGCGAGCGTAAGGAGGCCGAGTAGCTATGGGCGAGGGGCTTAGCGCATATCTCTTCCTGCTGATCGTGGGCTTTTGCGCCACCGCGCCTTGGCGCATCGTGGGCGTGGCGCTCTCCCAGACCATCGATGCCGACAGCGAGGTTCTGCGCTGGGTGCGCGCGGTCTCCACCGCGTTGATTGCTGGCTTGGTGGCCCGGCTGGTCTTCTTTCCGGCAGGCGCGCTCGCCGACGTGCCCATGGCGTTGCGGCTGGCTGCCTTCGCGGTTGCGATCGTGGCCTTCATGCTGGCCAAGCGCAGCTTGGCCGCCGGCGTGCTGGCGGGCGAGGCGGCGCTACTGCTGGGGCTGAGTCTGAGCTAGCTCGTCCTAATCGATCAGCAGGGGCGTCTTATGGATGAAGTCCTTGCCCTCGATCTGCTTCACCA
>JAKSCL010000094.1 GCA_022360615.1 Hyphomicrobiales bacterium
CCGTTTTCGGGAATGCCATCAGGACGGCGGCGGTAGCGGCGGCCTTAATAATAGAACGGCGGTGGGGCATGGTGCCTTTCTCTCCAAGCAATCTGCGGCGGGTCCAGACGGTGATCCTATGATTAGGGCAGATGCACGAAGCGGCGAGTCACGGCCGATAACAGCTTCTTGAGACGGGCAAGGGGAAGGGAAGAAAACCGGTCCGGGCACAAGCGCAAAGCAATGCGCGGGTAGGGGACTGTGTTATGCACGGTGCTGCGGATTTCTTTTGGAATCATGAGTTTTGCGCCGATGCGTCACACCGGTGGAACGGTCCAACTGGATTGGGTCTGGAAATCAAAACGATGCCCGATCAGCGGACAAGGAGGTAGAGCCCAAGCGCAATCAGGCCCCAAAGGAAGATCCTGCGAAACAAGGCCTCGTCCATCCCCTGGCGCAGACGCGCCCCGGCCGCCATTCCGATAAAGGCCGATAGGGTGGCGATACCGATATCGAGGCCTCGGATGCCTTCAAAGCTTCCCGATAGGCCCAAGGCCGCGATCAAGGCCACCGCCGAAACCGTGAACGATAGGCCCATGGCCTGGATAAAGGCGTCCCGACTCAGGCCAATGGATTGAAGAAAGGGAACGGAGGGCATCGAGGATACGCCCGTGAACGCGGTGATCAGCCCTGTCGCCGTGCCGGACAGTGGCCCCAGCCAGTGCTCCGCGTTCCGGGACAAGGTGAGGGCGGGCGTCCGCAGGCTGTATGCGCCGTACGCAACAAGGAGGATGCCGAGGATGGTGATCGCCAAGTCGGCCCAGGAACTGAGCGCACCTGCGAAAACGACTGTGGTCGCCCCCGTCAACAGCAAGACAAACCAAAGGCGCGTGACGAGCAGCCGCAGCCACGCGCCGCGCATGGCTTGCAGCAGGTTTGTCAAAAGCGCGGGAACGACCATTGTCGCGGCCGCCTGGACCGGGCTCATCGCCAGCACCAGAAGGCCCATCGCGATCGGCGGCAGGCCCAGCCCGACAAGGCCTTTGGCAAAGCCCGCAAGCCCAAGCGCGAACGCAACAAGGAGCAGATCAAGCATCGCGCTATGGGTTCATGCTTACCGGCAAGGCGCCAAGGGATGGCATGACCATACCAATCACCATCCCGGTGCTCAACGGGCTGCCCGGATAATGGCTGGTATGAATTGAAAGAGGGGTGCGATACAGGTCTTCGCTGAGTGTTCGCGGCAAGTTGCGCTTTTTGGCCATGCGCTATCCGGAAGTCCGCAATTCAATCATCGGGCCGGCGCAGCCCGAAGCGCACCCCCTGCGGATCGCGGCAGTTGCAGAAACGTCCAAAGCCGTCCTCCTCGACGATTGCTTCGGTCTCGCCGCCGAGTTGCCGGGTCTGCGCGGCGGCGGTCTCTATGTCGCTAACCTTGAGATAGGGCACCGTCCCGCCGTTCGGGCCGTCCCCATGCAGGCCGATCCTGCCGCCCGGCGGGAGGCCGAAAAGATGGCGGGCCTGCTGGGAACCGGAAGCCTGAGAGTTAATTTTGAACGGCCATCGTATACTGCTAAGGGAACATCGGATTCCAGCGTCATGCGAGAGTGTAGATGGCCGATATCGAACTTCTTCTAGACCTGCACAAAAACGCAGCCAGACAGGGGCCCGGAGGCGAAGCCGAAACCCGGCTGGCTATCGCGATGTCCGGGCTCTCCGGCCGGCGGCATTTGAAAATCGCTGACATCGGTTGTGGAACAGGGGCGTCGGCGATCACTTTGGCAAAGTCTCTTCATGCCGATATCGCAGTTGTGGATTTCCTGCCCGGCTTCCTGAAGGAACTGGAACGGCGCGCGAAGGCCGAAGGTGTTTCAGGACAGATCACGACCCTTGCAGCGTCAATGGACGCCTTGACGTTCGAGCCCTCGTCGCTTGATGCGATCTGGTCGGAGGGCGCGATCTACAATATCGGGTTCGGGAGAGGAATTCGAAGCTGGCGGCAATTCCTCAAACCGGGAGGGGTTCTGGCGGTTTCCGAACTGACGTGGTTGTCGAAGGAACGGCCTGCCGAGTTGGAGGATCACTGGTCCCGGGAATACCCGGAGGTCGACACGGCCTCCGCGAAAATGGCGCTGTTGGAGGCCCATGGCTACACCCCCCTCGGATATCTCCCTCTGCCCGTAACCTGCTGGCTCGATAACTACTACCGCCCCATGCAGGCGCGGTTCGAGGCCTTCCTTGCAAAACACGATGGCTCCGCGGCGGCCCGGGCGCTCATAGCGGCGGAGCAGTCGGAAATAGACCTTTACGAACGTTTCTCCGCTTTTGTGAGCTACGGCTATTACGTCGCGCGCAAACTTCCCGATTGACCGGCTTCCTCCCAGCGCTTCGGTAAAGCCCTTGCCGCCGCCCGTCGGGCGATGAAAGACGGCGGCGGCGAATGCGATCCCCTTTTTCGACACATGGCCATTGCACCGGGCGGCCACGCGGGGATTGGACAGCGATACGCACCGGCGATGCGTCTACCCATATCGGGAGCGTTCGGCCCGAAGACTTCGAAATCAAAACGATTTCAATGCGATGGACGACACCGCCGCCACTGACACCGCGGTGTTAAGGGGGTATACTCGCGCCCAGGTATACTCGCGTATCGATGCCGGACGTCGCCGAGCAGCCCGTGCGCGGCTTGCCCGCGTGTCACGTGAAAGGAGCGGGGGCGGGCAATGGCGGCCTCATGCCGGCCGGAGATGCGACATGACCGTTGCCCGTGTGCTTCCGGCAAAAGATGCGCGGCAAGATTCGGCATCGAGGGGGAGAGACAATTTGGACGACAGCACGAAAAGCCGCGTCGACGTGATCTACGAAACCTTGCGGGAACGGATTTGCCTTGGCGAATACGAGAGCGGGACGATTCTCCACGAAGGAGAACTGGGACAAGAGTTCTCGGTGAGCCGGACGCCGATCCGCCAAGTCTTGCAGCGGCTTGCCTTCGACCGTCTGGCCACGGTGCGCGCAGGCGTCGGCACCGCCGTCACGGGCGGCGATCCGGACACGCTTCAGCGCAGCTTGCAAATTCGGGCTGGCATCCACACGCTTATCGCCAATCTGGCCGTGGTCCGCTGGGAGGCCGAGATGAAGGCCACGGCGGAGTTCATCCAGTTCAAGGCCGGTAAGTTGGGGGACGCTTCCGAGCGCGCGCAGTTTTGGGGTGTCTACAGGGACCTGCAGACGATGACGAACCGGATGATCGACGATGACCTGCTTCGCAATGTCGATGAGATGATCTTCTTCCGCACGGCGCCGGCTCTTTTACGCGCCGCGCGCCTCGATATGAGCGGGGCCGTCTTAGCGCTGCAAGGCGAAGTCGATGCGGTGGCCGATAAGATTCTGACCGAAGATCCGGTCGGAGTGTTCGCCGCGCGCGGTGCGCAGCTCCCGGCCTATAGCGCGCTGTTTCCGTAAGGCTTGGCGTTTCAATTTCAGGTGCGCGCCGCGAGAAAGCGCAACTGCTCCTTTGTCTCAATGGCATGGGGCAGGGCTACGCGCACGGCGCCCAAGGCGGCGGCGGGCGTCAATCCGAGACGGACCAGCAGGCAGGCCCCGAGCAAAGGGCTGCGGCCCTCGCCAGCCAGGCAGTGCAGGGCGACGCCGCCGCCACGCCGCAGGATAGCGGCGGCGCGGTTCTCGACAGGCCGCCATCGTTCCAGAAAGCTGCTATCGGGTGCGGAAAAATCCGGAAGCGGACAGCGTTCGACGGCAATACCCCGCGCTGCGGCCGCGTCGACGATGTCCCGATAGTCCACACCGCCGATCTCATCATCCTCAATCACGCCGGCCAGCAACTCCACCCGTGCGGCGGCCAGCCCGCGCATCGTCTCATCCAGAACGCCGTCGTCGATGGAGAGTGCGCCGCGCGTATCGATGCAGATTCCGGGGCAGGGCCCGAACAACAAACGCCACGGGGTATCAGCCGCTGCTGGTAAGAACCGGGCCATCGCAACCTCGTTTCCGCGCATGCGGCGGAAGGTCTACGACGGCGGAGCGGCAAACGAAACAAAAAAGGGATTACCCGCGCACGGCGTTGCGCGCGCGGGTTCTTCGTCGGCGGTCAGCGGATCGGATGCGCGTAAAGCAGCCCGCCATCGGTCCAAAGCCTGTTTGCCGTGGCGGTGCGATCGAGACCCATGGGCGAGTCGGCACCGATCGTGCGCTCGAAGACCTCGCCATAATTACCGACCTGCCGGATCACCTCGATTGCCCAATTCCCGTCGATGCCGAGCTTCTGGGCCATCTCGCCCATGGCGCTGTCGGTGCCGAACATACGGCGCACGGCCGCAGGCTGGTTATCGAGATCGGTAACGATATCCTCTATGTTTTCCGAGGTGATCCCGTGGGCCTCTGCGTTCAGCATGACCTGGAAGCTCCAGAACAGCACGCTCTCAAGCCCTTGATCGGGTTGCGCCAGCAGGGTGAGCGGTTCGGCGGAAATCACATCGGGCAGGAGCGTGTAGTCGGCAGGCTCCGGTGCAAGCATCCGGTCCGCCGCGAGCGCCGAGAAGTCCGAGGACATCACGTCGCATTTGCCGTTGAAAAAGGCTTGCAGCCGGGCCGTTTTGTCCGCGATGTTTTGGATGTTGTAGCTCATGCCACGGTCGCCGAACCAGTCCGCGATATTGAGAAGCGTGGTCGAGCCCTCCTCGGCGCAGACGGTCGCGCCGTCGAGTTCGCTGGCGCTTGCGACACCGAGCGCCTGCGGCACCATGAAACCTTGCCCGTCGAAAAAGGTCGTGACGACGAACGCCATGCCGGGATCGGTGTCTCTCGTACCCGTGCGCGTGATCGAGCGCGACGCCATATGAGCGCCGCCGGCGACGATCGTCTTCATGCTGTCGGAGAAGCCGATGCCTCGGATATCGGCTTTGCCGGCATCGCCGAAAATGGCCGCTGCGGCCATCCGGCAAAAAGCCACGTTAAAGCCGGTATAGCGTCCGTCACTGTCGGGCGTCGAGAAACCGGGGGAGTTTGAATTCACCAGGCAGGTGACGGCACCGTTTTCCAGAACTTCGTCGAGAACGGGACCTGCGGCGGCTGGCTGGGCAAAGGCGGCGGCGAGTGTGGCCGCGCCCGCCAACCGCGCTTTAAGGGAATAAGAGCGGAGCATTCGGTGTCCTTCCTTATGGGGCGTCTTGAACGGCAAGAGATGTATACAGGTGTATTTTTACAAATCCGTGACAACAGCCATATGCCGTCACCGTTTGCGCCATTGGGACAGTTCGGTCTCAAGGGTCCGGCAATGCCGCGCGACAAGCCAGCAGACGATAAGATAGATGGCGCCGACGGCGAGCAGACCCTCAAGGGCGTAGCGCTGCCAGGCGGCGTCGCTGTAGGCCATGCGCGTCGTGGCGACGAGATCGAACACGCCGACAAGCGCGACCAGCGATGTGTCCTTGAAGCCGCCGATGATCGTGTTGGTCAGCGCCGGCAATGCGACGCAGACCGCTTGTGGCAGTTCCACCCGGCGCAGCCGGTCAAGATAGCGGAGCCCCAGCGAATCGCTTGCATCGCGCTGTCCGTCGCCGACCGCGCGTAGCCCGCCGCGCATGTCTTCGGCGACGTAAGCGGCATGGAATATGATCAGCATGATCAGCGTGGCGACAACGGCGTCGGGCGACCGTCCGGGCGGTGCAAGGAGCGGGAGGACGAAGACGGCGAAGAACAGCACCGTGACCAGCGGTATGGCGCGCAGGCCCTCAATCAGCGTGGCGCATAGAATGCGTACAAGAGGCGGGCCGTCGCGCCGGGCGATCGCCAAGGCGACACCGAGCGGAATACCCGCTGCCAGCCCGAAGACGCCCAGAAGCGCCACGATGGCCACGCCGTGCCAGCGCACGGTCGCGACCTGTTCAAGCCCCAGCGGCCGCCCGTCGAGGAGGGCGACGAGGGCGATGAAAGCGCCGAACATGACGAACGCGCTCTCCCGTAACGGCCAGCGCCGCCAGCCGAGCCAGCCAAGCGCCAGAATCACGAGCGCGGTCCCGAGCGCTGGCCGCCACATCATCTCGTGGGGAAACGCGCCGAACAGGATCAGCGCCCATTTCTCCCGCAGAAAAGCCCAGCACGCGCCGGCCCCCGGTGCGGCGCAAGCGTCGGGGCCGGTGGCCTCCCAAATCGCGGAAACGAAGAACCATTGAACCAGATACGGACCCAGCCAGGCGGTCAACGCCAGGAAAAGGAAGGTTGTAGCGGCGGTCAAAGGATCGCCCGCCAGGCGGCGCCAGCCGCGCTTTACGGCGTCAACGGCCATAAGCCCGGCTCCCGAAAAATGCCAAGGCGCCGGACACGGCGAGCCCGACGGACAGATAGACGCACATGGTGACGATCATCAGTTCGATCGGCCGGAAAGTCTGATTGACGGCGGTGCTCATGACCGAGACGAGATCGGAATAGCCAACCGCCAGACCGATCGAGGTGTTTTTCAGCGTGTTGATGTACTGGTTCGTCAGCGGCGGGACCATCAGCCGCAGCGCTTGAGGAACCACGATGAGTCGCATGATCGCCATGCGTCTGAGGCCAAGCGCGGAACCGGCTTCCCTTTGTCCCGCCGGCACCGCCAGTATCGCCGCGCGCACCAGTTCGCCGATCTGCGCACCGTGATAGGCGCCGAGCGCGATCATGAGCGCGAGGAAAGGAACCGTAACGGTCCAGCCGCCGGAGAAATTGAAGCCTTGCAACGCGGGCAGGCTCAGCTGCGGCCGCGTCAGCGCGACGGCGGCCGCCGCCATCAGCACCGCAAGAAGCGCGCCGGCACTTGGATGGCCCCGCTGCGCCACAGCACGCCAGCCGAGGACCGCCGCGATCACCCCCGCGGCCACGATGGCCCATCCGCTCCATCCCCCCGCCAGAACGACCGCCGGCACCTCGATGCCGCGATTGGAAACGAAAACGAATCCGCCGAACGCCCAGGCGTCCCGCACGCCGGGCAGTTCGCGCACCATCACCACATAGACCGCCAGCAGGATCAAAAGCTTGGGCAGGTTGCGCATGGCTCCGACATAGGCCAGGGCCGCGTTCTTGAGGATCGGGTGCGCGCTCAGGCTTGCAAAGCCAATCGCGAAGCCAACGAACGTCGCAAGCGCGATACACACCGCGGTGAGCTTTAACGTGTTCAGAAACCCTGCCAGTAGCGCGTTAAGGTAGCTTGCGCCCGGTCCGTGCGCGATCACGGTCTCGTTCAGATCGAAGCCGCTGTCCTGCCACAAGAAACCGAAATCGACCTGCATACTCGCCGCGCCTAGGTTTGCGGTCAGGTTGAACCATAGAAGGCCGCCGAGCAGCGCCAAAAACAGTGCGCAGGCGAATTGAACGGCCTGGCGCCGGGCTCGCTTGTCCGTAAACGCGGGAAAGTGCCCACGGCCGGTAAGGCCTGAGATCATGAAGCGCTTCTCCGCTTGCCAACTTCAACGGCTAAAGTATACCAGAATACATGTATCAAGATGATGACAAGGTATCGAAGGATGCCCAACGATCCCAATGGGGCGCTTGCGATAAGCCATATGCCGGTGCCGCGTTTTCCGGCCATGCTGGCGCTGATGGCCTGTCCGGGCGCCCGCGCGCTCCCCGCCGGTCACGAGGCGGTGCGGCGATCGTTCCGGCGGGACGTCGAACGGCTTGCGGCCTTGGACGTCGCGCTGGTGCTGAGCTGCCTGACGGCCGGGGAGCTGCCGCTTTGCCGGTCGGAAGCGGCGCACGTGTTCAGCGCTGCGGGCGTCGCGTGGCGGCTGTTGCCGATTGCCGATATGTCGGCTCCGGATCCAGCCCTCGATGACCAGTTGCAGGAATTGCTGGGGCTGGCCGAGAGCTATCTCCGGCGCGGTCAACAGGTGGCGATCCACTGCAAGGCCGGTTTGGGCCGCACCGGAACGGTGGCCGCCAGACTGCTCATCCGGCAGGGCTTAACGGCTGAAACTGCGATTGCGGCCGTGCGTGCGGCGCATGATGAGGCGGCCATCGAAACAGCGGCGCAGATTGCCTATCTGGAGCGGAGCACCGGGGCCCGTCCTTTGTGCGATCAAGATGATTAGGGCGACGGATTTGATCCGGGCAGACAAGACAGTATCCGCAAAGCAGGTCCCATTGCCCGTTCCGTCGGTTGGCTGCGGCACTCGGAGCCCTTTTCGGCGTGTTCCCGGATGACGGCGGTTTCGGGTGCATCGGACGATGGCGCTCCCTCATATTGTTTGGTAGATTGATGCATTGTCGAAGCTTGCCGGGGTGAGTTTCGACTTGCAGCCTTCCGCACATCTCCGCGCGCAGACAGTTTTATGTACAAGCTGAATCATTCCCGACGGTCGGTGGCGGGCGCGCTCGCGCGGAAGCTTCTCGGCTTTTTCAGAACTGCCGCAAAAAACGAGATGCGTTCCGGGGTGCGCTCGGCCAACCGGACCGTAATAAGGCGTGGTATCAGGTACAATGCCGCCGTATTCCTCGCAATGCTGGCCATTGTTCTGCAGGTTCTCTTGCCGGGCACGCTTGCCG
>JAKSCL010000299.1 GCA_022360615.1 Hyphomicrobiales bacterium
GACGCGGTCGACTGGGTGAGCTATGCGGGTCTGCCGGATCACCGCTGCCACAATCTGGCGAAGAAATACTGCCCGAACGGCGCAGGCGCCGTCTTCACCTTCGGCTTGAAGGGCGGTTACGACGCGGGCGTGAAGCTTGTCTCGAACCTCAACATGTTCTCGCATCTCGCCAATATCGGCGACGTGCGCAGCCTTGTGATCCACCCGGCCTCGACGACGCACCGGCAATTGTCGGACGAACAGAAAACGGCGGCCGGCGCGGGCCCCGATGTCATCCGGCTCTCCATCGGCATCGAGGATGCCGCCGACATCATCGCCGATCTGGATCAAGCGTTGAAAGCCGCCTGAACCGGCGCGGAAGCATCACTCTTTTTCAGCCCGCCAGATCACGCCCTCCCCATCAGGGGAGGGGCGAAAACAGCTACATCCTCAGGGTGAGGTGGGGAACAGGCCGCAATCTCAAATCCTGTCCGCCCGTCACGCCAACGGCTTCGTCATCAAGAGCCAGTTCTTCGCCGACGCCCCCGCCGCAAAGGGGACATAAGGCCGCGCCGCCGCGGTCTCAAATCCATGGCGCTGATAGACCCTCAAAGCTTCGCCGTTGTCGTCCTGCATGATGAGGCTGAGCCCGCTTGCATTTGCTTCCCGGGCCAGGCGTTCAGCCTCGCCGATGAGAGCAGAGCCAACGCCCCTTCCCCTGAATTCCGCGTAGACGGCCAGCACGTTGATATACCAGGTGGATGAAGCCAGCGCCTCCAATTGGACGAGAGAACGCAAGATGGGGTCGATCTGGTCCAGGTCCTCATCCTCGGGGTGGTCGGGCTCGCGATAACCGACGAGCAACCCGGCAACGGCGGTGTCGATCTCGGCAATGCGGGCATTGCGCCAGGAAAAAGCACCCTCTTCGCGCAACGCCCGCGAACGGCCGACCTCAAGCGCCGAATAGGCCTCGCCGCGTTTCACCGCGCCACCCCACAGCCACGCCGGCAAACCATGCCCCGCGATATCGACAAGGACGGCCATATCCGCCGCATCGTGCGGTGTCGCTGCTCGAATGGTGATCGCCATTGCACCACATCCTTCACGCGTTTCCTTTGCCGGAACCCCGCGGGTTGCCCTCGCCCAGTCTTCCGTTCGCGCCGTGTTGGAGACCTGAAATCAGGCCGTCGCGCGGCGGACACGGCAACCGTGCGCCACATCTGACATGCGCGTGAGACATGCGCAACCGGGAGAGGGAGAAGAGGGATGTCAGGGACAGGTCGCGGACGATCAGGCGTATGTGATGAAGGCGTTGTAGACGGACTTCGGGATATCCGTCAGACGGTAGTTGTCCGACTGGACGAACATCAGGGACTGCTCGCCCTTGCCGAGAAGGCTGCCGTCAGCGGTCTCGATGGTGTGCGCCATTGTGACGAATTTGCGGTTGAAGCTGCTGATATGCATTTTTACGGTGATTTCGTCGAATTCACGCGCTTCCTGCAGGAATTTGTGCGTGAATGAGCGAGTGAGAATGTAGAAATCGGTTTTCTTGAGGTCGAAGTCCGGCATGCAGTGACGGAAGAAGAGTTCCCGCGTCTTGCCAACCCATATGAAGTAATTGGCGAAATAGATGTTCCCGACGGAATTGGTGTCGCCGTACGTCGCGGTGATGCGGTGGAAGAAGGTCTTGCCTTCAACGCCCGAGCACGATGTGTGGATGGCGGCTGGCTCCACGGGCGTGATGCTGCCAAGCATACCGGGTTTCGTCACGTCCGGCTGAACCGGCGCTTGTGCCTCGATACCAGCGGTTCCCTTGAACGGCACCTGCTTGTTTTCAACCGGCTCCAATTCGATAAGCGCCTCTTCGGTTTTGGGCGAAGGTGCAATCAGGCTCACCAACGGCACAAGTGGCGCGACGATCATGAAGGCCGGAAGATTCTCGAAATAGCCGATGGCCATCAGCACGAGACCGACCGCTCCCGCCGATGTGGTCGCCGGATTGAAATGGGCGACCGGCTTGACGCGGAACGCGGCCCAGGCGAATTGCGCGGAATAGCCGAGAAACAGCGAGGCATAGAGGATCATCAGATATTCGATGGACCCGCCAACCCAGACCAAGCCGATAACGATCAGGAAAGCGGCAACGATATAAGGCGTGGCCGATGTGAAGACCTTTTCCGGGATCATCGCAACGAGCGGGCTTTCAACCGCGCCCCGCTCTTTTGTGAGGTACCAGTTCAAAGCAACCTTGGCGCTGTCGATGGTGCCGATCAGCA
>JAKSCL010000364.1 GCA_022360615.1 Hyphomicrobiales bacterium
CGAAGAGCTTGTTGTCGATATGGGCTGCAACGGCAACTTCACATACGAATTCAAGGCGGGGGACGGTCAACCGGAAATGCTTGCGGTCGCTTTATAGGCGCGGCATCGACGGTCGGGCTAAAAGGGTATGGACAAAGACCCGGTTTCGATCACTGAACAACTGATCGATCTGACAACGGCGCTGGCGACGGAGCACCGTCTGGAAGCGGTGCTGGAGAGGGTTGTCGACGCCGCCCGGCGCCTGACCATGGCCGAAGGCGGGCGCATTTTGATGCTCGACCGGGCAAACCGGCATCTCCATTGCGTGGTGGCGCATTTCGATGGGCGTCCCCTGGTGAATACCCCCGCTGAGGCAGTCTCCATTTATCAGCGGGACGGCCGCTTCAATCTGACCGAGCCGAGCACCTTCGTGGTTGCGACCGGACGCATTCTCAATATCGACAGTCTAGACCGCTCGTCCGGCGGCTTCGATTTCCAAGCTTTTCGCGCAGAAGATGAGCGCTTCGGCACCCGGACGCAATCCATAGCCATCGTCCCGCTGACGAGTTTGGAGAACATCACACTGGGTGTGCTCCAGCTTTTTAACATGCATCTTGACCGGGACGGTGGCATCACAGGGCTCACGTCCGAGTTTGAGAGGCCCATCACGTCATTCGCGTCTCATGCAGCCGTGGCCATCGCGAATGCCCGGTTGTTTGAGGAGAATCAGCGGCTCATTCAGGAACTCGATAACATCAACTCCCAGCTGGAGGCTGAGAATACTCAACTCCGCATGCAGGTTGGCCAGACAGCGCCTGTCGAGGGCTTTGTGGGGGAAAGCCCGCCCTTCCGCGCAACGATGGATCTCATCGGACGCGCGGCGAAATCCAATGTCCCCGTACTGGTTCTTGGCGAGACGGGGACCGGCAAGGAGATGATCGCAAAAGCGATCCATGCGTCGAGCGCCCGGTCATCGGAGGCGCTGGTGGCTCAAAACTGCGCCGCCTTGCCCGAGCATCTCCTTGAAAGCGAGCTGTTCGGCTATTGCAAAGGGGCATTCACCGGTGCGGTCGCCGACAAGCCGGGCCTTGTGCACGAGGCCGACGGCGGCACACTCTTTCTCGATGAGATTGGCGACATGCCGATTGGCCTCCAGGCGAAAATCCTGAGGCTGTTGCAAGAAGGAGAGGTGAGGCGTGTCGGCTCGACGAAGAACGAACACGTCAGTGTACGCATCGTCGCCGCTACCCATGCCAATCTCAAGGAGAAGATTGCAAACAGCGAATTCCGAGAGGATTTGTTCTACCGGTTAAGCGTCTTTCCGGTGACCTCGCCTGCACTTAGGGAACGGCCCTCCGATATCCCGCTTTTGATCGATTACTTCTTGCAGCGTGCCGCACGCGAGCATTCGCGGACCCTGCCGGCGCTTACCCCGGAAGCGGCGGACGCACTGATGCGCTGGCGTTATCCCGGTAACGTCCGGGAACTGAAGAACCTGATCGAACGGGCGCTGCTTCTCATCGACGAAGGCGAAAGAATCGGCCTTGAACATTTGCCCCCCGAAATTGGCGGCGCATCGCAGCGTTGGAACGGGGGCGCCCTGGGAACTCCGGCACTCCCGAAGTCACCTGATGTGCAAGGCGACCTGAAGACGATCATGCAGCGCTACGAAGCGCTGGTGATTGAAGCAAAATTGAGGGAAGAAGGTTGGAACCAGAGCCGTGCCGCACGCGCGCTCGACATTTCGCGGCGCAATCTTGTTGAGAAAGTGCGCCGCTATTCCATCCGGCCGCCGGCAAGGCTTGAGGACCAGTTTGCGGCGTCCGCTTCAGAGAACTAGACTTGGCGTTATGCGTTTGCGCAGCCGATACGGTGTGCTGCCACCAGAGCATGCATCATTTTTAGTTAATCGCTTGTAGGTTAGGTCTTGGACTAAGCTGGGGAAGAGCAGCTGGGTTGTAATGGGGCTGGGACCAGAAAGTGTCGATGGACGGTGGCAATGAATTTGAGAAGGCGTTTGCGCGTTTCATCAGCGGCCGGCTGACTTATCCGAAGCTTGTCTCAGCCATTAAAAGCACTTTGGCGGAAAAGCCGGAGCTAGCCGCCGTTTACCATCAGAAAATCCAGGACATGGTCAATATCGGCCGTTTTCCGGCTGACCTGGCGGCTGGACTGTCGTCTCTCGTTGAGATGCCGGTTCCCACTAGGCCGGCACCCCATGCGGTTAGAGCCTTCGGCGGCATGCCGCCGCCGCAAGCGGCACCGGCTATGGAATTCGAGGATGACAGGACGGTCCCGTTTCAACGGTCCGAACCGGTCATTCAGGGTCAAGCCGGTGTGACCGCTCTTGGCGGACCGCCCAAAACCGGCCCGCATCACGCTTTCGATGATGACCGGAATGTTTCGCAAGCGCCGCTCTACGGCCGGGCCGGAGTGCCGGGCGGCACCGTTCCGGCGCCGCAAGGCTATGTCCAGGCGCCGGGTGGCGGTGTGTTTCCGCAGCCGAATACGGCGCCGTTGCCGCCGCACCCGCGCATACCTGTCTTGGAGGGCGAGGAGCCCACAGGGCTCGGCGGAGCTAACACCAAGATCCGCGGCAAGGTCGACGAGGTGCTCCTCAACAATCTGATCGATGACTTTAGGGACTACCGGAAGACCAAGGGCCAGGTTGAGGCCACGAACCCGCATGACCGGGATCGCAGGGAGCTCGACGGTTTGTTGAGCGATTTCCGCGGGGCCCGGTTCCGCCGCGACGCCAAGCTCGCAGAAGCTGGCCAGCCCCGTGAGCGTGAGTACATGTCCGTTGGGCGCGCGCCCAAGCGGCCCGGGGTGGGCTCGCTTCTGAAAGACCGTTTCGTCCTCGACCGGGAGCTTGGCCGGGGTGGAATGGGGGTGGTGTACGCAGCCGTCGACCGCAGACGGCTTGAGGCCGTTCACACCCAGCCCTATGTGGCCGTCAAATTGTTGAATGAGGCTTTCGAGCGTGACCAGGAAATCCTGCGCGCGCTTGAAGCTGAGTCGCGCAAGGCTCAGGCCCTCGCGCATCCGAACATTGTCACCGTTTTCGATTTTGACCGCGATGGCCAGTATGTCTTCATCGTGATGGAGCTCCTACAGGGTCAATCCCTTGCCGACCTCATCGCGGAGCGGCCCGACCGGAAGCTGCGCTATGACGAGGCCCGGCCAGTCATCGATGGAATCTGCCGGGCGCTGCACCATGCGCATGTTCTTGATGTTGTTCACGCTGACCTCAAGCCGGGTAATGTGTTCATTACGAATGACGGGCAGGTGAAACTTCTCGATTTCGGGATTGCAAGCGCCGGGCGGCTTCCCGGCTTCGATGCGACCGAGCTAAACGCCTACACCGCGCCTTATGCGAGCCCCGAAATGATCGAGGGCGCACTGCGTGATCCGCGCGACGATATCTATGCACTCGGCATCCTGATCTATTCGATGCTGACCGGCGGCCATCCTTATGACCGCGTCCCAGGCAATGAAGCACGAGATCGCAACATGCGGCCAAGGCCAATACCGGGCATTGGCCGCCGGGAGTGGAAAATGCTTGAAAGCACGCTGTCCTTCTCACGCGGTGTGCGGCCCATCAACGCCCTCCAAATCTACCAGAATCTTTATGCTCCCGGCTTTTGGCAGCGGATGTTTCAACCCTCCTGGGAAACGGACGAGGAGACGGGCTATCGGGGCAGGGTGCATGGGCAAAGCTAATCGGTGGCCGCAGCAGGCTCCCACAGTTCGATCGGATTGCCTTTTGGATCGCAGATACGTGCGAAGCACCCGGCTTCGAAAGCCCATTCCGTCCGCGTTTCAGCGGTAATAGCTGCAGCTTCAAGCCGTTTGATCATAGCATCGATATTCAGATGCAGTATCCCGAGATTGATTATCTATTGCTGTTGCAGCCGACCGAAACAGTCAATCTCGTGTTTGAAAAGCGCAAGCACGACCGAGAGGGCGTCCTGCCGCAAGACGGATTCCTGGATATTGTCGATGCCAAGATGGCCCTCATGCCATCACCTCAGCCATATGTGAGAAAGAACACGCCGCCGGTGCCCATCACGTTTTCGATTTCCATCGCTCCCTCTTGGGGCTCAATCGTCATTCTCAAGGAAATCGATCAGTTCATTGATGCCGCGTGAGAAGGGGTGATCGGGTTCCAGAATTGACAGAAGCCCGCCGCTTCCAAGCCGCACCATATCCTCGCTCAGCGGTAGCACCGCGCCGACCGGCGTTTGATATGTGCTAGTTATCCGCTGCGATAATTCCAGGAAATCGAACGAGGACAAGGCCTTGTTGACGATGAGGAGCAGTTGCGGGACCTCCAGCCGCCGCGCCACTTCAAGCGTCACAGCCGTTCCTTGGTAATCCTGGAGGTCTGGACGCAGGATCAAGAAGAGCGCATCGGAAATCGCAATCGATAACAGCGTCTCTTCATTCATGCCCGGATGGGTGTCTATGAAGAGATAGTCAAGGCTGAGGTCCTCGCCGAGCTTGTTGAAGCCTTCGTTCAAGATGTTGACGTCATAGCCTTCCTTGATGATCCGGGCGATCTCACCGGCCTTGGTGCTTGACGGGACGAGGAAAACGGCACCCGGCGGCTCCACAACGGGTTGGCCTTGAGCGTCGACGATGCCGGAGGTCACCTCCACAGCCGTATCGGCTACCTCGCACCGGCCCCACAGGAAGTCATTAAGGGTGAGCTTGAGCGTGTTCGGCTCGACCTTGAATAGAACGTGCACACCCGGCGACTGGATGTCTGTGTCGACCACGCCAACGCGTTTTCCCATCGTGGCGAGCGTCGAAGCCATATTGGCGGTGATATTCGATTTTCCAGTGCCGCCGCGATAGGAGTGCGTGGACACGATCTTTGTCGTTCTTCGGCTGTCCTCATTCCCCATGCCCCCTATCCCCCTTTTGACGTCTGCGCAACGCGCGGGCGCGTTGCTGTAATTCCCTGAAGTAATCTGTTTCAACGATTTCAGACACTTCCGTGTCTTTTTGCGATTGGTCGATTTCGATGCGCAGTTTCTTCACCTGTTTCCTCAGGTTGAAGTTTTCATTTCTGAGCCTTTTCTCAGCCTCTTCGAGTTGACGGTTCGATTCCCGCAGCTCCTCTAGAATATTGCTCAGGCGGAACTCACGCGCCTCAACCTGCACAATCATCGAACCAAACGCTTCTGCGAGTTCCTGGAATTCGCTCGGGACCTCGCTGTCGGCGGTCATCTCGAAAAGTCCGTCGATCGCCTCATACTTTCCCTGCGCAATCTGTCCGCACAGATCACGCAAACGGTCGAGCACTGGATTGGCGTCGGTCATCGATGAATATGTGCTTGGCTATTGATTTCTCTGGACTTTACGGGAGAAAGAACAGTGTTGCGAGCCGCAATCAAACGAAACATGAGACCCATAACTGTATCGTAAACAAAAGACATGCTCGGATTCGCCAATGCTAGGCAAATGACGTCGGAGTATGGGGGACGGTCTCTCTCCGCACACGATCGTTCACTGCGCTTAAAACCGCATAAAGCGCGGTTCGGTTGCCTGCGCCATCGAACCGGCCGGCGCGTATCGCCAAAGCAAGCTTGCGATAAGGGTCTTCATCCGGGACAGCCGTCTCGCCGATGTTCTCAAGAAGCGCGACAATGTCCTTGAGGTCGCTCTCATGGCGGGCCGCGGCATGAAGAATCTCGCGGCCCGCCATCTCAACCGCGCTTGCCGCCATCAAGGCCGCGTAGCGGTCATCGCCCGTGAGCGCAGGTGCAACATTGCTGCGTATCTCCCGCGCCGCGAGTGCGAGTAAGTTAAGGGTGTCGGGCGCATCGGTATGCGCTCCCATCGGCGGGGCGGGCGGCGGCGGCGTATCTGGGGGGCCTTCGCGAACGGTCTCGGTCTGTGTCAAGAGGTCCAAAACGGTTGCTTCAATCGCGTGCGTGCGCCGGCCGATAAGCGCGAGTTCCAGCCGCTGTTCCTGACCGTCGATGAGGCGCTGGCATTGCTGCATGGCAATGATCGCCCAGCGGAGGCCCGCCATAACCTCGTAGAAAAAGACCGTTTTGGGATCGATGGTGAAGCCGGTTTCGGCTTCGTAAGCGTTAAAGAAATCCGCCCGCGCGCCAATGCCGCCGGCCTCCAGATCGTCCCGGCCGAACCGCCATGAAGCGGAGCAGAACCACGCCAGATCCTCATGCCGGTCACCCCAGCCGCAAAACTCCCAATCGAGAATGGCCGTCAAACCTGTGTCATCGAGCATGTAGTTGCCGGTCCTAAAATCACGGTGCACAAGCACAATGTCGCCCGGCGGCGGTTTGTGGTGCCGAAGCCAGCGCAGCGCGGCTTCAAGAATGGGTGAGGGGCGGTAAAGCGCATCGAGCGCCGTTCGGTAGCGTTCAATCAGAGCAGTCGCGGGGTCTATGGGCCTCTCTTCCAGTTCTGCGGCAAGGGCGGCATCGGGCGTGATCCGATGAATGGCGGCAAGTTCCTTGCCGAGCCGGTTGGCCAGCCCCCGGCGCGCCGCCGCAAAGATGGGATCGCGCACGATCTTGGTCGCAAGCGCTGTGCCGTTGACCGTGTCCATCAACAAGAAGGGCCGGTCGCCGGGTAATGCCGGTGGCGAAAAGGCAACGGGACGCGGCACCGTTACGCCCGCAGCATGGGCCGCCTGAAGAAGCCTGAACTCGGTTTCGCGCGAGTGCGACACCTGCACGCTGCTGGGTGCATCCGTTCGCAGCACAACATCGCGCTCGCCAGCTTCCGGCCCGCCCTCGACCTTCAGTCTCAGCCGGTAATTCTCCTGGATGGCGCCGCCCGAAAGCTTGTCGATCCCTTTGATCTCAACAGCGGTGGCCCGAAGTGCGTGCTTCAGCCTTTCGGTCGGGCGCCCGGTGAAAGGCACATCGCTTTCGGCGCGATGGGCGATCATGGCACCGGCGTCCAGAAGCCACGGCCCTCATTCAGGAGAAAACGGGCAAGCACCATTTTGTGCACTTCGGATGAACCATCTACGAGCCGCGCCTGCCGTGCATAGCGGTACATCCATTCGAGCGTAAGGTCCTTGGAATAACCCCTTGCGCCGCAAAGCTGGATCGCCGTATCGATTGCCTTGTGAAGGGCATCCGCCACCTGGATTTTGGCCATCGACACCTCTTTGCGTGCGAAATCCCCGGTGTCGAGTGTCCGTGCTGCGCCCATGGTGAGATGCCGGCCCACCTGGATCGCCATCGCCGCCTCCCCGAGCATCCATTGCACGCCTTCGCGTTCGCTGAGTTTCTCGCCGAAGCTCTCACGCTCTGACACATAATCGGCGGCGATCTCAAGCGCGCGCTTCGCCATGCCGAGCCAGCGCATGCAGTGGGTGAGGCGCGCAGTGCCCAGGCGTATTTGCGTGATCTTCAAACCGTCGCCGACATTCATGAGCCGGTTCCGGTCCGGGATCCGCAAACCGTCGAAAGAGAGCTCGCAGTGTCCGCCGTGCTCCTCCGGCCCCATGATGGGAATGCGCCGAACGATCTCCCAGCCCGGATCGTCCTTGTGAAAGAGGAATGCCGTCAGATGCTTACGCGTATCCGCTGAATCGGGATTGGTGCGGGCAATCAGGATGAAGTGCGACGCTTCGCCCGCGCCGGTGATGTACCATTTCCGGCCTTCGACGACCCAGTCGTCTCCGTCCTTGCGCGCAAAGGTTTTCATCATGCCGGGGTCGGATCCGCCGCCCGGTGCGGGCTCCGTCATGGCAAAGGACGAGCGCACGGCACCGTCGACGATGGGCTGCAGCCAGTCGCGCTTTTGCTCAGGCATGCCGACCTTTTCGAGCACGATCATGTTGCCGTCATCGGGCGCTGCACAATTGAAAGAGACAGGCCCGAAAAGCGAGCGGCCCATTTCTTCGTAAAGGATGGCAATCTCGGCAATCGAGCGGCCAAGCCCACCGCGCCCGGTCGGCATTTGTGGTGCCCACAGCCCGGCGGCTTTTACTTTCCCGCGCAGATCCTCCAGCCGTTCGAGCTTGATGTTCTCATGCGCGTCATAGCTCGCCGGATCGGCCTCAAGCGGCATGATTTCATTGGCGACGAAGGCGGCAACCTCATCGCGGAGCGCGCGGGAAGCAATAGGTTCTGCAGCGGTCATGCGTTTCCTCGGACGGCGTTTAAAACCGGTTTTATCGTGCGCGACGATACACCGATTGCCGATGTGCCGCCAAACCGGGGAGGGACCGGGAATGAGCGGTCTTTGAGCTTGCATGGCCGGTTTTCCGGACACGCAATGCAGGCTTGTGGTTAAATTCATTGGGCCGGATGTCCCGGCCCTCCGAATTCAATTCCAGCATGTCTTGCGAACATAAAAGGGGAACACGCCATGGCGATTGAACGCCTCGAAGCCGGGCCGCGGATGAGCCAGGTCGTCATACACGGCAACACCGTCTATACGGCGGGCCAGGTCGCGGTCGACAAGGCCGGCGCATCGGTCGCCGAGCAGACCGCCAACATCCTGGAGCGTATCGACAATCTGCTTGCAGCGGCCGGTACCGACAAAACGAAAATTCTTTCGGCAACCATCTGGCTTTCCGATATCGGTACATTCGACGAGATGAACGGGGTCTGGGATGCCTGGGTCCCGCAAGGCCATACGCCGGCGCGCGCCTGCGTAGAGTCGAAACTTGCGGCCTCGCATTTCACCGTTGAAATCGGGGTCGTTGCCGCGAAAGACTAGGCTCTTTCCATAAGAAAGGGTGTGACGTGAAGACGGTTGTTCTCGGCGCGGGGGTTATCGGGGTCACGGCAGCTTGTGAGTTGCTGCGCGACGGCCATGAGGTGACGGTCGTTGACCGGCTCGGCGAGGCGGCATCCGAGACAAGCTATGCCAATGCCGGTTTAATCGCGCCCGGCCACGCCTATGCTTGGGCAACCCCGCGGGCGCCCGGCATCATGCTGCGCTCGCTCTTTGATGACCGGCAGGCGATCCGCTTCCGTCCGAGGCTCGACCCGAGACAGTGGATCTGGGCGGTGCAGTTCTTGCGCAACTGCACCGCGGAGCGCGCCCTCGCCAACACCATCGGCAAGGCGGGGCTTTGCAAATATTCGCAGGAGCGCCTCGGCACGGTTGTCGATGAGACGGGCGTGGACTACGACCGGCTGACAGGCGGTCTTCTCTATCTCTACAGGACAGAAGAAAGCCTCTCAGCAAGCGTTGAAAAAGCGAAAATCCTCAATGAGAGAGGGATCGTCGTAAAGGCGGTCTCACCGGCGGAGGCCGTCGAGATCGACCCGGCCCTTGAGGCGGTTCAAGACCGGTTCGCAGGCGCACTTTTTGCTCCCACCGATGAAAGCGGCGACGCGCGGGCATTTACACGCCATCTCGCGGCGCATCTGGAACGCCGGGGTGTCGCTTTCCGCTATGAGACTGAAGTCACGGGCTTACGGGTGAATGCCAGCAAGGCTCAGGCCGTCATCACCGACAAGGGCGAAATCGAGGCCGACCAGGTGATGGTATGCCTTGGTGTCTTTAGCCCTGACCTTGCAAGAACTATCGGCATCCGGCTGCCGATTTACCCCGTGAAAGGCTATTCCGTCACCTTTCCGATCGCCGGGCGGAACAACCCGCCCTCATGCGGCGGTGTCGATCAGGACAATCTCATCGCTTACGCCCGCTTCGGCAACCGGTTGCGTGTGACCTCGACGGCTGAGATCAGCGGCTATGACAAGAGCCATCGCCCTGAAGACTTTACCCACATGATCAAGACGATCCGGGCGCTGTTTCCCGAAGGCGCCGATTACGATCAGCCCGATTACTGGGCGGGGCTACGCCCAATGACGCCGAAAGGCGTACCCATCTTCGGGCGCGGCAGGCTTGAGAATGTTTGGATGAACACGGGCCACGGCCATATGGGCTGGACGATGGCTTGCGGTTCAGCCCGCATCGCCGCCGACCTCGTCGCGGGCAAGCGGCCTGCCGTTGCCTTGGACGGGATGTTGCTTCAGCATTGAGCGGTTCCGGTGTGAAAGCCGCACAATGCAAAGAGGGGAGACCGATGAGCGAACCCCGGCTGAAAGCCGGCATCCAAGGGGCACCCGGTCCCTTGAAAGTGAACCTTGAGAATCTGTCTTTCACGGTCGATCAGGGTATCGGTCACCGCGCCACGCTCGGCCTCATCGTGCTCGCGACCGATCAGACGATTGAGCACGAAATGGCGGCGCTTGCCGGGATTGACGGTGTCGCCGTCTATAACGCCCGGATCATGAACGACCCGGCGATCACGCCGGAAACGCTGCAGGCCATGGAAGCGCGCATTCCTGAGACCGCGGCACTCTTTCCCGTGGGCTTCGGATTCGATGTCATCGGCTATGGGTGCACCTCGGCCTCGCTCGTCATTGGCGAAGACGGGGTGAAAAGCGCGGTCCGCCAGGCGCACCCCGATGTCGCCGTCACCAATCCAGTCACTGCCGCGCGTGCCGCGCTCGACGCTGTTGGCGTCAGACGCGTGGCGCTGCTCACGCCCTATGTGGCGGAGATCAATCACGGTTTGCGCGCACGTTTCGAGCAACTCGGCCTCAGCATCCCGGTGATGGGCTCATTCAACGAGGGCGACGATCTCGTTGCCAACCGGATTAGCGAGGCTTCCATCCGTGATGCCATTCTGAAGGTCGGCGCGTCCGATCTGTGCGATGGGGTCTTTATCTCATGCACGGGCCTTCGTGTTGCAGCCCTTGTCGAGGATACGGAAAAGGCGCTGGGTAAGCCCGTCACCTCCAGCAATCACGCACTCGCCTGGCACATGCTGCGCCTTGGCGGGATTGCCGAACCGCTCTTTGGCAGGGGCGCACTGTTCCAGTGCGCGCTGTAACGGTTGCGGCCCAAACGTGAAAAGCCGGGTGAAGCCCGTCACGCTGAAAAGCTCCTCCAGGTCATTGCGTACGCCCGATATCGCAAAAGCGCGTTTTGCGTTCTCCGCTTCCCGGTGGGCAGCAGCAGCGACCGGAAGCCCGCACTCGTTATGAACATGAGTTCGGTAAGACCGAAAACGACAGCCCGTATCTCTTTGACCATCGAATGCGTAAGCTTTGTCGACAGTGTTTCGGCATTTACAGAGTCGGCACGGCCGGAGAGTTAGACGATGATCGCATCTCCCTCAATACGTTGGGAAACCTTGAGTGACAGTGCTAAACTACCCTAGTTTGGGTGATTTGAAGCCGTTTTCTTTCACGGATTACATCAGGGATTACGAAATCTTAGTGACAGTTCCGTGTCTGGAAGAGCGCTTTTGGACAGTGAGCCATGGACACAACCGAGAACGACCTCAACTCTCTTTGGAATGGAGATGACGTAACGGCAAGCTGAAACGCAAGCGGGTTTGTGGGAAGGGATTGGATCCGTTGCGTTTTCATTTCAGCCAAATCGGGAATCGGTGTCCTTGGGCCTTAATCCGAGGCGAAAAACCGTGTTTGTCCGGTTTCCAAGCCATGCTTGCGCCGGCTTGATCCTGCGCTTGCAACGTTCGATACCAACCTCAAAATTGCGTGCATATGCATTGAATGGGTGCGCTGGCTTCTAAAGGACTTCAACCGCAATTGCCGTGGCTTCGCCGCCGCCGATGCAAAGCGATGCGACGCCACGCTCGCCGTCCTCGCCGGGTTCAAGGTCCTTCATGACGTGCGCGGCAAGCCGCATGAGATTGAAGGTGCCGGTCAGATTGATGGCAATGACTTTTTCAAAGTCGGCAAGAGGCGAGGGACCTTCGCGGCCGATGATCTTCTTGGCCGGTGCAACGCCTGCGCAGTTGACGAGAATGCGCGGCGCTCCAAGCTTTTCCGCAACACGGGCGATGGCGTTCTCAGCCGCACCGCTTGAGACCACATCGCACGGCACTGCGAGCGCGCCGATTCTCTCCGCTGCTGCGTGGAGCCTGTCGCTTTCCAGATCGAGAATAGCCACCTTCGCGCCATCTTCGGCAAAACGAAAAGCCGTTGCGCCGCCAAGGCCGGACGCCCCTCCGGTAACAATGGCCACTTCCCCCAATAATTCCATCACACACCTTCCAAGCTTGCGAAACGGACAGCCTTATCTGTCGACAAAGACGGGTGGCCGCTTTTCCAGAAACGCCGCAATCCCCTCGCGTGCATCCGCGAGCATGCTGACCGCCTCGATGTTTTCCGCTTCGATGCGGACACCGCCCTCTTGAAAGGCAGCCGTCACCGACCGTCTGGCGCAGTGTTGTGCAGCGAGGCTTGTCGCGGCGACCGGTTCAAGAAAGCGGCAGGCTGTATCGACAGCGCTTTCGCCCGGCCGGGCGAGACGATTGAGAAGCCCCATCTCGAGCGCGGTTTCGGCGTTTACCTCGGCCCTGTCAGGATCAGTTCCAACGCGCGGATTTCACCGATGAGACGCGGCAGGCGCTGCGTCCCGCCATAGGTGGGCATCGCACCCAATCCGATCTCAGGAAAAGAGAACCGCGCCTCGCGCCCAGCCACCCGGAAAGTGCAGGCAAGCGCCAACTCAAACCCGCCGCCAAAGGCGATCCCTTCAATCGCGGCAACGGTGACTTTTGGGCTTTCTGCGATACGGTTGAAAAGGGTGCGCGCACGGCGGTTCCGCTCTTCGATAGCGCTTGGCGGAAATATACCGATCTCTTTCAAATCCGCTCCGGCCGAGAACGCCCGCCCGCCACGCCCGGCGATCACAACAGCGCGCGCGTCGCTCCCTTCCGCCGCATCAAGAGCGGCTTCGAGCGCATCGAAGAGGGCTGCGTTGAGCGCATTCAGCTTGTCCGGCCGATTGAGCGCAAGGACAGCGATCACGCCCCGTGTCTCGACCTCGACCTCGACCAAGGACAGAGGCGGCGACATCTTAGTCAGCCTCAAGGCGGTCGATGAAGGTCGCGAACTCAGAAACCGGCATCCTCTCAGTCGTCAGCTGATTAACGGTTGCATCGTAGTCCGCATAGCCGAGCGACATCCCGCACACGATCATCTGCTCCCCGGGGATCGCAAGCCGCTTCTGGATGATGGAATGGAACTTGGCGAATGCCTGCTGAGGGCAGGTTTCAAGGCCGAAGGCGCGCGCCGCGATCATGATGTTCTGAAGAAACATGCCGTAATCGAGCCAGCTTCCCATCTCAAGGTCGCGGTCGATGGTGAAGATGAACCCGACCGGCGCATCGAAGAAGATGTAGTTGCGTCCGAGCTGAGCGGCCATCTTGTCCTTATCGGTCCTTGTGATGCCGAGCAGCCCGTACATATCCCAGCCGATCTTCCGCCACCGCGAGATGTAAGGTTCGCGCCATTGGGTCGGATAATAGTTGTACTCTTCCGTGTGCCCGGTGCCCGAAGTGTGGGCCTCAAGCAATGCCCGGCCCAACGCGTCCTTTGCTTCGCCTGACAACACATGGACATGCCAGGGCTGAATGTTCGATCCGCTCGGCGCGCGGCTGGCGATCGCCAGAATGCGCTCGATGAGTTCGACTGGGACCGGGTCGGGCAGAAAGGCGCGGTAGCATTTCCGTCCGGCGATGGCCTCCTCGACGGCCATCCCGCTCGGTTCATTTCCCGTTTGCCGCATGTGCTGCTGCATGGATCGCGGGTTCCTCACCTTCCGCCGTCCGCCGTTTTTTGGGCGGGGCGGTCGACCGGTTGGTGGATGTCGAGATTCGCGAGTTCATAGCCGCGGCGGAAATCGACAACATGCCGTTCCATCCAATCCCGTGCGGTCGTCGCGTCGTTCGCAACGAGCGCGTTGTAGATGTGCTCATGGGCCGCCAACAGGCGCTCACCGGCGTTGAGGCGGGAAATCACACTGTAAAAGGCGGGCATGAAAAGCTGGCTGATCGGCTCGCGCGCAAGTGTGAGCGCCCGGTTTTTGGCAGCCGCCATCACCAATTCGTGGAACTCGATATCGAATTCCACGAGGCTGAGATTGTCGGCAAGCGCTTTTCTCGTCTTTTCAAGGTTTTCCGCGATCCGCTCCAACTCGTCTTCGGTGACATGCTCTGCGGCGGCCTTGGCGGCCGCTGTTTCGAGGCAGAGCATCGTCTCCCAAAGCTCGAAAAAGGTGATCTCATGCAGGATCATCGCCGTCGAAAAACGCTTTGAGAGTTCTGCCGTACCGGGCAGGGTGGCGTGGAGCCGCTTTTGCCCCCGCCGGCGCGCAACAAGACCGTTTTGTTCAAGCGCCCGGATTGCCTCGCGAACCGTCGAGCGGTGGACGCCCAGGCGCTCGGCAAGCGCCATCTCGGACGGCAGCGGCTCGCCGATCTTGATCTCTCCGGAGACGATCTTTTGCTCGATCGTGCGCGAGACCGTCTGATAGGCGGGCTCGGTCTCGATCGGTTCAAACTTTTGCGGTTGCGGTTTCATTGCTTCGCTCATCGTGGCGTTTCTTCTCAAGCGCGCGTAATTCGGTGCGGCGGATTTTGCCGGTCACGGTTTTCGGCAGTTCGGCGACGAACTCGACGGCGCAGGGATATTTGTAAGGCGCGGTCACGGATTTCACATGTGTTTGCAGGTCTTTTGTGAGCGGTTCGCAGGGTTCGAACCCATTCTTTAGCACGACGAAGGCTTTGACGATCTCGCCGCGCTCGTCATGCGGACTGCCGACAACGGCGCATTCCTGAACGCTCTCATGCTCAAGGAGCGCGTTTTCCACTTCAAGCGGGCCAATGCGGTAGCCGGCCGAGTTGATCGGATCATCGCTGAGTCCGTTGAACCAGAGATAGCCGTCTGCATCGTGCTTGCCGCGGCCGCCCGTCAGGAACCAGCGGCCGTCCGCGCCCTCGATGAAACAGCTTTCCGTTTTCTCGGGCTCTTTCCAATAGCCGAGCATCATCTGCGGATTGGGCATCCGGATAGCGATATGGCTTTCCTCCTCCGGCCCAAGTCTGAGGCCCGTTTCATCAATGATATCGACATCGGAACCCGGGGACGGTCTGCCCATGGAGCGGTGCTTGACCGGTTCGCCTGGATAATTGAGGACAAGCATCAGCCCTTCCGTCTGACCGTAGGCCTCGTCCACCCGGACACCCGTCGCGTTCTGCCATTTTTCGGCAACGACTGGGTTGGTCGCCTCGCCGGAGGAGACGGTGCGTCTGAGCGCGCGCAGATCATACCGGCTGATATCTTCACTCACGATGCGGTAGAGTTCCTGCGCTGGCGCGCAATAGACCGTCATCCGGTGTTTTTCGAGGAGCCTGAGGCGCTCTGCCGGATCGAATGGCCCGTCATAGAAAAACGAGCAGGCCCCGCAGCTCCAGGGCCCGAAGAGGATGCTGGTGCCGGCCTCGCTCCAGCCCGTATCGGCTGTGCACCAGATGCGCTCGCCGGGCCCGAGATCGAGCCAGTAGAGGGCCGATACCCGCCAGGCATAGAGCCCGCGGGCGGAATGAAGCACGCCCTTCGGATGGCCTGTGGACCCGGAAGTGTAATACATCATCGCCGGGTCTTCCGCGGCGACGATTGCAGGTTGGCTCAGCTCATCGGCGCTGCCGATGGCCTCGTGATAGTTCATCCAGCCACCGGCTTCACCGAGCGCGATGCGCACGGGAACCTCGTTCGCCACACTTGCGAACTTTTGCGTTTGCGCCGCCCGGCAGACGGCGCCGCGCGCTTCGGCGTTCTGGACGCGGTAAGCAATGTCGCGTTCCGTCAGCATCTCGATACAGGGAACGGCGACGGCCCCGAGCCGGAGGCAGGCGGTGATCGCGATCTGCCATTCGGGAATGCGCGGCAGCATGACGATAACGCGGTCGCCTTTTTGTATGCCTTCACGGCGCAAAACATCCGCGAACTGCCGGCTCAACCGCGCAACATCGGAGTAGCGGTAGACCGCTTCTTTCCCTTCTGAATTCTCCCAGATGAGGGCGGGTCCATCATTTTCGTCAGCCCAGCGGTCAACCACATCCGTTGCGAAGTTGAAGGTCTCCGGGATCGTCCATTCAAAGTCCCGGTAGAAATCCGCGTAAGGCGTGGTGCGCGCGACGCCGAAGGGCTCCTCGATGGTCATGGCGTGCTCATTTGACGGTTCTCACGACGCCGCGCGCCTCCAGCGTTGCGATTTCCTCTTCGTCGCAGCCGAGCGCTTGCAACACTTCGCCCGTGTGTTCGCCGAGACGGGGCGGCGCGGCGTAGATATCGCAAGGCGTTCCCGAGAGTTTGATCGGGAAACCAAGCTGCGGCACGCGGCCTTCAACGGGATGCTCCACAGACTGAAGCATCGCGCGATGGCGCATTTGCGGGTCTTCGAAGAAGGCCTCCTGCATGGAGTTGACCGCCGTGAACGGAATGTCGGCGGGCGTAAGGAAGGCCACCCACGCATCGCGTGTTTTGGTGAGGAACAGGCCGTCCAGCGTTTTGCGCTGTTCCTCGGCGGTCTCGCCCTCCGGCCACTGGTTGTCCTTCAACGCGGGCATGTCGACCGCGTCGCAGAAGCGATGCCAGAAATGCGGTTCAATGATGCCGAGCGCCACATGGCGGCCGTCCGCGCAGCGGTAGATGTTGTAACAAGGCGCCTGGCCGATATAAGGGCGCTCGCCGCCGCGCGGCTCAATCCCGGCAAAGAGCTTTTCCGCGCCATGCATGGCGAGCCAGGAGAGCGCACCGTCCGTCATGGAGATGTCGACAAATTGGCCTTCGCCGGTACGCCCGCGCGCAATCAGGGCGGCAAGGATGCCGGAGACCGCCGTCAGCGAGCCGCCGCCCACATCGGCAATCGAGAGCCCCGGCACAATGGGGCCGTCACCTGCCTTGCCGAAGAGGTTCAAGGCGCCCGCGATCGCCATATAGTTCAGATCATGGCCTGGGAGCAGGCGGTAAGGCCCGTCCTGGCCGAAGCCTGAGATGGCGCAATAAACGATTTTCGGGTTTTCGGCCTTCAGCGCCTCATAGCCGAGCCCGAGCCGGTCCATCACGCCCGGGCGGAAGCCTTCGATCACCACATCGGCCTCCCGCGCCATGGACAGGAAAAGGCGTTTCCCGTCCGGGTCCTTCAGGTTCAGCGTGACGCTCTTCTTGTTGCGGTTGAGAAGAAGGAACGAACCGGACTCGGCCTTTGCAATCGGGGGGAGGGCGCGATTGTAGTCGCCTTCCTTCGGTTCCTCGACCTTGATTACCTCCGCTCCCAGATCCGCGAGCACCATGGTCGCAAAAGCGCCGGGGAGGAGGCGCGTCAGATCGAGAACGCGAATGCCGCTAAGCGCTCCCATAGCCGTGGTTGACGCTTTTTCGGCAACGGCCTGCTCAACAAATTCGTTCATGTCATCCTCACTGTCATCTCTGTTCTCATTGGGCAGTCCAGCTGCCATCGATCAGAATCGTCTGCCCTGTGACATAAGCAGAGGCAGGTGACGCCGGAAACACCGCGGCGCCGATGAGTTCCCGCGGGCGGCCGAACCGCCCCTGGGGGGTGGGAAAGCATGTTTTCAGAAAGGGAGGCGTTGTCGCGCAGACCGGCGGTGAGGTCGGTCTCGAAATAGCCGGGTGCAATACAATTAACGCGAACGCCCCGAGCGGCCCACTCGATTGCCAGGGACTTCGACATGATCTCAACACCGCCCTTCGCCGCGCAATAGGCGGCGGTGCGCGGCAGCCCCACATGGCCGGCAACCGAGTTGACATTGACGATGCTGCCCGCACCTTTTTCGAGCATGCGCTGGCCGAAGATCCGGCAGCTCAGGAAAACACCTGTGAGATTGACGGCAACGACGTCCTGCCACTCTTTAAGCGTGGTCTTTTCGGCCCGCGTGTAATTCGGGTTGATGCCGGCATTGTTGATGAGGATATCCGCACCGCCGAAGCGCGCGGCAACGTCCTCTTCTAAGGCAACATTACACGTTTTATAGGAAATTTTACACATTTTGCCGCTATCATTTCCATTGCATATGCAAGCGTCTCTTC
>JAKSCL010000223.1 GCA_022360615.1 Hyphomicrobiales bacterium
CTGGGACCTCGCCCCCAATCACCGGCTGGATTTCACCGTACGCACCGACGGTGTCTATGACGTCGGGTTCCGCGGCTCCTCCTGGGACTACGACAACACTGGCGACCGCTGGAACCAGTCGATAGAGTCGGTTTACTCGGGCGTGCTGAAAGATCGAGGCATCGCTCTCAACGCCCGTCTCTATGCCTTCCGAGACGTCGACTCCTTCCACTGGGGCTCCGAAGCTGCGGGGGTCGATACAGACGACAATCGCCGGGAACTCACGGCCTATGGCTTGAGGCTGACATCGGAGTTCCATCTGACCGAAGCCACGGAGCTGCTCCTCGGCTTCGATGGGGAGCAGTCCCACCTGCGCGGCACCCGCGACCGGACCTCCGTTAGCGGCGCGCCGATCGCGCAGGTCGCGCCGTACGACAACAATGAGGACAACCTGCTGACCGCTGGCTATGCCGAGTTCGCCCAGTCCCTATTCGATGATCGGCTGACTGCGCGAGCCGGGGTACGCTATACCCGGAACGCCATCAGCCTGAAGGACACGCCGAACGTCAACTTGGGCGGCGAGACCGATCGTACCTTCGACGGCACGACCTACAGCGTCGGCCTTGCCTACGCGGTTCTGCCCGACCTCAAGGCCCGGACCAGCTATGCGACGGGCTTTCGTTCACCGACCGGCAGCGAACTGGCTGGCGAGTTCTCGCCTGTGCTGAGGCCGAACCGCATTACCCTCGGCAATCCCAACCTCGATGCCGAGCAGAGCCAGCAGTTCGAGATCGGCCTGACCTATGTGCCCGGCAATCTCTTCTTCGACATCGCCGTTTTCGATCAGACGCTCAAGGACCGGATCACCAGAGAAGTGATCGATGCCCGCGGCCCCGGTGTCAGCGACGACATTTCGCAGTACGTCAACGCCCAGGGCGCGGCACGGGTCCAGGGCATCGAGGTACAGACCCAGTTCGACGCCGCGCCTTGGCTAGGCCTGGCCGACCAGCGTCTCACCTTCGGCGCCGACGGCACCTGGAACTTTAAGATGAAGGCCGACGGAATCGATCGCCAAGATAGTGGCCCCCATGCCGACAAGCTGCAGCGATTCAACGAATACCAGGCTGCCTTCCGGCTCGGCTACGAATGGCGCGATCGTTGGGGCGTCACGCTGATCAGCCTACTCAACGGGCCGATGTATTACGACACCGAGGAACGGTTGTTGGGCAGCGCCGAGCCGGCCAGGGACTATGTGCACCGCAAGAACCCATACTGGGTCTTCAATCTGCGTGGCCATTACAATGCAACCGATTGGATCACCTTCTTCGGTGGGATCGACAACCTGCTCGACAAAAATGAGCATCCGATCTTCATCGCCCTCGACGAGCAGCCCTACATTTCCAATCCTTCCGCCTCGAATGGTGGCCGGGGCAACTCAATGCGCGGGCGCTTCTTCTTCGCCGGCATGAGGGTCAGCTTCTGATGCCTCTCGCTCGACGCCACCTGCTGGCCGCCATGGCCGGAACCCTCGCCGCAACGGCGATGATACGTCGCTCGGCGGCGTCGGGTCGGCACGACGATTGGCCGCGCGAGGTCACCGACGCGCTGGGCAGGCGGGTCCGGATTCCCCGTCCGCCGACCCGCATCGTTCCTGTCTTCTCCAGCAACACCGAAATCGTCGCAGCACTTGGCGGCGCCGAGCGTATCGTTGCGATCGATGGCCTGACCACCTACCCGCCGGATGTCCTTGACCGGCCGCGCATCGGTAACCGCATCGGCTTCAGCCCGGATATCATTGCCCGGCTCGGCGCCGACCTCGTCATCCTGACACCAGCGCGGCATGCAGCCGTACAGCTCTTGCGGCCGATGAGCCTAGCCGGCATTCCCTTGCTCGTTCTTGAGCATCCGACGCTGGCGCGTATCCTGGCCAATATCGGTTTTATCGGCCGCGCGATCGGCAGTGAGCGCGAGGCGCGGGCGCTGACCCGAACGATCGAAGACGAACTCGCGGCACTGGCCAAGCGCTTCGCGTCGCAGCCACCCAAGCGGGTCTACTTCGAGACCGGTGCTGCCGGCCGCGCTGGTTTCCACTCGGTCCGACCTGGCACCTATACCGACGATATCCTTCGCCACGCCGGTGGCCTTAACGTTTTCGGCAATCGCATGAATCTCTCGCAGGTCAGCGGCGAGGCTGTCTTCCGGGCCGATCCCGACCACATTCTCGTCGCTGGCAACAAGGCGGATGTTGCCGCCCTTCTTAAGCGTCCCCACTGGAACGGTATCCCAGCCGTCACCGCCGGACGGGTCAACGCGATACCACGCGGCCAGGTCCTGATCCCGGGGCCCCGCGTCGTCGAGGGTGTGCGCAGCGTCGCCCGCGCGCTACATACCGATCCCGTTTCGGCCAGCTAGAGATGACGCGCATCCTCGGCATCCCAACCAACTGGCTGGCGATCCTGATTGTCGCGGTGTTCCTATCCATAGGGACCGCCATGATGTTGGGCCCGGAACTGCTCGGCCCTGGCCGGGTGCTGGACCTTTTCTGGCCATCGGCGAGGGATCATCCTCTGGACCGCCTGCTGGTCGACTGGCGGCTGCCACGTGTGCTGACCGCCTTCCTGGTTGGTGGGTTGCTCGGCGCGGCCGGGGCGATCTTCCAAGGCATTTTCCGCAACCCGCTCGCCGATCCCTTCCTGATCGGCACCGCACCGGGCGCGGCACTCGGCGCCACCCTCGCGCTGCTGGTCCCAGGACTAGCGGTCTTCCAAATGATCGCCCCGCTCCTGCTGCTACCGATCTTGTCGTTTCTGGGCGCCTTCGGCGCGACGCTTGGCGTCCTCTTGCTCGCCCGCCTTGCCCAGGTGCGTGATACCGCCGGTCTGCTGTTAGCCGGCGTCGCCATGGCAGCGTTCCTCGGCGCCTTGCGCAGCTATCTGATGCTGGCGC
>JAKSCL010000132.1 GCA_022360615.1 Hyphomicrobiales bacterium
ACAGTGGCACGCGCAAAGAAACAGGCAGGCGGATCAAACGTTCCCGAGTGGCTCGTCACCTTCGCGGATTTGATGTCCATCCTCGTCTGCTTTTTTGTCCTCATTATTTCCTTCTCCATTCAGGACAAGGAAAAGCTGCAGGTCGTCGCCGGTTCCATGCGTGAGGCCTTTGGGGTGAAACCCTTCTCGAAGAAAGCGGGCATGATCGAACGCGAGGGATCACCCGTCCGCAACTATGTTAAGAGCATCGAGGTCATTCCCCGCGACGAGGATTCCGAATACGCGGCCGAACCGCACGATCAGCGCAGACAGCAAGGCCCGGAAGCAAACACGCACGACATCGAAAAGACCGACATCGAGAGACCGCGGCAATTTGCAACCGCTGCCGCTTCGCTACGCCAAGCCTGGCAGGAGATGCCGGAAATCACCGAGCTTTCCGATCACATCATGGTGGAGGAAACGCCGGAAGGTCTGAACATCCAACTCGTTGACCAGGATGGCCGGTCGATGTTCCCTGAAGGCTCGGCACAACCTTACGAGCGCACCCGTCAGCTCTTGATCGCCATGGCGCCCACTTTGCGCGAATTGCCAAACCGCATCTCGATCATCGGGCACACCAACGCGAGACGCATCTACGGCCAGGCGAATTTCTCGCAATGGGAGCTTTCGGCGGGGCGGGCCAACGCCATCCGCCGGATTCTTGCCGAAGCGGGGATTCCGCATGACCAGTTCTTTAGCGTATCGGGGCGGGCCGATACCGAACCCCTCTTTCCGGATGATCCGTTTCTGTCGGCCAACCGGCGCGTTAATATCCTGTTGATGGCCGAAGCGCCGCCGATCCCCCAGGACTATACGCTCACCGATATGCCGCGCTAAAATAAGCCTCCAAAAAGGAGCTTGGAATGACGTCGTTCACCGAAGCTGTGTGGCAGAATGTGGCGCCTATCCGGCAGGCGATGATCGCCATGCCATTCAACGCGGAGCTTTGCGACGGGAACCTTTCACGCGAACGGTTCCAGTTCTACCTGCTACAGGACAGCGCCTACCTGAAGGACTACGCACGGGCGCTAGCGCTGGCGGCGGCGCGGTCGCCGGACTCAGAGCTTATTCTGGAATATGCCAAGGCTGCCGAGGTCGCCATTGTGGTCGAGCGGGCTTTGCATGAAGGCTTTCTGAAGGATTTCGGTCTGACGGCGGATGAGATCGAGAACGCCGAACCAAGTCCAACGACACTCGCCTATACGAGCTTTCTGCTTGCAAAAGCGCACGGCGCATCCTTTGAGGAAGCGGTGGCGGCACTTCTTCCCTGTTTCTGGGTCTACCGCGAAGTGGGATTGGCGATTGCCGGGAAATCCGCAAGCGGAAACCCCTATCAAGCCTGGATTGACACTTATGCGGGCGAGGAATTCGGCGAAGCCGTTACCCGGCAGATCGCCATAACGGACCGCTTGGCAATGGCCGCCTCACCGCAGAGGCGTAATGCGATGGCGTCCGCGTTCCATCGCTCCACCCAACTTGAGTGGATGTTCTGGGATAGCGCGTATCGCTTGGAGAAATGGCCTGTAGAGCCGACATCGCGCTAAGATTCCCGGTCACCTATTCCGCGGCGCTACCGAACTGATGCAGCGCCGCCGCATGCGTGCGGACGGCATCCCCAAAAGCTTCGAAGATGAGTGTCGACGGTCCATCGTTGCCTGCCCAGTATTCCGGATGCCATTGGATGGCGAGCACAAAACCCGGCGCATTCTCAACGGTGAAGGCTTCGATGGTGCCATCGGGCGCCACAGCTTCCAATTTGAGGCCGGAAGCCAGATCGCCAATCGCCTGGCGATGGAGAGAGTTCACCGTGATTTCAGACACGCCAAGAACGCCGGCCAGCATGGAACCGCGAAGAATCTCGACCTTCTGGCGAATGCCGAAACGCACATCATGGTCATCATGTTCCGGTGCCCGATGGTCCATGCGCTCGTCGAGCTCATGAACTTCACTGATCAAACTCCCGCCAAAGGCGACATTGAGTTCCTGAAACCCACGGCAAATGGCAAGTAAGGGAACGCCGCGCTCGACCGCCCGCTTCATGAGCGGCAGGCTCATCGCGTCCCGGTCCCGGTCAAAGGGAGCGTCCCTCTCTTCCGCCTGTTTGCCATAAAGCGAGGGATGGACATTCGAGCGGGAACCGGTTGCAAGTACGCCGTCCACGCCGTTCAAAAGCGCGTCCACGTCCACATCATCCGCTAGCGCCGGCACGATAAGCGGTGTGACGCCGGCAACCTTTGCCGCAGCCTTCATGTAAATCTCAATAGCCGCGTGCCAGCGGTAGTTTTCGATTTCCTTAACGTCCGCCGTAACGGCGATTATCGGCCTTCGGCTCATGACATCACACCTGCTTCAACTTGCCCAACCGGGGTCATCGGCATGCCTTTGGCCCGGAAAAGCGGCCGCTAGAAATTCAGAGATATGTCGCGGTGGCTCGAATTACAGCTGGCGATGAACAACGCTTGCTCTCGCGGAAGACGCGGCTGACCGCGGAGCCCGATCGTATCCCGGATGGCCTCATCATAAGTGGCAAGCGCGGGCAAAAGGTCGGTTTGGGCGCGTTGCCGCCACTCTATTTCTGTTTCGAACAGCGCAACTGCCGCGGCAATGGCCTCCCGTGCGGCCTCCGGATCAGGCGTGCGGGCGCGCATCGCGCGGCGCGCGGCATTCACCTCCGAGCGGATATCGGAACCGCCCTCGACGTCGCCAAGCGCCTGGCGCACCGGTTCGATACCCTCGACAAAGGCTTCGGGCGTCGATGTTTGAAGCAAATCGGAAAGCGCCCTGATATCGGCCTCAAGCGCGGCAAGCACATCGGTCGAGCCGACAATCGCAACGACCTCTGCGACCGGAGCGTAGGCATCGTCGACAGCGCGGCGATAGTCGCGGCGCGCGGTTTGTTCCGCTTGCCCGAAACCGATAAAGGCGTCGTGGACATCGTCCCAATTGCCGGGGATCTGCGCAAGCAGCGCATCCCGTTCCGCTTCAAGATCGGCGATACGCTCGCGTGCCCGCTCACCGCGCGTTTCGGAATAAACGCCGTTCGGGCCGGAACGCCTGACGATGATCTCAAGCTCTTCGATCTCCCTATCGATGCGGCGCGCATCGCGCTCAAGCCCGCGCACCAGACGGTGGACAGGGCGATAATCGGTGGCCGCCTCTTCAACTGCAGCTTCCGCCGTCTTGATGTCGCCAATCAGTGTCAGGGCCTCTTCGGCTTTGTCGAAGCTTTCGGCAAGCTCGTCGCGAAGGTCCTCGGGCAGATAGGAGATGTCAATGCCGCGCGCTGTCGAGATGGCACCGCGAATCTGATCGCCCTCCATCTGAACGCGCTCATAGACGAATTCCTCGATGCAATATTGCAAGCGCGGGTTCTGGGGCGGCGGTGCGGTTTCGGAAAGAAGCGAAACCCGGTTCGGCAGATAATTCACAAGCCCCGGATTGGTGCCGACAATGACAAGGGCCACAAGCTGGAGCGCGATGAAGGCAATCACGCCCTTGTACATATCGAGCGTCTTCACGACCGCCGGCGCCACCCCTCGCAGATAGAAGAGTGCAAAGCCAAAGGGCGGCGTTAAAAAGGAGGTTTGGATGTTGAGGCCGATCATCACGCCGAGCCACACGGCGGTGATGTTCGCGGATGGATCAGCAAGCAGAATCGGCGCCACGATCGGCACGACGACAACGGCAATCTCGATGAAGTCGAGAAAGAAGCCGAGGACGAAAATCACCAGCATGACGATGACGAACTGGGTCCAAAAACCGCCGGGCAGCCCGCCCAGAAACTCCTTGACGAGGTCTTCGCCGCCGAAGGCCCGGAAAGCCGAAGTCAGCATCGCCGCGCCAAGGAGGATGATGAAGACGAGCGAGGTGGTTTTCGCCGTCTCGATCATCACGCCCTTCAATGTCTCCTCAATGGTGAGGGTGCGCCAACCGCTCCAGATGAGAGCAAGCATGAGGAGCGAGACGGCAATGACGGCAAGGATCACGCCGGTCACATCCTCAGGCGTCTGGATGTTCTTGACGTTGATCTCGTAGAAGCCCAGGACGACAGCAAGACCGAGAAGCGCCAGAAGCGCGATGACGGCCGGCGTGAAAGCGCCCTTTTCGCCTTCACGCAAGCGGTACCCGGCCATGATCATTGCACCCACGGCACCAATGGCCCCGGCTTGGTTGACGGTCGCGATACCGCCAATGATCGAGCCAAGCACCAGGAAGATCAGGGCCAGCGGCGGTATAAGGGTCACAAGCACCTTGCCGACGAACTTACGGTCATACTCGCCCTCGTAGGGAACGGCCGGGGCAAGGCTTGGCCTAATCAAGGCGACCGTGAGGATGAAGGCCATGTAAAGACCAACGAGAACGAGTCCTGGCAGAAAAGCGCCAAGGAACATTTCGCCCGCGCTCGTCGAGGTCACCGCGAAGTCGGATGGCATGGTGAGTTCGCCGGTGCTTTCCCGGTAAAGGGTCTGCCGGGCGGTGGCAGCCTGATCGACGGCGCTCGCCAACTGGTCGGCAAGGATGATCAGGACGATAGACGGCGGAATAATCTGGCCGAGGGTGCCGGAAGCGGCGATTGTGCCAGTCGCAAGCGGCGTCGAGTAATTGTTGCGCAGCATCGCCGGCAGCGAAATCAAGCCCATGGCGACGACCGTCGCCCCCACAATACCGGTCGTTGCGGCAAGAAGCGCACCGACGAAGACCACCGAAATTCCCAAACCGCCGGGAATGGGTCCGAAAAGCTGCGCCATGGTGATAAGGAGGTCTTCGGCGATCTTCGAGCGTTGAAGCATGATCCCCATGAAGACGAAGAGAGGGATCGCTATCAGCGTATCCCGGTCAGCCTCCCAGTAGATGCCTCGGAAGTTCGTAACGCCGGCCGAAAGCCATTGGCCGGGCCCTCCTTGCGCGAAATAGGCGTCCATATTGCCCGCAAACAGGTAGCCGGCGGCAGCCGCAAGCGCGATCGATATGATCGCCGATCCCGGAAGCGCGAAGGCGACCGGGAACCCCGAGCCCAATGCGATGGCCATGATAAGGACGAGGAGCGCGAGAAAAAGAAGTTCCATCAAATGCCCTTGGGACTGACCGAAACGGACCTACTGAACGGCATGGACATCGTGATCCCGTCCGCCGGGCTCGCCGCGCATATCGGCGACGGCATCGAGAAGATAGCTGGTGAACTGGATAAGCATGGAAATGGCGAAGATCGCGAGGAATCCTGCCATCAGATACTTTACATAAAGCCCGAAGCCGGCCTGGGTGACTTCGAAGGACAGAAGCGGACCGTTGATGGCGTTCGAACTCCCGCCCATCCCGATCACCAGGATCACCCAGCACATCACCATGCCAAAAAGGAGCGACCCGGTGGCGTTGACGAAACCGCGCAGCTTCGGTCCAAAACCGGCATAGAAGACGTCGACCCGGACATGGCCTTCTTCAAGAAGGGTATAGGCGCTCGCAAAGAGGAAGAGGGCCGCATACCAGAAACGCACCAGGTCGGCCATGAAGGCTTGCTCGTAGGAGAACACAAATCGGCCGATGACGATGCCGAGCTCGGCGAGAACGACAAGCAACGCCAGCCAGATGAAGCCGAGCGACCGCGTGAATGCGGCGATCACGATTGAGAGCGCGATCAGCGGCATGTGCACATAGGGGCCCCGGAACTGCGAGCGGCCGAGATCTGTGGCAAGATCCGCTCCAACGACCGCTCCGAGCAGTCCCTCAACGCGCAGGAAAGAGATAACGGTGTCGGTCACGCCAACAAGCAGCACCGCCCAGAACGCCGCGCGGATAATGAAGGAGTTGATGCCGGACATGGCCTTGCTGTCGGTTCTAAGGCCACGCTCTTTGTTGCGGAACACGAAAAGCGCCGCGAGCGCGATCGCCACCCCATAGAGGCCCAATTGCAGCCAGGACACCGGCTCCGAACCATCCGCGAAAACAAGCGCGGAACCGGGAAGTCCCGTCCAGAACGTCAAGTAATTGTTGATGATGAATGCCGTGAGCACCGAAAGCATCGACCAGCCGAACAGGCGAACAGCCAGCGCGGTTGGGTCGGAACCAGGGAGCCCTTCAGAGCCGTGCAGGGTCTCGGACGGCGCGGCGTTGGCGGCGGTCATCGAACAACAACTTGAGAATAAACGGAACAGAGCCGGGAGCGGAGCCAAAGCTCCGCTCCCATAACGCGTAACGGGAATGCGCCCTTACACCTCGATGCCGAGCACGCGGTTGCGCTGCTGCGTGTAGGCCGTATCGGCAAGAGCCATCCAGCGGCCGATATCAGCCCGGGCTGACGCGAAGCTATCATGGATCTTGGCAGCGAGCGGGCTGTGCTCGCGAGTCTCCTCGAAGACTTCCTCGGCGGCTTCGCCGAAACTGTCGTAAATCTCGTCGGAGAAGCGGCGCAACTCGACGCCATGATCGTTAATGAGGCGGCTCAGATAGACACCGTTATTGGCATTGGTTTCAGCCATTTGGCGGGCGTTTTCTTCATTGCAGGCCGCTTCGATCATGGCTTGATCGGTCGCTGACAAAGAGCCCCACCAGGACGCATTCATGCCCATGCAAAGCTGGGAGCCCGGCTCGTGCATGCCTGGATAATAATAGAACTTCGCCGCCTCGTAGAATTTCATGAAGTAGTCGTTGTAAGGACCGACCCATTCCGTCGCATCGACCGCGCCGGAGACAAGGTTTTCGTAGATTTGACCGCCCGGAAGCGACACCGGCGATGCTCCAAGCTTGGCCATCACATCTCCGCCAAGGCCCGGAATACGCATCT
>JAKSCL010000095.1 GCA_022360615.1 Hyphomicrobiales bacterium
CAAAGCAATGAACGTCAAAAGCCGGATACCGGACGGGCACAGTCTACCTGCGGACATCTACATCCCACTGGTGGATTCGCTATACCAAGAAGGGCGAACCCTCTTGGTGGGTTCGATATTCGTGGTGGGGTCGGTGCTTGCCACCTATTTTCACACCGGCGAACCATCTCTGCTTGTCCTCGCTGTGCTGCTTACGGCCGTGGCGACCGTCCGTGGCGTTTTGATGAAGAGCTACCAGCACTGCCGGTCATCGGTAAAGACGACCGAGCAGGCGCGCCAGTGGGAGCTCAGCTATTCGACAGGTGCAGCGGTCACGGTCGGGTTGCTTGGCGCGTGGTGTTTCCTCAGCTTTTGGAGGACAATGGACCCGTTCGCGCATCTCGTCAGTTTTTCCATGACTATCGCCTATGTCATCGGAATCTTCGGCCGCAACTTTGGCAGTCCGCGTTTCGTTATCGTTCAGATCGCTTGCGCCTGGGTTCCCATGACCGCTGCACTGATGCTGCCGGGGGATGTTTTTTACACTCTGTTTGCGCTCCTTCTTGTCCCGTTTTTTCTGGCTGTGTGGTTCATTTCTGAAAGGCTTCGCAAGACACTGCTGGGCACGATTATCGCAAAAAGAGACATCTCGGCCCTGGCGATGCGCTTCGACCGGGCGCTCACCAATATGCCGCATGGCCTGTGCATGTTCGATCAGACAGGCCAAGTGGCGGTGGCGAACGGCAAGCTCAACCAGTTTTTCGAGCTTCCCGAGGATCTTGATCTCAAGGGCATGTCCGCCCGGCAATTGGCGCGCACCGCAATTCGGACGGGAAAGCTGAATCTGAGACAAGTCAGACGCGTGTGGCGGAGCTTTGCCGACAATCATGAAAATGACGACGGAGAGGAGCTCGTCCTCGAAATCCGGAACGGCCGCACTTTGGCGATCACGTTCGAGTTTCTCGGTGATGGGGGTGTCGTCGCCGTCGTTCAGGACATTAGCGAGCGGCGTCAGGCAGAACGCACGATCAGCCGCATGGCCCGGTTCGATGCACTGACGAACCTGCCAAACCGCAATCTTCTGCAAGACCGCCTTCACTACTTCTCATCGAACAGCCGCGCGGGGACGCCGTCGGCTGTTCACTTCATCGACCTCGATCATTTCAAGCAGGTCAATGACACGCTCGGGCATTCGCGCGGCGACATGCTGCTTCGTATCGTTGCGGAGAGACTTCAAGGCATTGTGCGGCAATCGGACATGGCGTCCCGTTTCGGCGGGGACGAGTTCGTGGTGCTGCAGACGCCCGCGTCATCGGTGGCGGATGTGTCGGCCCTTGCAAAGCGAATTGTGACGGAATTGAGCAAGCCATACCGGGTCGATGGCAACGAGGTTATTATCGGTGCCACCATTGGCGTCGCCATGATGCCGCGCGATGGCGTCAGCGCCGATGAAATCCTCAAAAATGCCGACACCGCTCTTTACCGCGCGAAAGCGGAGAACCGTGGAACCTGGCGTTTCTTCAAGCCGCAGATGGAAGTGGAGGCGCAGGCGCGGCGGACACTTGAACTCGATCTTCGAAAGGCGGTCGAGCAGGATCAGTTCGAGTTGTACTTCCAGCCGGTTTTCGATCTCAGCACGCACCGTGTTTCCGTTTGTGAAGCCCTGATCCGTTGGCCGCATCCCGAGCGCGGCTTCATATCGCCCGGAGAGTTCATACCGATTGCGGAAGAGACCGGCGCCATCGTTGAAATCGGCGAACAGGTGCTTGAGAAAGCCTGCAGGGAATGCCTCAAATGGCCGCGTGACATAGGAGTTGCGGTCAACCTTTCGCCTCTCCAGTTCACCCGCATCGATGTCGTGGACCTCATCCGCAGGGCGCTGACGTCCACTCAATTGTCAGCCCATCGCCTGGAAATCGAAATCACTGAATCGACGCTTCTTCAAAACACCAAAGCGACGACGCTCGCCCTTCAGAAAATCCAGAGCCTCGGCGTGAAGGTCTCACTCGACGATTTCGGTACCGGTCACTCAAGTCTCAGCTATCTGCACAGCTTTCCGCTGAACAAGATCAAGATCGACCGGTCCTTCCTTGAAGGGATTTCTGTCCAGAAACGTGCCGTGATCCTGTTGCGCGGCGTAACGAAGCTGAGTGTCGATCTTGGTTTGCGCGTGACTGTTGAGGGGATCGAAACAGAGGATCAGTTGGAACTGGTGAACAAGGACGGCTACGTGCATGAGGCGCAAGGCTATCTGTTCTCCAGACCGCTTCCGGCCGCGGATGTGCGTGAGCTTCTCTTTTCCTCAACTCCCGCAGCGAATGTGAAGCAAATAGCATAGGCGCATTTTGCTCCTATAAAGCCTCTGCACGTCATTGGGTCATATTTCCTGCAAATGTGGCCTCGCAGCGCGGCGCATGCCGACATTATGTAGTGCTTTTGGGCTAAGCTCAAAACGTGCGGTCATTTCTCCAATCGCGCTGTGCCACCGTGCAAAGAATGACTTGAAACTTCTTGCGATAAGCGCCGTGTAACGCCTGGCGGCGATAGCCTCCTACGCTCTCAAGCGCTCTCTTTTTTCGCATTTTGCGACCGGTATCCGACCGGCCGGACAGCATGCCTCCCCTCATTTAGGCCGGTTAAACCAAAATCTCCGCCATGGTTAATGGCGTTAACCTGCTCAACTTAATAGGCTTTTTTGGGCGCGCTGAAGATATCGCGCAATACGCGAAGAGTTGTGATTGCATTCCCGTTAACGCTTTCTTAACTTCCTCCCCGGGGCGACCATCCGAGGAGGGAGGTAATGTCGGCACTGGCTCTGACATATGAGGCAAGCTTTTCCGATCGTGTTTCCGAACTCTTGCAGAGAATAGACTTTCGCGTAGTCGATAACGACGACGATTTGGATGGAGTGTTCCGCCTTCGCTATGACGCTTACATGCGTGAAGGAAATATAACCAAGAACGCCTCTCAGAAATTTTCCGATGAATACGATGAATCCGAAAATGTTCTCATCTATGGGTTGTATTTCTACGACAGCCTGGTGAGTTCGATCCGCATCCACGTGGCAAGTAAGACGCAGCCAACGTTCCCCAGCTTCTCTGTCTTTCAGGACCTTTTGGAGCCTGAGCTGGAGAGCGGGAAAATCATCATCGATCCGACCCGCTTCGTGACCGACAAGGAATGGTCACGCGAATTGACTGGTTTGCCGCACGTCACCTTGCGGCTCTGCTGGCTGGCTGCCGAGCATTTTGAAGCCGAACATTTCCTTGTGGCCGTCCGGCCGGAACATCAGGCGTTTTACAGGCGGACGTTCAATCACCGGCCAATCTGCGGCGCACGCAGCTATCCCCTGTTGAAAGCCCCGATCAGCCTGATGACGGTCGATCAAAGCGAGGTGGCTGACAAGGTGCATCGCCGTTATCCATTCTTTCGTTCGACTTTCTTTGAAAGGCGGATGCTGTTCGACCGCCGCGTGCTCGAACCGGTTGCAGCGCGCCGCGCCGCGCATCGGCCGTCCATTATGCCGGCGCAAGCTGCCGCGCTTCGGGTGCCGAGGCTCTCCGAAACCGTCAACCCGCGGTGAAAGCAAAGCTCTGGGCCGGGTCGCAGTCGACTCCGGCTGCCGGCGATACGTCCCTTTGACCCCCGGTATGTCTGATGGCGGCGTTTTGTTCCCAACGC
>JAKSCL010000367.1 GCA_022360615.1 Hyphomicrobiales bacterium
CAATGAATTTTGGAATACTGGATCTCTTGACAGAGATATCGTGGGTGAGGCCGTAACCGGCTAGTTTATTGGCCTCGGACACTGAGTGCCGGACGTGCCAGAATTCCGAGGACTGTGAGATGTTCTGCGCAACGACGGCATCTTCGAGAATGCCGTCTTCAAGGATTGGCATCAGGAATTCTTCGAGCTTTGTCTTCAGGTCGTCATCTCCATCCGCGGAGCCGAGCTCGATGAGCACGGACCATTCCGGCGTTTTCCCAAAAGGCTGCCGGGTGCGCGGGATATGACGCAGCACGAGATCGACCTGGCTTCTGGATAGCAATTCGCAGGCCAGTATCGCAGTGTCGAAGCGGTCTTGAAGTTTTTGAAGAAGGGTCAGCGCGGAATCAGGTGTCGCAGCCGCCGCCCAGGCATGCGCCGCGGAACGGATTGCTGGATGGAGCTTTAAGGAAGCGCCTGTAATGATGCCGAGCGTTCCTTCCGCGCCAATGAAAAGGTGCTTGAGGTCGTAGCCGGTATTGTTTTTACGCAACGGAGAGAGGTCTTTCAGGACCTGGCCGTCTGCAAGCACCACTTCAAGACCGTATACGAGGTCGCGCGCCGTGCCGTAACGCAGTGCGTTCGTGCCCCCGGCATTGGTGGAAATGAGCCCGCCAATTTGCGCTGTGCCCTCGCTGCCCAGATGGAGAGGGAAAGCCCTGCCGATATCCTCGGCAGCCGCATGGATTGCGCTCAAAACCACTCCGCCATCAACGATGATCGCGTTATCGGCTTTGTCGATATCGCGGATGCGGTTCATGCGATGCAGACCAAGCACGATACCGGCTCCGTCCTCGGATGGCACCGCCCCGTAGCAAAGCCCTGTGTTTCCGCCTTGCGGGAAAATGGCCCGGCCGGATTCGCGTGCGATGCGGACAACATCGGCGGTTTGTTTAGTGGTGGCGGGAAGGACGACACATTCTGCCCGGCCGGCCTTCCGATCCCGCCAGTCGCTGAGATAGGGTGCCATCTCAAAGGGATCAGTCAGAATCCCCGCGTCACCGACCGCGCCTCTGAGTCTTTCAGCAATGTTTTGCGGAATGAGCGGGTCTCTCATGCGGATACCGGGCTTCCGCCGATTTGAGCAAACGCGTTTTCAAGCGCGGCTTTCGTGGATTCCGCAGGCGGCAAAAGCGGAAGACGAGGCCGCCCGCATGGCTCGCCTGCTTGCTCCATCAAATGCCTGAAGGGGCCCGGGTTTGTTTCGGCAAAGACGGCCCGCATGAGCGGGTCGAGGCGCTCCTGCTTCTTCAAAGCCGCCCGAAGATCGCCGCGTCTGGCATCTTCGAATATCTCTATCCACTTTTCGGGAAGAAGATTTGCTGTCGTCAGCACCCCGCCCCGCGCTCCGATTGCGACATGGGTGGCAAAGAGAGGTTCTTCGCCGCTGAGCACTGCAATTCTTTCACCCGCATGGGCGATCACGCGGATGAATTGTGGCACGTCGTAGCTGGAGTATTTCATGCCGATGATCGTGCCGTCCTCTGCAAGTTCTTGGACCGTCTCCGCCTGGAGAGCGACATTCGTGCGTCCAGGGATTTCATAGAGCAGCACGGGAAGGGCGGACCGCTCTTTGAACCGGCGGAAATATGATGCGATGCCAGCTTGTGTGCCGGTCACATAGAAAGGCGTGATCACCATGAGAGCATCGGCACCCGCCTTGGCGAAATCGCGCGCCGCTTCGCAGGCATCTTCAAATCCGGGGGAGAGAACACCGGCAATGACCGGCACTCTTCCGGCAGCTTCATTCACAACAGTCTCGACAACCAGTATGCGCTCACGTTGCGAAAGGGCGGCATATTCACCGGTGCCGCCAATCGGCACCAACCCGTGCACACCGGCCTTCACCAAACGGCTGACAAGTCTGCGCAGTGCCTTCTCATCCACCGCGCCATCGGCACCGAATGGCGTCACCAATGCCGGGAAAACACCGTTCAGGCTCTCATAGCTAAGCATTTGCATATCCTTCTGAGGCCGACTGTTTCATGGGCCTATTCAACGAAACCGAGGAGGCGGGGCAGGGTGAGAGACAGCGCTGGGATGAAAGATAACGAGCATCAGAACCGCTGATACTCGAGGCTAGAAAAGGCAGCGTCTGCCGTGCCAGTTCGCCGAGCGAGACGCCGCCGGCCGTGACCGGCTGGTGTGCGTTTGGTCATTCCGCTTTGGATAGAAGAGCGCCAACGCCCGTGTCCGACGCGAGCGGGGCAGACACCGATGACAGCAAGTTCTCCTCATTGAACTCGCGGAGACGTTTCACGAGCACGACATGGAGTTCGGCAGCACAGGTTTCCGCGCCGGCTGCGTCTTGTTCCACGATGCAGTCGACGAGATTGCCAAACACCGTGAAGAGGGTATCGAGATAGGCATGAACTGTTTGCCCATCGCGCGGCGAATAGGCAAAGGGCAGGCGCATCATCCGCAGGCCAACCGTAAGCAGCCGTGAGAACGCTTCGGTGACATAGCTGTTGTGCCCGGCGACCGCGATTTGCAGGTAGAGCTTCATTTCGTGATCGGCGACCTCGCCGCTTAAACTGTCGGTTCCGACTTTTTCACCGCGCCCGACCCGGACGAAGTCCTCGTAAGCCTGGCGGATCTTGATGATCTCTTCATCCCAACGGCGAAGCGCAGCCAAACGGCAGGCTGCCCGGCGGTTGAGATCCATCGCTTCCATAAAACGGGGCAGGTCCGGGAGAATGAGCGCCGTGACGCGCGCGCCCCGCTTCGGGCTGAATTGGACGAGCCCGTCCGATGCAAGCCTGATCAGCGCCTCGCGGACAGGCGTGCGTGAGGTGCCGTAGCGCTCAGCAAGAGCGGTTTCGTCGATGTCCTCGCCGGGACGAATGGCAAGCCGGAGAATATCAGTCCTGAGACGTTCATAAACGCCGCCGGGCTGGTTGGTCTTTCGCGTGGCCAACGGTCACCTTTCATACTGTAAAATCTGCGTAAAGACTTTGTATAATATTTGTATACGTATCGATATTTCGGTGGTATCGCAAGTGTAATTTTGACGGAATTTTTACAGGATTGAGACTGCGAAGGAGGAGGAGAAGAATGGGAGATGTGTCGGTGCTTGCGTTCAAAGAGAACGGTTTCGCGCTGCAGTCGGCGCGCGAGAACGAGCCTGTTCTCGCCTATGCACCAGGCTCGCTGGAGCGGGCGTCGCTGAAGCGGGTACTGACGGCAATGGCGGGAGAGCGGACCGCGATTCCTTTGCGTATTGCAGGACGGGCGGTCGAGACGGGCCGGCTGGCGCAAGCAGTGATGCCGCATGAGCACGGTCATGTGCTGGCCGATGCGCACCTTGCGGGAGCAAGTGAAACTGAAGCCGCCATCGCGGCGGCGCTCAATGCGGCGCACGACTGGTCGCGCATGGATTTGACCGTGCGTGCGTCGGTTTTTTTAAAGGCCGCCGATCTGTTGTCCGGGCCATGGCGGAGCCGGCTGAACGCGGCCACCATGCTTGGCCAGTCGAAGACCGTGCATCAGGCCGAGATCGATTCCGCTGCGGAGTTGATCGACTTCTTGCGTTGGAACGTGGCCTATGCACAGCGGATTTACGAGGAACAACCGGTCTCACCGGATGGTGTCTGGAACCGGGTTGATTACCGGCCGCTCGAAGGCTTCGTGTTCGCCGTTACGCCTTTCAACTTCACCGCGATTGCCGGCAATCTTCCGACCGCGCCGGCGCTGATGGGCAACACGGTTATCTGGAAGCCCGCGCCCAACGCCATGCTTTCGGCCCATCTGGTGATGGAACTCTTGCGCGAAGCGGGTCTGCCCGATGGCGTCATTAATCTGATCAACGGCGATGCAGCCGAAATCGCGCGCGTTGCGCTTTCAAACGAGCATTTGGCGGGTATCCACTTCACCGGTTCGACCGGTGTCTTCAACCAGATCACGCAGGAGGTTGGACAGAACATTGGCCGTTACCGGACCTACCCCCGGATTGTCGGCGAAACAGGTGGCAAGAACTTCGTGCTTGCCCATCAAAGCGCCGATATGGACGCGCTTGCCGCAGCGATCATTCGCGGCGGCTTTGAGTATCAGGGTCAGAAGTGCTCGGCCGCTTCACGGGTGTTTGTCCCCGAAACGCTGTGGCCGTTGCTAAAGGAAAGGCTGTGCGACGAGATCGCCACGATCAAGGTCGGCGATGTCGCGGACTTTCGGAATTTCATGGGCGCAGTGATCGATGAGAAAGCCTGGAGGCGGCATGACGCAGCGATTGCCGGCGCTCACGCAAGCAATGAGGCGGCGGTAATTGCCGGAGGCTCCGCCGATAAGGGCCGTGGTTATTTCGTCGATCCTACCTTGGTCGTCACCTGCGACCCGCATTCGCCACTGCTGCGTGACGAATTGTTCGGTCCAATCGTCACAGTCTTCGTCTATCCCGATAACGCTTTGACCGAAACGATAGCAGCCATCGACAGAGGCAGTGCCTACGGCCTGACCGGGGCGGTGTTTGCACGCGACCGCAAGGCGATCACTCAGATTTCGGACAGTCTCCGCAACGTGGCCGGCAACTTCTACATCAACGACAAGCCGACCGGTGCCGTGGTCGGCCAGCAGCCCTTCGGCGGCGCGCGGGCCTCGGGCACCAACGACAAGGCGGGCTCCATGTGGAACCTGATGCGCTGGGTCTCTCCACGCACGATCAAGGAAAGCTTCGTGCCTCCAACTGATTATCGCTACCCTTTCATGGCGGCGGAATAACATCCCGCTCCCAGCCGTTCTCCCAAAGCTTCTCCCTTCCGAACTTACCCGGCGGCCATTCCGCCGGGCTTTTTCTTTGCGGGGCAATGTTCAAGCATCACATGCAGATGCATGCTGGAACAAAGGCCGTGGCGGTTTGGACCGCACGCCGCTATATCTCAGCCCATGCAGAACGAGACGCATAGCGCTGCCGGTCGCGGGCCTGTGTTCGCCATCGCTCCCATGGTGGAGTGGACCGGCAGAGGCGAAATTGCTAACCGTAGCCAATAGTTTGTTGGCATTTGCCTTGTGCCAAGTGCCAACAGCGCAGCGCGAGCTTACTTTTCAAACGGTCGGCTGGCTGGTTGGATAGGATAGGGGTCCGCGACAACGCGTGGTGCGTCTAGAACAGTTCAATGCCTTGGAATTGACGTCAGCTTGGTTGCCGACGATTGGCGCGGAGTGCAAGACCCGAGCCATCAGACTGCGAAGAGAAGCGTGACCCAGGTGAACGCGATCGACATCAGGGCACATGCGTCAAGGAGTTGTTCGAAGGCACTGGTGATCTGGATGCGGCGATCGCACCGGCCGGCGGCGACGGTTTGATTTCAGGGTGTTGTCTGACCTCGTTCGTCATCGCGCCTGGTGTTGCGGTCTATGCCGCCGAGCCCGGGCAAGCCGACGATGCCTATCGCTCCTTAAAGGCCGGGCACATCGTCGCCGAGGACGCCACGAAGACCATCGCGGACGGTCTGAAGGCGTTACTGAAGGACCTGACCTAGCACTTCGTGTCGCGCCATGTCGCCGACATCTTCGCGGCGTCGGAACAGGAGATCATCGACGCGATGCGCCTCGTCTGGCAAAGGGTTAAGATCGTCATCGAGCCGTCCAGCGCCGTGGCGCTGGCGGGCGATCCTGAAGAACAGGGAGAATTGCGCCGGCAGGCGCGTTGGCGTCATCCTCGCCGGCGGCGACGTCGGTCTCGAAAGGCTGCTCCCGCTGGAACGGTAAACCGGGCGGATGCATTACGCGTTCGCATGTTGCTTTATGAGGCGGCGGTCGAAGAGGGCGCTGCGGTCAGACCTTGAAGCAGATCGTCCTTGGACAACTGGCCGACAATCTTGCCATTGTCCTCGATTCCGATCGGGCCGTCCATGCCGATCAACAGGTCCATGCAGTTCTTAATCAGCATGTCGGCAGGCGCCGTTTGGGATAGCCTGCTCTCGGGCGGGCGCATCAGATCGCGCGTGCGCAGAACGCCGAGCGGGTTCATATTCTGGACGAAATCAGCAACATAGTCGTTTTTTGGGGCGCGGAAGATGTCCTGCGGCGTGCCGGCCTGGACGATGCGGCCACCCTCCATGATCGCGACCGTGTTGCCGAGCTTGAAGGCCTCGTCGAGATCGTGGCTCACGAAGATGATCGTTCGGCGCAGTTTCTGCTGCAGTTCGAGCAACTCGTCCTGCAGCTTGGTCCGGATCAGCGGGTCCAGCGCTGAAAACGGCTCATCCATCAACAGAATTGGGGCCTTGGTGGCAAAGGCACGGGCGAGACCAACGCGCTGCTGCATACCGCCCGAAAGTTCACCCACCTTGCGATCGGCCCATTCGTTCAGGCCGACCAGGTCCAACTGCTCGTCGATACGTTCGCGAGCCTGGGCCTTGGGTGTGCCGGCAAGCTCCAGTCCGAGACCGACATTCTCGTGCACCGATCGCCACGGCAGCAGGCTGAACTGCTGGAAGACCATGGCGATGTTCTGTAAGCGTATGCGCCGCAGGGTCGCCGGACCGGCATTGGTGACGTCGACCATGCCATTGCCGTCATGCACCTTCACCGCGCCACGGATCACCGGGTTTAGCGCGTTCACGGCGCGCAACAGCGTCGATTTGCCCGAACCGGACAGGCCCATCAGTACGAGGATCCCTCCTTGCTCGACCGTCAGCGAGCAATCATGCACTCCGAGCACTTGGCCGGTGGCCGACTGGATTTCGCCGCGCTCCTGGCCGGCATCCATCAGCGGGAGGGCCGCTTGGGGATCGTCGCCGAAGACAATGGACACATTGTCGATCTGAACGGCCGTGCTCATGTGCGTTCGCTCTTGTTCAGGATCCGGTCGAGCATGATTGCCACCACGACGATGACGATGCCGGATTCAAAACCGAGCGCGGTGTTGACTTGATTGAGCGCGCGGACCACCGGCACGCCCAGCCCGTCAGCACCGACAAGCGCGGCGATGACCACCATGGACAATGACAACATGATCGTCTGGTTGAGTCCCGCCATGATTTGCGGGAAGGCGTAGGGCAGCTCCACCTTGAACAGGGTCTGCCATGGCGTTGCGCCAAATGCGCGTGCCGCTTCGAGCAACGATTGCGGCGTCGACGAGACACCCAGATAGGTTAACCGGATCGGCGCCGGAACGACGAAGATCACCGTTGCGACCAGCCCTGGCACCATGCCGATGCCGAAAAAGACGATTGCCGGAATCAGATAGACAAAGGTCGGCAGGGTCTGCATCAGATCGAGCACCGGCCGTAAATAGGTATAAAAACCTTTTCTATGCGCCGCGACAATGCCGATGGGCACGCCGATTACCATGCACATCATACAGGACGAAAGCACCAGGGTGAGACTCTCGGTCGTTTCCTCCCAGTAGCCCTGGTTGAGGATGAACAGGAAGCCCAATGTGACCAGAAGACATGTCTTCCAGCTACGCTGCACGAACCAAGCGAGGGCGACGAAGAAGGCGATGACAATCAGTGGGCTGGGTGTTTGCAACAGCCAAAGAAGCGCATCGATCAGCAATTCCATCAGGTCGGAGAACACCTCCAGAACGATCTCGCCATTATCGCGCACCCATTCGAAGATGGTGCTCGCCGCCTCGCCCACCGGAAGCTTGTTTTCCGTCAGCCAATCCAAACTGCGATACCTCCTTAAATGCGCTTTGCCGGTGGCGCGCGACCGGCGCACAGCATGATGCGCGGCCGGCTGCCGGTGTGCGGTCTCAAGACGACAGGGAAGAGGTAAACTCGCCAGCCAGGCGGGCAACAGGGCATCACAAGCCCAAATGCGCTTTCACCGCAGCCATGGATTCGCCGCCATCGCGCGTTGTGACCCCATCCAGCCAGACATCGAGGACGCCTGTGTTTTCCTTGAGCCACGCAATGGTGGCGTCATCGGGATCGATACCGTTATCGAGGATCTGTCCCATGATCTTGTTTTGCATCTTCAGGGTGAAATCCATGTTGGAAAACAATTTTCCCAGGTTCGGACATTCGGCCGAGTATCCGGCGCGGGTCACCGTATGAACGACACCCTCGCCGCCGAAGAACTCCTCGCCGCCAGGCAGGTATTTCAGCGAGAAATTGGCATTCATCGGATGCGGCTCCCAGCCGAGGAAGACCACATGCTCGTTGTCCTTGTAGAGGCGCGCGACCTGCGCCAGCATGCCCTGCTCGGAGCTTTCGACCACTGTGAACTCGCCGAGCCCATGGGTGTTGTTCTCGGTCAGGCTGACGAGGTAGGCATTGCCTTCATTACCTGGCTCAATGCCATAGATCTTCTCGTCTAGATCGTCGGCGAATTTGGCGATGTCGGCGTAGCTCTGAAGGCCAGCATCCCAGGTATAGGTGGGCACGGCGAGCGTGTATTTCGTGCCTTCGAGGTTGATGTTGATCTGTTCGATTTCTCCGCTGTCGAGATAGGGCGTGATCGCGCTGGTCTGGGTCGGCATCCAATTGCCGAGAAAGACGTCGACATCGTCGCTTTCCAAGGACGCGAACGTCACCGGAACCGACAGGACCTTCACGTCCACGTCGTAACCCAACCCTTCCAGCACGTGCTTGGCGGTCGCGGTTGTGGTGGTGATGTCGGTCCAACCAACATCGGACATGACCACGGTGTCGCAATTGGCATGGGCGGCGCCCGCAGCACAGATGGACAGAGCCGAAACGGCGGTAATCAACTTCATGGCTGCCTCCCTCATGTAGACTCGACCGGCCTGACAAGCTTTTTTGATTGACCAGTCAAACAATGAATGATTGATTCGAGAATGCAATTCCTTTTTGGAATCGGCGATGGGTGTCGAACTCAAGCGCAGGGCGCAATTGGTGAATGCGGCGATCGTCGAGATCGGCGAAACCGGTTCTTTGGACGTTACGGTCGGACGCATCGCCCGGCGCGCGGGCGTATCGCCGGCGCTGGCTTTCCACTATTTCGGTGACAAGGAGCATCTCTTCCTGGCGGCCATGCGCCATGTACTTCGGGTCTATGGCGCACAGGTTCACAGCGCGGTTGCCGATGCAAGAACGCCGCGGGCGCGTCTTGAAGCTTTGATCGCCGCCAGTTTCAGTCCGCCCAATTTCCACCCCGGCGTGATCGCGTCCTGGCTCAATTTCTATGTGCTGGCCTATCGATCCGACGAGGCGCGCCGCCTGCTGCGGGTCTATCACAGGCGCCTGCGCTCCAATCTGGTTCATGATTTGCGGCCGCTTGCCGGCGCGCGCGCCGGGGAGGTCGCCGAGCGGATCGGCGCGCTTATCGACGGTCTTTACCTACGTTCCGCCCATGCCGCGACCGGCGATTCGGTCGATGACGCCGTGCCTCATGTTCTGGCCGCGCTGGACCGGGAATTGGGGGTCCACGCGTGAGCCGGCCCAACATCCTCATCCTGATGGTCGATCAGCTCAACGGGACGCTGTTTCCCGACGGGCCGGCGGACTGGCTGCACGCGCCAAACCTCAAACGGCTGGCCGCACGTTCGGTGCGCTTTGCAAACTGCTACACCGCTTCGCC
>JAKSCL010000076.1 GCA_022360615.1 Hyphomicrobiales bacterium
TCCTCGGCACAGATCAAGGCCATGAAGCAGGTCGCAGGTACGATCAAGGGCGAGCTTGCCCAGTATCGCGAGATGGCGGCCTTTGCCCAGTTCGGTTCCGACCTCGACGCCGCCACGCAGCGTCTTTTGAACCGCGGCTCGCGTCTGACCGAACTTTTGAAGCAGCCGCAGTTCTCGCCTCTGAAGACGGAAGAACAGGTCGCTGTCATCTTCGCCGGCGTGAACGGTTACCTCGATAAGCTGGAGCTATCGCAGGTCGGTCCTTTCGAACAGGGCCTGCTGACCCATTTGCGTGAGAAGGAGGCCGGGCTCCTCGAGGCGATCCGCACCGAAAAAGCGATTTCGGATGAGATCAAGGAGAAGCTCACCGCCACCATCGACGCCTTTGCAAAAGGCTTTGCGTGACCGCACGCAAAGCAGGCTACTGAAACGTTAAGGGACGCCGATGCCCAGCCTTAAGGACCTGCGCAACCGGATCACCTCGGTCAAATCGACCCAGAAGATCACCAAGGCCATGCAGATGGTCGCGGCCGCCAAACTGCGCCGTGCGCAAGAGGCAGCCGAGTCCGCACGGCCCTATGCCGAGCGCATGGACACGGTTTTGCGCAATCTCACCCTCTCGCTTGTGGATGCAGCGGACGCACCGCCGCTTCTTACCGGCACGGGGAAGGAAGACACACATCTTCTTCTGGTCTGCACGGCCGAACGCGGTCTGTGCGGAGCCTTCAATTCGTCGATCGCGCGCCTTGCCCGCGAGCACGTGCTGACGCTCAAGAACCAGGGCAAGACCGTCAAGATCGTCTGCGTCGGCAAAAAGGGCTTCGATATCCTGAAGCGCCAGTTCGCCAATGACATCGTCGAGACCATTGAATTGCGGGATGTGAAGCAGTCAGGCTTCGACGATGCCCGCTCCATCGCCCGCAAAACGCTTCAGATGTTTGATGCGGGCGAGTTCGATATCTGCACATTGTTCTACGCCGAGTTCCGGTCGGTGATCAGCCAGATACCGACGGCGAACCAGATCATTCCGGCGAAATTCGAACCGGGCGAAGACGGCGCGGAAAATGAGAACGCCAATAGCGGTGCGCTCTACGAATATGAGCCGGAGGAGGAAGCCATCCTGGCAGACCTTCTACCGCGCAATGTGGCGGTTCAGGTTTTCCGTGCGCTTCTGGAAAATGGTGCATCCGAACAGGGCGCCCGGATGACCGCAATGGACAATGCGACCCGCAATGCAGGCGACATGATCAATAAGCTAACGCTCAGCTATAACCGCCAGCGTCAGGCACAGATCACCAAGGAACTAATAGAGATCATCTCGGGCGCTGAGGCGCTTTAGGCACGGTCCGAAAAACGGAAACCGGTTTTCGGACGTATCGTGCTGACGAAATGAAAGGCAAACGCATCTCCAGGTGAGTTGATACCGCTCCAGGAGAATTGAGACTGGGTTATTGGGACTGACGAAACAGTCCACTGGCGAGGACGAATGACATGGCGAAGAACCAGGAAACCGGATACGTGAAGCAGGTCATCGGCGCGGTCGTGGACGTGGCCTTTGATGAGCATCTGCCTCCGATCCTGAACGCGCTTGAAGTGGACAATCAAGGCACGCGCCTCGTGCTCGAGGTCTCCCAGCATCTGGGGGAAAACATGGTGCGTTGCATCGCCATGGACTCCACCGAGGGCCTCGTGCGCGGCCGGGAAGTGAAGGACACGGGCGCACCCATCGCGATTCCAGTCGGTGCCGGCACGCTTGGCCGCATCATGAACGTGATTGGTGAGCCCATCGACGAGGCCGGCCCAATCAAATATGACGACACGCGCGTTATCCACCAGCCGGCGCCGGAATTCGTCGAGCAGTCGACGGAAGCCGAAATCCTGTCAACCGGCATCAAGGTCGTCGACCTGCTCGCGCCTTACGCGCGGGGCGGCAAGATCGGCCTTTTCGGCGGCGCCGGGGTCGGCAAGACCGTGCTGATCCAGGAACTCATCAATAACGTCGCGCAGCACCATGGCGGCTACTCTGTCTTTGCCGGCGTGGGCGAGCGCACCCGGGAAGGCAACGATCTTTACTGGGAAATGATCGAATCCGGGGTGAATAGGGAAGGCGGCGGCGAAGGCTCAAAGGCCGCGCTCGTTTTCGGTCAGATGAACGAACCGCCCGGCGCCCGCGCCCGCGTCGGGCTCACGGGCCTTTCCATTGCGGAATACTTCCGTGACGATGGCCAAGACGTTTTGTTCTTCGTCGACAACATTTTCCGCTTCACGCAAGCCGGTTCGGAAGTGTCCGCCCTTTTGGGCCGCATTCCCTCCGCCGTGGGCTACCAACCGACGCTCGGAACCGACATGGGTGCCCTTCAAGA
>JAKSCL010000011.1 GCA_022360615.1 Hyphomicrobiales bacterium
AGCCAGATGCACCGCTCGCCGGGCGTGTTCTTCGACCATGACAAGGGCAAGACGCATTCCTCCGGCAAGCTGTTGTTCGCCGCGCGCATCATTACCTATCGCGGGTCCTGGCTCGACTTCGAGTTCGACGCCAAGGACATCGTCTATGTGCGCATCGACCGGCGCCGCAAGCTGCCGACGACGACGCTTCTTTACGCGCTTGGCCTCGACCGCGAGGAAATCCTTAGCACCTTCTACAACACCGTTGTCTATGAGCGTGAGGGCGAAGGCTGGCGCATGCCGTTCAATGCGGAGCGCCTGCGGGGGCAGAAGTTCGATTTCGATCTGATCGACGCGGATTCGGGCGACGTGGCCCTTGAAGCGGGCCGCAAGCTGACGGCGCGGGCCGCAAGGAAGCTCGGCGAGGGCGGTTTGAAAGCGCTGAAAGTGGCCGATGCGGCGCTGACCGAGAAATATGTGGCCGAAGACCTCGTGAATGCCGAGACCGGCGAGATTCACGCCGAAGCGGGCGACGAGGTGACGCCGGATCTCATCGCAACGCTCGACGAGCAGGGCATCACGACGCTTGAGGTGCTCGATATCGATTTCATCAATATCGGGCCGTTCATCCGCAACACCCTTGCGCTCGATAAGAACGAGGGCCGCGAGGAAGCCCTGTTCGACATCTACCGGGTGATGCGCCCGGGCGAGCCGCCGACGATCGAGACGGCGGAAACCATGTTCCAGGGCCTTTTCTTCGATCCTGAGCGCTACGATCTCTCCGCCGTCGGGCGCGTGAAGATGAACATGCGCCTTGATCTTCAAGATGTGGAAGACACGATGCGGGTCCTGCGCAAGGAGGACATCATCGCCGTCTTGCGCCAGCTTGTGGACCTGCGCGACGGGCGCGGCGAGATCGACGATATCGACAATCTCGGCAACCGGCGCGTACGCTCGGTCGGCGAACTGATGGAGAACCAGTACCGCGTCGGACTTCTGCGCATGGAGCGCGCGATCAAGGAGCGCATGTCCTCGGTCGATATCGACACCGTGATGCCGCAGGAACTCATCAACGCCAAGCCGGCGGCGGCGGCCGTGCGCGAGTTCTTCGGTTCCTCGCAGTTGTCGCAGTTCATGGATCAGACGAACCCGCTTTCCGAAGTTACGCACAAGCGTCGTCTTTCGGCGCTTGGCCCGGGTGGTTTGACCCGCGAACGCGCCGGCTTCGAAGTCCGTGACGTGCACCCGACCCACTAC
>JAKSCL010000226.1 GCA_022360615.1 Hyphomicrobiales bacterium
CGAAGGGCAGTTCGAAGGGCTTGGCGTGCCGGTGAATGTCGAGGGACCGTGGTCCAACCCGCGCATCTATCCCGATATTCAAGGCATTCTTCAAAACCCGGACGCCGCCTATAGACAGCTTCGCGAGCTGGGCGGCGGTCTTTTCAAGAATTTGCCTGACGATTTGGGCGGTCAATCGCTCGATTCCGTTGGAGATGCCATCGGTACGCGTATCGAACAGGAAACGGGCGTCAGTCTTGACGGTGTCATCCAGGATGGGAACGTCGATGAAAGACTGTTGCGCGAACGCGGCCGCGAGGCGCTTCGCAATCTGCTTGGCGGGCAGACGCAAACCGCGCCGGCGGACGAACAGACCCTGCAAGCCGACGACGCCCCCTCTGCGCCTGACGGATCGGATCAAACGCAGACCGATCAAGCTCAGCAGCCTGATTCTCAAGAGCTACAATTGGAAGACGCGGCAAATGAACTGCTGCGCGGGCTCTTTGGTAACAGCAATTAACCGCTAGGACGACGGGACAGGGATACCCGCCCAGCGCTTCACGGGCCTGAGGACAAGGCTCGAATGGATGCGCGTGACATGCGGGAGCCGCGACAGATAGTGCCGGTGGATACGTTCGTAATCGGCGGTGTCCACGGCCACGACCTTCACGAGATAGTCCGCCTGACCAGCCATCAAATGGCATTCGACGACTTCTGGAATACGGGTCACAGCCCGTTCGAAATCCTCAAGCGCGTCCTCGCTTTGGGCGTTCAGCGTGAGTTCGGCGAAAAACGCGATGCCGTAGCCAAGCGCTTTTTGATTGAGAGCGGCCACATAGCCGTCAATCAGCCCGGCGCTTTCGAGAAGTCCGACACGCCGGTGGCAGGCCGACGGCGAGAGGCCCACCGTTTCGGCAAGTTCCGCCATCGACTGGCGGCAATTCTCCTGAAGGGTTGAAAGAATCCTCCGGTCAATTCGATCGAGCATGGGAAAAAATCCGAATAAATCACATTATATTCGGATAGTTTACTTTAAAATTATGGTAGAGCAACGTAAATCGAAGAATGTCCGATATGCGTTGGGATAATCTACCCCATATAAAACTGTAGAATAAAATTAGGGAGATGATGATGCGGATTGGCGTACCCAAGGAGATCAAGGATCACGAGTACCGGGTCGGACTGACGCCCGAGAGCGTTGCCGAGTTGGCGGCGGCCGGACACACCGTTGTCGTTGAAACACACGCCGGTGCAGGCATCGGGGCGGCGGATGGCGATTACGTATCTGCAGGCGCGACTGTGGCAGACACAGCGGATGAGATCTTCTCTGCCGCCGACATGATCGTCAAGGTCAAGGAGCCGCAATCGGCTGAGCGTCAAATGCTTCGCCCGGATCAAGTGCTTTTCACCTATCTCCACCTGGCGCCCGATCCGGACCAGACCAAGGACCTCGTGAAAAGCGGCGCCACCTGCATCGCCTATGAAACGGTGACCGACGGTCAGGGCGGGCTGCCCCTCCTCAAACCGATGAGCCAGGTTGCCGGACGGATGTCCATCCAGGCGGGGGCGACCGCGCTCGAGAAGGCGCAAGGCGGGCGAGGTGTGCTGCTTGGCGGCGTGCCGGGTGTGCGCCCGGGCCGGGTGGTCGTCATTGGCGGGGGAACCGTGGGTTTCAACGCCGCGCAGATGGCCGTCGGCATGCATGCCGACGTGACCATTCTCGACCGCAATCCGGCCGTGCTCGAACGCCTTGAAAACCACTTCGAAGCGAATGCGCGGACGATTTACTCCGGGAAGGCGGTGGTCGAAGAGCTGCTTGCGACTGCCGATCTCGTGATCGGGGCCGTGCTCGTGCCGGGGGCCGCGGCACCGAAGGTCGTGACCAGGCAGATGCTGAAGCTTATGCCCCAGGGGTCTGTGCTTCTCGATGTCGCCATTGATCAGGGCGGCTGTTTCGAGACATCGCGGCCGACGACGCACACCGATCCAACCTATGTGGTGGATGGGATCGTGCACTACTGCGTGGCCAACATGCCAGGGGCCGTTGCCCGCACCTCCACCTATGCGCTCAATAACGTCACCCTACCGCATGTGATGGCGATTGCCGAGAAAGGCTGGCAGCTGGCGCTCGCGGAGAACCCGCATCTTTTGGACGGTCTCAATGTCTGGAACGGGCACGTCACGTGCAAGCCGGTGGCGGAGGCGCTCGGCTACGAGCACCTCCACGCCGAGGTGGCTGTCCGCGAGGCTGGAACTCAGGAGGTGGTCAAGGCGACTCCGACCGCCGCCTGACATTGAAGCGATTTCGTTTTCTTAGCATCGCTCAATCGCTCCAAATTCCAGTTTCGTCGCAAATCCAGTAAACCCGGTTCTGACTTGCCCTGGATTTGCTCGGACTTAGGACGGCGTCACCGCCTGTGTCGCCAAATAGGTTTTCAGTTCAAGACGCCTGGCATGAAGCGCCGGTTCGGTATAACCCGAAGGCGTTTCACGGCCTTCAAAGACAAGGTCGCAAGCGGCCTTGAAAGCCGGGCCGTCGAATGTCGGCGCCATAGGTGCATAGAGCGGGTCGCCGGCGTTCTGGCCGTCGACGATCTCCGCCATGCGTTTCATGGTATCCATCACCTGATCCTTGCTGACGATGCCGTGATAGAGCCAGTTGGCGATATGCTGGGAGGAGATGCGGCAGGTCGCACGGTCTTCCATGAGCCCGACATTGTTGATGTCGGGCACCTTCGAGCAGCCGATACCCTGATCCACCCAGCGGACCACATAGCCGAGGATGCCCTGGGCGTTGTTCTCGATTTCGGCTTGGATCTCGGCCTCCGACCAATTCGTCCCATCCGCGAGCGGAATGGTGAGGATCGCGTCAAGCGATGCCCGTCCGCGTGAAGCGATTTCCGCCTGCCGGGCTCTCGCATCCACCTTGTGATAGTGCGTGGCATGCAGCGTCGCCGCCGTTGGCGAGGGCACCCAGGCACAGTTGGCCCCCGCTTCCGGATGGCCGATTTTTTGTTCGAGCATGGCGTGCATCAGGTCTGGCATGGCCCACATGCCTTTGCCGATCTGCGCCTTGCCCGGCAGCCCGCATTCAATGCCGATATCGACGTTCCAGTCCTCATAGGCCAGAATCCAGGGCTGCTGTTTCATGTCGGCCTTGCGCACCATGGCGCCGGCCAGCATCGAGGTATGAATCTCATCGCCAGTGCGGTCGAGGAAGCCGGTGTTGATGAAGCAAACCCGTTCCTTCGCAGCGCGGATACATTCTTTCAAGTTCACCGTCGTGCGGCGCTCTTCGTCCATGATGCCGACTTTGAGGGTGTTCTTCGGAAGCCCGATGACCTCCTCAACGCGGGCGAAGATCTCATCGGTGAAGGCGGTTTCCTCGGGTCCGTGCAATTTGGGCTTAACGATGTAGACCGAACCCATGCGCGAGTTCCGGAACGGATGGTCCGGCGATTTCAAAAGGTCGTGCTTGGCGATCAGCGATGTGATCATCGCGTCCATCAGACCCTCAAACACCTCATTGCCCTCCTTGTCCAGGATGGCGGGGTTGGTCATCAGATGCCCGACATTGCGCACAAGCATCATTGAGCGGCCGTGCATTGCGAACGGGCTACCGTCCGGCGCGTTATAGACGCGGTCGCCGTTCAGCTTCCGGGTGAAGGTACGCCCTCCTTTTGTGACCTCCTCCGTGAGATCGCCTTTCATCAGTCCGAGCCAGTTGCGGTAGGCGGCTACCTTGTCCCCGGCATCGACCGCAGCGATGGAATCTTCACAATCCATAATGGTCGAAACGGCCGCTTCGACGACGACATCGGCGACCCCCGCAGGATCGTCCTTGCCGATTGCGTGGTGCGGATCGATAAGGATTTCCGCGTGAAGTGCGTTGTTGCGCAACAAGATGCCAGTGGGTGTTTCGGCATCATCGGCATAGCCCACGAATTTGTCGGGCTCGGCGAGAACGGTTGTACTGCCGTTCGCAAGCGTCACCGCCAGCGCACCGCCTTCTACGCGATAGGATATGGCATCCGCGTGTGAACCAGCGGCAAGCGGGGCAATGTCATCGAGGAACGCTTTTGCCCAGGCAATCACCCGCACCCCGCGTTCCGGATCGTAACCGCCGGCTTCCGGAAGGTCGCCGAGTGCGTCAGTGCCGTAAAGCGCATCGTAAAGCGAACCCCAGCGGGCATTGGCAGCATTCAGTGCATAGCGTGCGTTCATGACGGGCACGACAAGCTGCGGCCCAGGGACCTCGGAAAACTCGGTATCGACATTCTCCGTTTCGACCTTGAAGCCGGGTCCTTCAGGAACGAGATAGCCGATGTCTGCGAGAAACGCCTTATAAACGGTCATATCTATGGGGCGGGCCGGGTTTTCGCGGTGCCAGTCATCGATTTTGGCCTGCAGCCCATCGCGTTTTTGAAGAAGGGCGCGGTTTTTCTCCGAAAACGCCTCGATGTAGGCACTAAAGCCTTGCCAGAATGCGTCTTTGTCGACACCGGTTCCCGGCAGCACTTCGTCGTTGACGAACGTGTAAAGCGTTTCGGCGACTTGAAGGCCTCCCGCCTCGATACGGCCGTTTGCGGTGTCGTTCCCTTGAAAGTCCAGCATTCTATAGTCCTTTTCCCGGCAATCGATTATCATTTCGCATGTGCGATATTGTGGGTGTGCAGAGCCGAAGACTCAATTTCCTTTTCGGAGTTGAATAATTTCCGAAAAGGATCGAATGTGCGTGATCTATTCTAAAATGGATTAAATCGAAGATATCCATCTCAATGCAGATGCAGAAGAATAAGGTCTATTCACCGTTAGGGGCAGATCGTGCCTTACGATATGAGCGATGGGTGGACTACGCATTCGCAATAGCCGGATTGGACGCTATATTCATCTAGAACAATTCGCGAGCCGCATGTGTTCTGAGCAGGAGGTGCAGACAGGAGGCCCATGGCGACGGCAAAGGACGCCGATTTGAGATTGAGGCTTGAGAATGGCGTGCGTAGCGCTTTGAAAGACCTTTCCGCGCCCAAAAAAGGCCGGAAAAAGCGCGCCAAGACCAAGAAGCGGAAGAGCACCCGCGCTGCGGGCGTTTATTATCTGCGGTCGCTCGATGACATTCCCAGGATTCCGTATGTGAACGATATGGCACTCGTTGAGGTGCCGGTCGATCTCCTCGATGAAGTGCCCCTCAAAAATCACGAGCGCTCAGAAAGCGAGCGCCTTTTGCGGCTTGAACGCTCCATAAGGAGCCATGGTTACTCAAGCATCCAGCCTGTGATCGCGCGCGTTGGCCGCAAGGGCCGCTGGGTGGTGATCGATGGCGGCCACCGGATTACGGCTGCGAGAAAGGTCGCGAGGGAATTCTGGACCAATCTCCTTGGTCCGAAGGTCCGTACGGTGACATTCCTGTTGTTCAAGACGGACGTCTCATATGCGCGCTACATGGGCGTGCCTTCACCGCTTTCAGCCGATGAGATCGATGCGATGGACGCAGAGCAGAAAAGCCGCACCGCCTGATACCGAAAAGCGCCTAACGCCTCGAAAAGCTCACCCGCGTTGTTTCGACGGTCTCTCCATCGATCTCGTCGGCGACGACCATGGTGAACGTGCCGGTGCCGTCATTGGTGAGGATCATGGTGGCGGTCGTGTCGCCGTTGACCGGCTCGGGCCAGGTCATGGCGAGGCGGATGGAATCGCCGCTTTTGCTGCCCGCCAACTGGGCCGGACCGATGATCGAACCCACATAGGTTCCAACAAAACGACCGTTCTTTTTAGTCAGATCGGCACCGATGGCGCGGCTGAAGATGAGGGCCGCACGGCATTGTCCGGCGATCGACATCTGACCGCTCTCTTTGCGCCCGGTCACCTGGCAGCTAACGTTAAGCGGGCCTGCATCCACATTCCGGATGACCGATCCGCCGCCTTCCCAGGTGCCTTCAAAGCGCGCCAGATACTCTTCCGCGTCAATGGCACTCACCGCAGCCGCCGGAGTAAGCACCATTGCGCCCGCCAACGCGGCCGCAAGCGTCCGTGATTTCGACATATTCTCCTCAATCAACGCAAACCGCACGCCTTGCCCGCATGCGGATTTGTTACATTCGAAAATGGGCCAATCTTTGTGAAAGCGGTGGTCTTAACGCGTCCGGCCGCCGATCCCAGCTCGGCAACCGGACGCATCTCCATCAGGGCCTGCGCCCAGGAGGTTCGCTCTCTTGATCGCCATTGAAATGTAGGCAGCCTGAACGGGAGATGAAGAACTCATTCATCCTTTAGCGAGACCAGAAAGGCGACCACATCGCCTTTTTCGTGCTCGAAAAGACGGTATGTGGTCATGGGGAAATGGTCTTCGCGCAGAAATCCTGTAAGAAACCGGGCGTCCCGATCCCGCTCTTTCATGATTTCGGAAAAGGTTGGCGCGCGATCGGGCTCTGTTTCGGTACCCGTAAGTGCGTGGCAGTTTGAGCACCAATGCTCAACGACGATCCGGCCGTTGACCGGATCGCCGGGCTCGGCGTTTACCGTTCCAACGGCGAAGACGAGCGCCAGGAAAACTGCAATACGGCGCATTTCGGCGTCTCTAGCGGATCGCTTCCAGCACGGTCACATAATTGGCGACTGCCGCACCGCCCATATTGAAGATGCCGCCGATCTTGGCGTCTTTGATTTGCATGCCCTCAGGGGCTGTCCCTTGCACCTGCATGGCCGTCAGCACATGCATGGAGACACCCGTTGCGCCGATGGGGTGCCCTTTGGCTTTAAGCCCGCCGGAGGGATTGACCGGAAGCTTTCCGTCCTTCTGCGTCCAGCCCTCATCAATGGCGCGTGCGCCTTCGCCGGGTTTCGCCAGCCCCATGGCTTCATATTCGATGAGTTCGGCGATGGTGAAACAGTCATGCGTCTCGACGAAGGAAAGGTCGTCGAGCAAGAGGCCCGCATCATCAAGCGCGCGCCGCCAAGCAACCGTGCAGCCTTCGAACTGCACGATGTCGCGCTTCGACATTGGCAGAAAGTCTTGCGCGTGCGCCATGCCACGGAAAGCGACTGCTTTTTTCATTTTCAAAGCGGTCTGGATGTCGGTCAGCACCAGCGCCGCCGCGCCGTCGGAGACAAGCGAGCAATCGGTGCGCTTTAAGGGTCCGGCGACGATGGGATTCTTCTCGGACTCGGTCCGGCAGAACTCATAGCCCAAATCCTTGCGCATCTGTGCGTAGGGATTTTCGACGCCGTTTTTGTGGTTCTTGGCGGCAATCCGGGCAAGCGCGTCGGTCTTGTCGCCATAGCGCTGGAAGTAGAGCCCGGCGATATTGCCGAAGACACCAGCAAAGCCAGCGGGCGTATCCCCATCTTCTGGGAGGTATGAGGCTTTCAGAAGGTTCTTCCCGATTTCGGGGCCAGGCGTTGCCGTCATCTGCTCAACGCCGACAATCAGAACGATACGCGCACCACCTGCCTTAATTGCTTTCACGCCCTGATGGACAGCGGCGGACCCCGTCGCGCAGGCGTTCTCAACCCGCGTTGCCGGTTTGAAGCGGAAATCGTCGGACGCCTGGTAGACCAGCGAGGCGGTGAAATCCTGGGCCGAGAAGCCCGCATTCATGTGGCCGAGATAGACCTCGTCCACATCGGCGGCATCAATTCCAGCATCGGAAAGCGCCTCTTGCGAAACCTTCACGATGAGGCTCTCGATGGTTTCGTCAGAATGCTTGCCAAACGGGGTATGGGCCCAGCCGACGATTGCTGCGGTCATGGCGATATCCTCCAAGGCTTTCTTTACGCGGAAAGGTAAGCAGTCATCCCGCGCACCGCAATCGCCGCGTGCCGCAACAGGGTCATGCGGAAGGGAAACATGGCCGGAACCGTTGCGGTGCCGGTGCAGTTGGGAAATGGTATGTCGCAACAGCGGAAAGGGAGCGGAAATGCCGACGGAGATCGAGCGGAAATTTCTTCTTCGCAATGAGAACTGGAAGGCCCACGTCACGGAGAGCCACCGTATCGCGCAAGGCTATCTGGCGTTGACGGACAAGGCTGCCATCCGCGTGCGGATCAAGGGCGATGGCCGGGCATTCCTCACCATTAAGAGCGCCGAAAAAGGGATAAGCCGGTCCGAGTTCGATTTTCCCATCCCGATCGGCGAAGCTGAAGCGCTGTTCCCGCTCTGTGAAGGGGGAGTCATCGACAAGGTTCGCTATCTCGTTCCCGTTGAAGACGTCACTTTTGAGATTGATGTTTTTTCAGGAGCGAACACGGGGTTGATCGTCGCTGAACTCGAATTGAACAGCGAAGCTCAGACCTTTCCGGTGCCCGAATGGCTTGGCGACGAGGTCAGCGGTGATCCGCGCTATTTTAACGCCGCCCTGTCCAGGCACCCCTACCGGGAGTGGGAGGACCAGGGCCACTTGTGACCAGTCAACCCCGCCTGAGGCAAGGTCGCCGAGTATAGATGGTCTAGGCAAGGCTGCGCATGGCACGTGTTCAACATCTGACCTCTCCGGAGATGCCGATCATCGGGGGTAGGGGCGCGGGATTGCCGGACGCGCCGCATGCGCTTGAAGCCGATGCGGTCGCGCACGCTTTTGCGGTTGATCCGAACAGGGGTCTTTTACAAAGCCAAGTCGTTGAAAGACTGCGTAGTTTCGGGCTCAACATCCTCATGCGGCACGCCAAGGTGAGCGCGCTGCAAATTCTGTTCAATCAGTTTATGAATCCGGTTGTGGCGCTCCTTGCAACGGCCGCCACCCTGTCGATCGTTTTTGGTCAGTATCCAGAAGCGGCCGCCGTTGTCATTGTTCTTCTGATCAACGGTGCCATTGGTTTTTTCACCGAAATCAGGGCCGTGCGCTCGATGGAGGCGCTGCGCGAGCTCTCCTCATTCTCTGTCCGCGTCAGGCGCGATGGCGTGCCCGTGGTCATTCCGGCCGAGGACATTGTGCCGGGCGACATCGTGCTGCTTGAGGGCGGCGACATGGTGCCGGCCGATCTCAGGATCATTAAAACCTCGAACCTTGCCGCGGATGAATCCCCGCTCACCGGAGAATCCCTGCCGGTCTGGAAGAAAGAAGCGCCTGTGGAGAAGGACACACCGCTTGCTGACCGCACCTCCATGCTGTTCAAGGGCACTTCGATCACGCGCGGTACGGGCGAGGGGCTTGTCACCGGCACGGGCATGGCGACAGAGCTTGGCCGGATCAGCAGGCTTGTGGAGCAGAGCGAGGCTGAACGGACGCCGCTTGAGCGCCAGCTTAACCGCCTGAGCCGCGACCTTATCTGGCTCACCCTTGCAATCGCCGTTGCGATCGCGGCGGCTGGCATCCTGTCGGGCCGCGATTTGTTCTTGATGGTGACAGCCGCAATCGCTCTTGCGGTCGCCGCCATCCCCGAAGGCTTGCCGATCGTCGCGACGCTTGCGCTCGCCCGGGGTATGTTGCGCATGGCCCGCAAGAATGCGCTCATCGAACATCTGAATGCCGTTGAGACACTGGGCGCCACCACCGCCATCTTCACCGACAAGACCGGCACCTTGACCGAGAACCGGATGCATGTGGCGCGGATCCTGTGTGCATCGGGTGAAATCACGGTCGAGCGGGAGACCGGCACATTCCGTCTTGGCGGGCGCATCGTGACGGCTGGCGAGCAGCCGCTTCTCGCGGAGACCTTGCAGGTGCTGGCATTCTGCAACAACGCGACCTATTCGACCGACCCAAACGGAAGCTCGGGCGATCCCATGGAAATCGCGCTTCTCGAAGCGGTCCATTTCGGCGGCTTCGAAAAAGCGATGTTAGACAACCGTTTCCCGAGGGTGCGGGAGGAGGCGTTCGACGCTTCGACGCAGATGATGGCAACCGTCCATGCCGGGAACGGCGGATTTCAGGTGGCGGTCAAAGGCGCGCCGGAGGCGGTGTTCGAGCATATCGGGGGCGTCATCACCCAACACGGCACGGAACCCTTCAAACAGCGGGTGCGCGCACGCTGGTTCGAAAAGGCGGAGATGCTGGCCGGGCAGGGGCTAAGACTTCTCGCGATTGCCGGAAAGGAAGTCGAGAGGCAAGACGAACCTGTTTACAAAGGTCTCACCTTGCTTGGCCTTGTCGGTCTACATGACCCGCCGCGCTCCGACGTCGCATCGGCCATTGCCGATACGCATGCCGCCGGGATCAAAGTCATCATGGTCACCGGCGACCACGCCGTGACGGCCTCCCATATTTCAGAGTCGATTGGCCTGACGCCCCTCTCCGAGCAGCCAATGCGCGGCCGCAACATCCCTGATCCGGCCGAGACGACGCCGGAGGAGCGCCGTCGCCTCCTGACGACGCGGATTTTCTCACGTGTCACGCCGGAGCAGAAGCTGAACCTGATTGCGCTTTATCAGGAGGCCGGCGACGTGGTCGCCATGACCGGGGACGGCGTGAACGATGCGCCTGCACTCAAGAAAGCCGATATCGGTATTGCAATGGGCTTGCGCGGAACGCAGGTCGCACGCCAGGCGGCTGACATGGTGCTGCGTGACGATGCATTCTCGACGATTGTCGCCGCCGTGCGTGAAGGCCGGGTCATTTATGCGAACATAAGGCGGTTCACGGCCTATCTTCTGTCCTGCAATCTGTCGGAGGTGTTGATTGTCGGGTTAGCCGTCTTGGCCGGTCTGCCGCTGCCGCTTTTACCGCTGCAAATCTTGTTTCTGAACCTTGTCACGGATGTCTTCCCAGCCTTTGCGCTTGGAGCCGGGGAGGGCGAGGCCGATGTTCTGAAAAGACCGCCGCGAAACCCGAAAGAACCCATCCTGACGCGCAAGAATTGGTTGATGATTGTCGGGCATGGAATGTTGATCACAGCAGCGACGCTTGCGGCTCTTCTGATTGCGACCCGTGTGATGGATCTCGAAGGAGACGAGGCAACGACGCTTTCCTTCCTGACGCTCGCCTTTGCGCAACTCTTCCAGGTCTTCAATATGCGCGATCCGAAAGCATCGCCCTTCCGGAACGAGATCACCGGCAACCCGTATGTTTGGCGCGCGCTTGCCCTTTGCGTCTTCCTGCTTCTGGCGGCGGCTTACATTCCGCAATTGGCTGGACCGCTCGCCATCGTTGCCCCGGATGCCGAAGGCTGGGCCGTGGTTCTTCTTTTAAGCGCCGCGCCGCTTGCGACCGTGGAGTTTTACCGGTTGGCGGCCGGCCGGATGAAGTCTTGAGGCAAGAAATGGCGACGTCCCCGCAGTTCAAGGATTTTGCCGCCGAGCAATTGTCGGTTCTGGGGCCCGTGACAGTACGCAGCATGTTTGGGGGATCGGGCATCTTCCATCAAGGTGTAATGATCGCTCTCATTGCCTACGACACGCTTTATCTGAAGGTGGACCGTGAGAACCGGCCCGACTTTGAGGCGCAGGGCATGACGCCCTTCACCTATGAAGGCAAGGAAAAGCCGGTCAGCATGTCTTACTGGCAGGTCCCAGATTGGCTCTACGACGACCCGGATGCCATGCGCGAATGGGCCGCAAAGGCGTTCGAGGCGGCGCTGCGTGGAAAGCGCTGATGTCGGTTTCCATGGGACGGCGGCGAGGGCCCCTACTAGGCGCTGCGCAAGGCACGGCGTTTGCGCCTCAACCGGAATCATAACCGCACGTTTAATGGATAAATGCCTCTGAAGACCCGGGAAACCGGTTCATTGATTGTTTTAGGTTTCGCAAGAACTTCAAGTCGGGACAGTGAATCGATCTCCACATGAAGCATCGCTTCATCTGCATAAAGCTTCGCTTAAAAAGAGCATCTCGAGGAGACACGCCCCATGAATCTCGCCTTTTGGCTTGACCGCGCCGGCAAGGCTTACCCGGACCGTCCCGCCGTCGCTCTCGGCGCCCATGTCTTCGCCGATTATGGTGCGCTAGCGGGCCGGGCCGCCCGCATCGCGGCATCGTTGAGAAGCACATTCGGGCTGTGTTCTGGTGACCGTGTCGGCATCGTCGCCAAGAATTGCGCTGAGTATGTCGAGGTGCTTTACGGCATCTGGTGGGCGGGGCTTGTGGCCGTTCCGGTGAACGCTAAGCTGCACGGGGCGGAGATCGCTTGGATCCTGGAGAATTGCAACGCGTCGCTCGCCTTTGCGACGCCAGGGCTTGATGTGACCCTGAACGTCCACCGGCCTGACTGTCTCGCCACGGTCGTCACGATTGAATCGCCTGAGTACCGGGCCGCGTTGGAGGCCACGCCCGCTTCCCTTGCCGCGGTGGCGCCCGGCGATCTTGCCTGGCTGTTCTACACCTCGGGCACGACCGGGCGGCCGAAGGGCGCAATGCTCTCGCACCGCAACATCATGGCCATGAGCCACGGTTATTTGCTCGATGTCGATCCAACCGCGCCGGGCCAGCCCGTCCTCCACGCCGCCCCCATGAGCCATGGTTCGGGCATGTACATCGTGCCGCATATCTGCCGCATGGGCGTCAATGTCGTACCGGAATCCGGCGGCTTCGACCCGGTGGAGATTTTCGAACTCGCCGAGACGCACCGCCAAATGTCGATGTTCGGCGCACCGACCATGATCAAGCGCATGGTGGATTGTTCCCGCGATGTTGATCCGGCCGTTTTCCGTACGCTTGTATGGGGTGGCGCACCGATGCATGTGGCCGATGTGAAGAATGCCTTTCAGCGCTTCGGCGGGTGCCTTGCGCAGATTTACGGCCAAGGCGAGACACCGATGACGGCAACCGTCCTATCGAAGGAGGATATCGCCGACACGGCCCATCCCGATTGGGAGGCACGCCTCGCTACGGCTGGCATCGCCAACGCCTTGACCGAGGTTACCATCGGCGGCCCGAACGACGAGACGCTGCCCCTTGGCGAAACCGGCGAGGTACTGGTGCGAGGCGATTCCGTCATGCTCGGCTATTGGAACAATCCGGAGGCGACCGCCGATGCCCTGCGCGGCGGCTGGCTCCGTATGGGCGATGTCGGTGCGATGGATGAAGCCGGCTATCTGATGCTCAAGGACCGGTCCAAGGACATGATCATCTCCGGCGGCGCCAATATCTACCCCCGCGAGGTGGAAGAGGCGCTCCTGACCCATCCGGGCGTGAAGGAGGTTTCCGTGATCGGCAGGCCCGATCCGGATTGGGGCGAGATTGTCGTGGCCTACGTGGTGGGTGAGACAACGGCGCAGGAGCTCGATAATATATGCGTCGAGACGATTGCCCGCTTCAAGCGTCCGAAGGACTACATCTTTCTGGATGCACTGCCCAAGAACAATTATGGCAAGATCCTGAAGACCGAACTCAGGGAAAGGGACGCTGAACACGGCCTCAAATCGTCGGGAGCGTAGACCTTTTGGAGCACTATGCGTCAGGTCTCGCTCTCGGCCCCACCATTTTCCGGCGGTCTTTCGGTACCTTCCTGGTCACTGGTCGGCGGTGTTTCCGGCCCAAGGCCCACGACAAGTGCGCGGATGAAAAGCGCGATATTGCTTTCGTGACGCCTGAAGAAGACAAAAGAGCCATGGCGTTCGCGCACAATCAGCCCAGCCTGCTCAAGCAGGTTGAGATAATGCGATACCGTGGATTGAGAGAGCCCGGACTTCGCATGTATATGAACCATGCGGACGCCGGTAGTCTCGGAGTGTTCGAGAGGCGGTGGAGGGAAGTGCTGTTTCGGACACTTTAGCCAGTGGAGGATGCGCCGCCGCGCGGGGTTGCGGATCGCCCTGAGCGCCAGATCGATATCCATGAACGTGACTATCCCACCAACTCTCGACTGCAGCAATCGGTCGAAGTGACATCTGAAACGGGGCATGACGAGACAACGTGTTTTTCGCTATGCTCCTTCCGTTAAGTCATAACGCGGAAAGGACGGTCGTCGGACCGGAAGGACGGAATGGGGAACACGCGACGATTTTGTATTGTCACGCTTCTCGCGGTATTGGCGTTTGGCACGGCGGCAAAGGCCGAGGATTCACCCTTCTGGTCACGCTCAGGCGAATGGGAAATCCGCGTCGACCCCTCACTCAATCACGGGTGCTTCGCAGTTGCCACCTATGAAGTCGATACGATGCTCCGTATCGGTCTCGATCCAGGCGAGGGAGATGGCTACGTGGTCATAGGTGACCCGGATTGGCAATCGCTGGAAGAAGGCAAGAGCTATCCGATACGTGTGCAATTCGGCCGCGCCGCGCCTTGGGAGGCTGACGCAACTGCAGGGCGTATGGATGGTTTCCCAGTTCTTTTCTTTCGGTTCCGCGATCTCAACGTCGTACGCGAGTTCATGCGCAAGCGCGAAGTCGCCTTTATTTATCGCAATAGAACAATAGCGGTCTTAAGCCTTTCAGGCTCTTTCCGGGCCTTTCAGGAAGTCATACGCTGTCAGGAACAGGTGAACGCCGGACTGATCGATTCAGGGACGGACCCCTTTTCCGGTGGTTTAGGCCGCCGCTTTGGCTACGGCGACGATCCCTTCCGCTGAGAAAGCGCTTCCTCAACAGTATGGGGCTCCTTAAAACCGGCGCGGTCAATCGCTAATAAAAGCAATAGGGGGAGACGCCATGCACCGCCGTCTTGAAAACAAGGTCGCCATTGTTGTTGGCGCAGGCTCAGCCGGGCCGGGCTGGGGAAACGGCAAGGCGGCCGCCGTCCTCTTTGCGCGCCAGGGTGCGAAGGTCTTTTGCGTCGATATCAACGCGGAGGCGGCAAAAGAAACCGCTGAAATCATCCGTTCAGAAAGCGGCGAGGCCGAAGCCATGCGCGCTGACGTTTCAAAGCATGACGATATCAAGAAAATGGTGGAAGCCTGCGTCGAGCGCTACGGCCGCATCGATGTGCTCGACAACAATGTTGGGGTCGCACATGTGGGCGGCGTTGTCGATCTGCCGGAAGAGGATTGGGACCGGGTCTTCGATATCAATCTCAAGAGCTGCTACCTGTCCATGAAGCATGTGATCCCTGTCATGGAAAAGCAGTATGAGGAGAGCGGTACGGGCGGCGCCATCGTTAATATCTCTTCCATCGCTTCGATCCGTTACACAGGCGTGCCCTACGCGACCTATTACGCGACCAAGGCCGCAATGAATCATCTGACGAAGACGACCGCCGTTCAATACGCGCCGAAGCACATCAGGGTGAATGCCGTTCTGCCGGGGTTGATGAAGACGCCCATGGTTGAAAAGGCCGTGGGCCTCGCTGAGGAATATGCAGGCGGCGATGTCGAGGAGATGTGGAAGGTGCGCGACGCCCAATGTCCCATGGGCCATATGGGCGATGCTTGGGATGTGGCGCATGCCGCGCTGTTCCTTGCCTCCGATGAATCCAAATATGTTACCGGCCTCGATCTTGTCGTCGATGGCGGGATCACCCTGAAGTATTCCTGATGGCTCTTCTCAAACCGGTTTCCACATTCTGCGAAGTCCCCTTCGCGGATGACCTTTCGGCGCTTGATGCCGATGTAGCGGTCTTTGCGGCTGGGCACGGCACGCCCTACACGCCGGGCACGCCGAGCCATGCGGCCAATGCACCCGATGCCGTGCGCGCCGCGCTCAAGTGGTATGCGGTTGGGCGCGACCAATGGGACTTCGATGCGAATGGCCCGGTCATGGGGCTTGCCCGCGTTGTCGATTGCGGCACGGTGGACGGCGATCTCCACAATGGTGCGAAGAACCGCGCCACGATCAAGGCGGCGGCGGAAACAATCATTGGCGCTGGCGTAAAACCGCTTCTCCTGGGCGGGGATGATTCGACGCCGATTCCCTTTATCGAAGCATTCGCGGCGCTCGGCCGCCCGATTACCATCGTCCAGATCGACGCCCATATCGACTGGCGCAACGAAGTCCATGGCGAAACGCACGGGTTTTCAAGCACCATGCGCCGCGCCTCGGAATTCGGCCATGTGAAGGATATCATCCAGATCGGCGCGCGCGGGCCGGGTAGCGCCCGTCAGGAAGAGGTGGAGGCCGCACGGGCCTGGGGCGCAAAGCTCTTCACCATGCGCGGTGTCCACCGCAGCGGACTCTCGGCCGCCATTGCCGCCGTCCCCGAAGGCACGGACATCTTCCTCTCCATCGATGTTGATGGCCTCGACCCGGCGCTAATGCCGGGCGTGCTCCTGCCGGCCTTTGGCGGCGTCACTTATCGGGAGATGCTCGATATCCTCGATGGGGCGGCGGAACGGGGAAACATTGCCGGCGCCTGTTTCGTCGAATATGCGCCGGAAAGCGATCCAACCGGCCAAGGGGCGCGGGCAATCGCCCGGCTCGCATGCAATGTGATTGCCCGCATGGCCATGTGACGCCTGCTGCTCTAGATGCTGCAGGAATGAACGAAACCACTCGCCCATTGACGGTCTATTACGATGGCGCATGCCCTCTGTGCCGGCGCGAGATCGCCTTTATCTCCAGCCGTATGAAGGACGGAGACGCCGCGTTCCTCGACATTTCCGATGAGGCCGGGGAAAAGCTTGGCCCGGACCTTGACCGGGAGACGGCCCTTAAACGGTTCCACATTCGCCTCAGTAACGGAACCCTTCTCTCAGGCGCATCCGCTTTTGCTGAAATCTGGAAGAAGACGCCGGGCCTCGGCTGGCTTGGACATCTGGTGTCTCAACCATCTCTAACGCCATCGTTCGATTGGCTTTATTCCCGTTTTTTGATCGTTCGGCCTTGGTTCCAGCGGCTGCTCAACAGGCTTTAGGCCGCAAATCACCACCTGTTTGCCGCAGATTTGAGCAAATTGGTTCTCCAAGGCAGGCTTTGCCGCATTTACGGTCTACGTAAAATTTCTTAAGGTCCAACCTGCAGATCAGGACTCCCATTCTTTCATGCCATGGGGAGGCAGGAATGGCACTTGCTGAAGCACCGGACCGCGGCGGCGCATCGCAGCCGGCGGCTACGATCGTGCCGGAACCATCGGTGTTCCACTTCGTCATGATCAAGCCGACCCACTATGACGACGACGGTTATCCGATCCAATGGCTGCGCTCCGCCATTCCTTCCAACACGCTTGCGACCCTCAATGGCCTGGCCGTCGACAGCCATGGCCGCGGTGTGCTGGGCGAGGACGTGGATTTGCGCCTCCATACTTATGATGAAACGAATCGCCGCGTTCAGCCGGAGAAGATCATCGCGATGATCCGGCGCGATGGCGGCCGGGCGCTCATCGGCCTCGTCGGTGTTCAGTCGAACCAGTATCCCCGCGCCATTGACCTGGCGCGCAAATTCCATGCGGCGGGATTACCGGTATGCATCGGCGGGTTCCACGTCTCAGGCTGCCTTGCCATGCTTCCGGAGATGCCGCCCGAAATGGTCGAAGCCCAGGAGATGGGGATTTCCTTTTTCGCGGGCGAAGCGGAGGAAGGCCGTCTCGATGAAGTGCTCCAGGATGCGTATCGCGGCGAACTGAAGCCCATCTACAATTACATGGACGATCTGCCGACCTTGCTCGATCAACCGACGCCCATTCTTCCCGCACAGCATATCGCCCGTACGGCCGGTTCGCATTCAAGCGTCGATCTGGGCCGCGGCTGCCCCTTTCAGTGCTCGTTCTGCACCATCATCAATGTTCAGGGACGCAAAAGCCGCTATCGCTCGGCGGACGATCTCGAACGGATGATCCGCGAAAACTATGCGCAAGGGATCAACCGGTTTTTTGTGACCGACGACAATTTCGCCCGCAATAAGGACTGGGAGCCGCTCTTCGACCGCCTCATCAAATTACGCGAGGAAGAAGGCTTCAACATTAAGTTCGTCATCCAGGTGGATACGCTCTGCCACAAGATCGAGAATTTCATCGAAAAAGCCGCGCGCGCCGGGGTGACGCGGGTCTTCATCGGGCTGGAGAACATCAATCCCGACAATTTGCTCGCTGCGCAGAAGCGCCAGAACAAGATCACCGAATTCCGCGAGATGCTGCAGAAATGGAAAGCCCATGGCTGCACGACCTATGCCGGTTACATTCTGGGCTTTTCGAACGATACGAAGGAATCCATCCTCCGCGACATCGAGATTATCAAGGAGGAACTGCCGCTCGATCTTCTTGAGTTTTTCTATTTGACGCCATTGCCCGGTTCACAGGACCATAAGGAAATGCTTCGGGACGGCGTCTGGATGGACCCCGATCTCAACAAATACGATCTCGACCACCGCGTCTCACATCACGGGAAAATGTCGGATACGGCATGGGACGAGGCCTATCTGGCGGCGTGGCGGGCCTATTACGAGCCGAAACACATGGAACGCGTGATGCGCCGGACCCGCGCCCAGAAGAAGGGGTCTGCGGGCAACATCCTGTTTCTCATGCTCTGGTTCTACTGCATGGTGACGCTTGAGGGCGTTCACCCGCTTGAGGGCGGCTATTTCCGCATGAAGCACAGGAAGGACCGCCGCTCCGGCCTGCCGATTGAGCCCGCTCTTGTTTTCTATCCCAAGTATTGGGCCGGGATGATATGGAAACATCTGCGCTTCGTGAGCATCTTCTTACGGCTCTACTACCACTACCGGCTCGTCAAGGCAGACAAGAACCCAAGGGCCTATCGCGACCTGGCGCTGACACCGGCAAGCGAGGCGGAGTTTGAGGAACTCACCCTCTTCAAGGATACCCGCGGCGGCCAAGCGGCTGTCGAGAAAAAGCGTAAGCAAGATGAGATCAAGGCAGCCGCCCGCTCAGGCGTTGCGATAACGCGGCCAAAGGGCGTGCGGCAAACAGTCTTCACCACATCGGGCTAAACCGGGCTCTCTTGAATCAAGCCATCTTCCCGCACTGCCATGTCTTGGTTATGAGAGTCGCGTCCGAACAGCCGCTTGCGGAGACGCTCCGATGACGCTCAGCTCCCCTCAGTTGATTGCTCTCACGGCTTTGATGGTTGCCGGAGCGGGCTGGGCTTTCGCCGAGCCGGCCGTTGAGGGTGAGGGCAACGCCGTTCAGCCGGCTCGCGCCTTGCTGGCTGAGGATATCAACGGCGTTTGTTTTCTAAAACGCGTGAAAGATCGCTGGGAAGCCGAAGGCAGGCCCGAGATTGGCGGCTGGTATGAAGGTGCGAGCGATGAGGAAGCCAAAGCCGCTTATCAATGCGTGAAAGGGCAGCTCGCGCAAGGTTATGCCCGTTCCGGCGAGCCACTTGCATCGCTTTACACGCGCTACGACAGAGCGAGCAAAACACCAGTTCTTTCGGAGCGCCACAACAACCATTACGTGAACGTCTATCTCAATAGTATTGCGGCCCGGCACGCCGCTGACTGTGCTTCGGCGGATGCGCCGACGGCCGCCATCCGGGTGACCAGTTCTTTCCGGATCAGGCCCACGGGACGGATTGTCAAAGGTCCGCTCTTTGTCTTTGTGAAGATGGGGGAGGGGTACGACCCGTCGAACAATGACTGGCGGGCTCAAATGATCATGCCAACAGGTAAGGTGCGTGCCTTTGCGGACAACAAGCGTCCATCCGCGCTTTTCCATGATTGCCAGCCGGTCGCGAATGAGACGGAAGCCGCGCCGCCGCCCGGAAGCGCACCCAATCCGGCAACCGGCTTCGATCAAGAGCCCGAAAGCGCGCTTTAGCTTTAGACGACTGTGTTCCGGCTGACGGTCAATTGCGGAAAGCGGGCATCGGCCTGACGCGCGAGATCGCCCGTCACGACGCGGTCGAAATCCATGCCCAGCACGGCGCCCTGGCGTGCGCTTGAAATGAGGTTGTCGGCGATTAGCGCCGCGCCTGCTCCCTCGGCGACCGAAACTCCGATGCCGATCGCCGCATCGCGAACCACATTGGCGGTGGCGTTCACGTCCCTTAAATACCGTCCCCAGCCGAGGCCGATCCCCATCACCGGCGCGTTTTCCACGATGTTCCCATTCACCACAGTGTCGGCTTCTGCAAAAATCCCGACGCCGCGCCGGTCGTAGTGATCGCGCGTCTTGAGATTGCGAATGAGATTGCCGGAGCAGACAGCAAGCCGGCCGCCATCGTTGAAATTGGTAATCGAAATGCCGGTTGCTGCATCGTCGATGATGTTGTTGGCAATGAGCGCGCCTTCAAACGAGAATTCGGCGTAAAGCGCGACTTCCCCAAGCCGTGCACAATTGTTCCCCATGATATGCACGGTTGAAGCGGCATTGGCGCGCACGGCGGTGAAGGCGCAATCGGTGATGCGGTTGTTGGCAACGGTAACAGCGCCGGCCCGAAAGACGTTCACGCCATTGCCGTTTTGTCCCTCGCCCCCATCGCGCGAGGCGATCCGTTCGATGCGGTTCTCCGTGACGATCGTCCCATCCTCGCCTTGCGTGCTTCGCCACACAAGAATGCCGTTATTCGCACAGTCCTGGACCGTGTTGCCGGTGATCCGCAGCCCCTTGGCATCATCGGAAAATAACCCGGCGCGCCGGCAACCCTTGATGGTGTTGTTCTCGATCCGGCCCGACACCTTACGGAGGACGAGACCGTTTTCGCCGGCTTCCGAAAAGAGGCAGTCGCGGATCACGGCATCGGGCGCATCGGTCAGTTCAACGAGGCCAGCGCCATCCGGCATCGGCTGGCCAAGCCCCTCCACCGTGATGGCTGTCAAAGACACATTCCGTGCGCCAAGGACAGTCACGGCGCTCTGGCCGCCCATTGCGACAAGTTGCGTTGCGCCGGGCACGCCCACAAGATGTCCGCCAGGCGGCAGGATGAGTTGGTTGACCACGTAACGGCCGGGCGGCAGGAAAACCGGATTGCCAACACCGGCGGCGGCATAAAGCGCGTTTTGCAGGACCTCGGTCTGGTCCCCTGCGAAGTTTGGTACAGCACCGAGCGTTGTCGCATCGATCGAACCGCGCAGACCGTCAATGGAAAGGCCAGCCAGCCGGTCTTGGGCAAAGGCTGGCGTGGCGGCGGTTGCAACCGTCGCAAACAGCCCCGAAGTCAGCAATTGACGGCGGTCTAGGCAGCGCGGGCGTCTTTTCCGGTGTCCCATGGGCACACTCCTTTGCCGCTAGGAAGCAAAGGGCGTGCCGGTTTTTCCGTCCCGAAGAGGGACAGATGCGGTCAAGCCATATGGCGCTGATCGAAGTCCTGCGCAGCGGTATTATCCATCGCTTCGCCGTTTTCGAGCGAGGCAAGCAGCTTTTCCGCGCGCATTGGCAAGGCGTAATGAAAACCCTGTCCGTAGTCGCAGCCAAGCTCCAAAAGGAAAGCTTCCGCGCCCGGGCTTTCAATCCCTTCAGCGACCACTTCCATTCCAAGCCCATGCGCCATCTTGATGACGGCACTCGTGATAATCCGGCTTTGCTCGTCGCTGTCGAGATTGATGATGAAGGAACGGTCCACCTTGAGGCGGTCGACTGGAAATTTCATCAAATGCGAGAGTGACGCAAAACCGGTTCCGAAATCATCAAGGGCGATCGGAATGCCCGCCTCGCGCAGACGTTTCATATTGTTGAGGACACACGCATCTTTCTTGCCAAGAAAAACGTCTTCGGTCACCTCCACCATGACCGTGTCGGGCGCGAGTTCGGCGTCTTCGAGCGTCATGAGCAGATCGTCGGCGAAACTCGGATCGTTGATCTGCGCCTCGGTCACATTGAAGGCTATTGGGCCATTGAGAAGGAGGGAGATGGCATTGAGTTTGGCGTCTGAAATCACCGTTTTGAGAACCGCGCGGGAAATCTCAGCGGCAAGCCGGGGGTCATCAAAAGCATCGATGAACGTTCCGGGCGGCAACAGCCCTTTTTCACGGTGATCCCATCGGGCCAGGGCCTCCGCGCCGCAAATGCTCATATCCGAAAAGCGGATTTTCGGTTGGTAGACCGCGGTGATCTCTTTTTTCTCAATCGCCTCCCGGATGGCCGCGAGCGTCGATTGCTTTTGCGAAAAGCGAAGCCCCATCGCCGGCTCATACCAGGCGAGCCGGGCGCGCCCGGCGCTCTTTGCGGTGTAAAGCGCGATATCGGCGGCCTTGAAAATCTCGTCGACAGTCCCGCCGTCGCGTGGCGCCACGGCTGCCCCGATGGTGACACTGATGTTTGGCAGGTCCTCGTTGATGTTTTCAAGGCTTGCACAGGCGTCGGTCAGCCTTTCGCCGATCTGCTCAACATCCGCTTGTCGCGTGCAGGAATTCAGAACAACGGCAAACTCGTCGCCCCCGAGCCGGGCCACAGTGTCGGACTTGCGGACATTGACGCTGATCGCTTCCGCAATGGCACGTAAAACGTTGTCCCCCACGTCATGGCCGTGGGTGTCGTTGACGGCCTTGAAATGGTCCAGATCAACAATGAGGAGACCGGCCACTTTGTTCTTTTCCTTCGCCCGTTCAAGGGCGGCGGCAAGGCTCTCGCGAAACACTTTCCGGTTTGGAAGCGCCGTTAGCGAATCCTGAGTGGCCAAGCGGGAGATTTCGTTCTCGGCTTCGCGCCGGTCGGTCACATCCTGAAGGCAGCCATTGATCCGGATGGCCTGGCCGTTTTCCATCTCCACTTCGCCCATGGAGCTCAGCCAGCGCCTGTTCCCCTTTGCCGTGGTGATCGGCAATTCGAAACGGAACGGTTCGCCTGTCTCAAGCGCCGCCTTAAGCCAGATTTTTATCTCATCCTGCGCCCTCGGATCGTAAAACTGCAAGGCGCTTTCAAGTGTTGGACGGTAATCATCCGCAACCTGGTGGATGATACGCATCTGCTGGGACCAAGTGACCCTGTCGTTTCTCAAGTCCAATGACCAGCTGCCGACTTTCGCGAGCTTGGCCGCGATGCTCATCTCCTTTTCGCGCCTCGCGATATCCTTGTTCCGCTGGCGTAGCGTGTCGCGCTGCCGCTTCTTTAATCTGCTGTCGCGGTCGAGCTGTGAAATGTTCACGTGCAGATGGATTTCATCGACGGCCGTCGCCGCCAGATGCCGCAGCATTTCAACCTCGCGCATCCTTGGCGTTCTTGGCTCCGGATCGGCGACGATGAGCCCGCCAAGCTTTATGTCCGGTCCCGCCATAAGCGGGGCTGCGGCAATGAAACCGGTGCCGGCCGACTGCCAGAGTTGCTTGAAACGGCAATCTTTGGATGTGTCTTCGACAATCACCACGTCATCGGCATCGAGAAGGGCGGCGCACAAAGCCTTGCAACGATAGACTTGGTGGTCGCGGTCTTCTTTAGTCGCGTAGATGTGGCGCATGTCCTTGTCGGCAAGCGTAATAGCCGCCATGGATGTGTCGAACTCCATGGCCACCATATCGACGATGCGCTTAAGGCCTTCCCCAGGTGGAATATCAAGAAGCCTAAGTGATTTAAGCGCTTTAAGCCGCTTCTTGTTAGAATCCACGCCTGGTGCCCGCCTATTTATAGGGATCGCATTGATCCGGATAAAAGTCGTACCAACCCAAAGTTTCCAGGAAGTTGATTAGGTGGGCCAAAGTGAATGTTTTCTAGAACCTAAGTAAGTCCAAGCCGTTTAAGGATTTTTACCGATGCTTCGCGCGGTGTCATCTGTTTAGTAGCGACGGCCTCTTCAATTTCTGGTAGTATTGATCGGAGGTGCACGTCTGCCTGTAAACGCTGGCGGAGGGAATCATCGATCATCGACCACATCCAGCGGACGCTTTGCGCACGGCGCTTCGTCTCAAAGGCGTTGGTACCCGATGTGATGGTGCGGTGTTCAATGACGCGATCCCAAAGCAGATCGAGGCCGCGATTGTTCAAGCCTGAGATGGTGACAACCGCCGGTGTCCAGTCGGGCGAGGCGGGTGTGAGGATGTGAAGGGCTGCACTGTATTCCGCCGCAGCATTCTCAGCTTTTTTAATGTTGTCCCCGTCCGCCTTGTTTACAGCGATGAGGTCGGCGATCTCAATGACGCCCTTCTTGATGCCTTGCAGCTCATCACCGCCACCTGGGAGCATCAGGACCGCGAAGAAATCCACCATGTCGGAGACTGCGGTTTCGGATTGGCCCGTGCCCACTGTCTCGACGATGATGACATCGTATCCGGCGGCTTCGCAGAGCAGCATGGCTTCGCGGGTTTTCGCGGCAACGCCGCCAAGCGTTCCGGCTGAAGGCGAGGGGCGGATAAAGGCGTTTTCACTGACAGACAGCCGCGCCATGCGCGTTTTGTCGCCCAAGATCGATCCGCCGGTGCGCGTCGAGGACGGGTCAACGGCCAGCACGGCAACCCTGTGCCCCTGGTCAATAAGGTTGATGCCGAGTTGATCGATCACGGTCGATTTACCGACACCGGGAACGCCTGTGATCCCGAGGCGCACAGCCTTTCCCGTTTCCGGCAGAATATTCTCAAGCAGCGCCTGGGCCGTTTCCTGATGCTCGCTCTTGCGCGATTCGACGAGCGTGATGGCGCGGGCGAGGGCGGCCCGGTCTCCGGTTTTGAGTCGGTCGGCGAGTGTGTCGGTATCGTTTAGCATCGTGCCTGGCAGTTCATCCGGCGCCTGCATCAGGAGCGGCCATCCCAGACCATCCGCACGATGCGCGCGTTCCTGAGCTCCGGCCGGGACGGCAATTGGCCGTCCGGCCCGGTATATTGCTCCGGCGCATAGATAAAGCTGACACGGCTTTCCGTTCGCTTGCAAATCGCCATGCCCGACCATTCCTCCGCACCCGGCGTGCAGTCCATCGCACCGCCATTGGTTTCCGCGAAGGTCATGCCGATTCGCTCGCCATTGGGGCCTTCAGCTCTGGGGCCGACGACATGTACCCGTGCAACCGTCTTGTTGCCTGTGTTCGGCTCTGCCTGAAACACCTGAAAGCCATCCTTGAAACCGGCGATGAAGAAGACGACATCGCCTTCCGTCATCGTCCGCACGGTCTGGAAAGTGAAGTCGGGAAAGAGTTCTTGCAGGTTGTTCTGGCTATAGGCGGTGCCGGGCGCGATCGGGCCTGCACTCGTCTCGGTGAGTGAGAAGACGGGCTGTTCGAACGCGACGGGCGATCCTGCGGGCACGTTGCCAGTGGATCCTGAACAGGCAGCGAGAAGAACACCGCAAAGGATTGCTGCACAGACGCGAAAAAACATCGGAAAACTCTAGACGAGAACGGCGGTACCAGAGGCTGAAACCATGAGCATGGACCCTTCCTGACCCACGGTCTCATAGTCGAGATCCACACCGATGACGGCATTGGCGCCCAAATCGCGCGCCTGTTCTTCCAACTCTTTCAGGGCAATCTCGCGCGCTTCACGCAGGGACTTCTCGTATGCGCCGGAGCGGCCTCCGACAATGTCCCTGATGCCGGCAAAGAAATCCCTGAAGATGTTGGCGCCAAGAATGGCTTCACCCGTCACGACGCCTTTGTATTCCTTGATGGCGTAGCCATCGAGGGTTGCCGTTGTGGTAATGATCATGCGCGGTTTCTCTTGAAAGGGATGGACGGAATCAAGTGGCAGACGGATATCACGCTGCGCGGCGGCGCACCTCTTTTTTCGATGGTAAGGAGTGGAGAAAATTCCGGGCAAGATCAAGCCTGCACGCCCGCTGCGCAGCGGGCCAATGGCTTCCGCAAAGGCCGGTGCGCGGCGTCATCAAAGCCGCCGGTTGCAAAGGGTGGTTCCGTGGCTCTCACCCGCTGGAACGTCCCCCGTTTCTGGCTTTTAAGTCAATGTGGTGAGGGCGAGAAAGCCGAGATATCCCGCGTAGCCGAGAAGCAAAATGATGCCTTCGCGCCGGTCGATGCCCCAGCTTGTTATTGCAAAAAGCACGAGGAGGACCGACACCAGAGCCATCACCCACAGGTCGGTTTCGATGATCCGTTCGGGCACGGCAAGCGGCTGCACAAGCGCGGTGGTGCCTAGGATTCCGAGAGAATTAAAGATATTCGAGCCGATGACATTGCCGAAAGCAAGCTCGCTTTCGCCCTTTGCCGAGGCCATGATGGCCGAGGCGAGTTCTGGAAGCGACGTGCCAATCGCAACGATCGTGAGCCCGATCACCGCTTCTGGGACACCAAAACCGGCAGCGATGGAGGTCGCGCCTGTGACGATCAGGCGCGCGCCGAAGACAGTTGCGACAATCCCTGCGATGGTCACGAAAATGCCCATGGGGATGCCGAGCGTCTTTGTCTCTTCGCCGAACACCTCGCCTTCATGGGTGTGAATCTGTGCCGCCGGGATCTTGATGCGGCTCTCGCTCCAATAGGTGAAAAAGAGGTAGGCAAAGAGACAAAGGAGAAGGAGCGCCCCCACGGGCCGCCCGATGAAGCCGAGCAGCAAGGCGCTCACCATGATCACCTGTGACAGCGCGAAGGCGGTGCCATCGCGCCTGAAGGCGGTCGGATCGCATTTAATGGGTAACACCAAAGCAGCAAAACCGAGGATGAGCAGGATATTCGAGATGTTCGAGCCAATCACATTGCCGAAGGCGACATCGGGCGAGCCTTTCAAGACCGCCTGAATGGTTGTTGCGAGTTCAGGCATGGACGTGCCGAACCCGACAAGCGTCAGCCCGATCACCAGGGGGGAGATGCGGAGTTGCTGCGCCACCGCAACCGATCCGCGCACAAGCGCCTCTCCGCCGGATGTCAGGACAATAAAACCCGCGATCAGAATAAGAACATCGGTCATCAACGATCTCCGCCATGGCGGCGCGACGACCGCATTGTGTTTTCTGACCGACGAGAACACATTCGGCAAGCGCGCCGTTTACATGTCACTTTTTGTCTTCGCCGGATGTTTTGGGGCTTCGTGCGCGTTCAAGATGTCCACATAATGCCCGATTGCGCACGCCGTCGCCGTTCCCGTCTGCCGATAGGTAAGAAGGCCGAAGACCGCAGCGGTTGCAAGCATGCAAGGGATGGGGCCGAGGAAGAAAAAGAGGGCAGCAAGCGCGAAGTAATATCCTCTGATGCCGGCATTGAAGCTCATGACCGCATCGGTAAGAACAGCGGCCGTCGCCTCGGTCATTTCATCGACTGGAAAGCCCCTCTCATGCCGTTCCGGCAGACTGCCGGCCAGTGCGATCGTGTAGATCATTTTTCTAAGCGCATAAGTGAAAGAGAGAAAGCTCGCCGTCAGGAGCAATACCAAAACCAAGAGTTTGACCGCAAACAGCTCCACACTCATCTCATCGATGAAAGGGAGTTCCACGATGACCAGATGGATGCTTCTGAGGCTTGCGAAAGTGCCCAGCAGCCCGGCAAGGACCAGCAGCGTCGCCGACCCGAAAAACGCCAGTGAATTGATGATATGGCCAAACAGGAGACCATCGAATGTGCGGTTTTCGCGTTTGGATGTCAGCATAATCCAGCGGGCCCGCACAACCGTGAGCTGGTTATTCAGCGTGCCCTTGCCGAACAGAGACAGAAAAGGCGAATAGCCGATCCAGGCTATGAACAGAAGGGCAATCGCCGCCCCGTGCAGGACATGTAAATCGGCTGGGACCATTCCCGATCAATGGGCCAAAGCCTTGCATCTGGCAAGCGCCCCTTGGGCGTTCGCGTCTCAGTGTGTTTGCGGCATGAAGGACGGCGGACAATGACGAAGAGCATCCCCGTAAGCGTCACGGGCAGGGATGGACCATCCCGTCCACCGGTTCGTCGAGACTGCAAATGGTGCCGCCCCAGGCGTAGGCTTCGGTCTCGCCGAAACGCACTTTGAACCAGTTTCGGCCCTCAAGCGTCTGGCCTGTATCTTCGAGAATGGCGATCTCGGTGCCGCGGTCGAGGCGGGTGACTTGCGGAAAATCGGTTCCCGGGCCTTCGCGGACGATGGTCCCGAGCGCCTGTCCGGGCCGTGCAATCGCTGCCGCGACGGCTAAGGGGTTGGGCGAGCAGGGGATGATGGTGCCGTCCCTGAGGATCAATGCGGCCTTCTCGCCCTTTGCCGCGAAGATCATCCCGCCATTCGAATACTGTCCATCGGGGCTGTCCCGGTCGCCATTCACCTTGGGCAGAAGGTCTTCCGGCGCCGAGCCGACATAGAGTGCTGCGTTGCCGTCACTGCCTTCTTCCGGCCCGGTCAAATAAATCCCTGCGCCGATGACGGTTCCGTCCGGCTTTTGCAAAAGCGGGTTGTTGTTCACCTCGCACAGGAAATTCGGCGCGGGCTGAGCCGCTGCCTCATCCGTCAAAGCCGGGGTTCCCAGAAACACCAGTGCGGCCGCCGCAAGCCGCAAAGACGGGCACTGTCTCTTTCTCATAACGCCACCGATGCATACAAATTGGGCGAGACGATCATTGAAACAGTGCCCTTTTGGGCGGCGCTTCGCAAGAAAAGGCGGTCAGGCTGAGGAAAACTTACTCAGCCGCCTGTTTCGGTGCGTAGCCGAGATGCCGGTTCAAGATGCCGACAAGCTCTTCAGCGGCTTCCGCAATCACGGTGCCGGGCGGGAAGATGAGGGCGGCACCCGCCTTTTTCAGCCTCTCGTAGTCCTGGGGCGGGATGACGCCGCCCGCGACAATCAGGATGTCGCCGCGGCCATAGCTCTCAAGCGCGGCCTTCAACTCTGGGACGAGCGTCAGGTGGCCGGCCGCAAGAGACGACACGCCGACCACATGCACATCGTTTTCGACCGCCTGGCGCGCCGCTTCCTGCGGCGTCTGGAACAGGGGGCCGATATCCACGTCGAAGCCGAGATCGGCAAAGGCGGAAGCGATCACCTTCTGGCCGCGGTCATGGCCGTCCTGACCCATTTTCGCGACCAGGATGCGTGGCCGCCGGCCGTCATTCGCCACGAATTCTTCAACGGTCGTCTGGACACGTCTCACGGGTTCGCTCATCTGTCCGACCTCTTGTTTGTAAACGCCGGAGATTGCCTGGATTTCGGCGGTATGGCGGCCGAAGACCCGTTCCATCGCATCGGAGATCTCGCCGACCGTCGCCTTCTCGCGTGCCGCATCGACGGCAAGCGCCAGGAGATTTCCATCTCCGGCTGCGCCATCAGTGAGGCGTTGAAGAGCCGCTTGGCAGGCCGTTTCATCGCGTTCAGCCCGCAAGCGCTGGAGTTTCTCGATCTGACGTGCCCGTACCGCCGCATTGTCGACGACGAGCACCTCCACTTGCGCTTCGTTCCCGGGCTTGAACTTATTGACGCCGATCACGGATTGGACACCTGAGTCGATCCGCGCCTGGGTCTTCGCGGCCGCCTCCTCGATACGCAGCTTCGGAATGCCGGCTTCGATGGCCTTCGCCATCCCGCCGAGGCCTTCCACTTCCTGAATGTGGCCCCACGCTTTTTCGGCAAGATCGTGCGTTAGCCGTTCGACGAAATGGCTTCCGCCCCAGGGATCGATGATCCGGGTCGTGCCCGATTCCTGCTGCAGGAAGAGCTGGGTGTTGCGGGCGATCCGGGCCGAGAAGTCGGTTGGCAGCGCCAGCGCCTCGTCCAGCGCGTTGGTGTGAAGCGATTGCGTGTGGCCTTGCGTCGCCGCCATCGCTTCGATGCAGGTGCGCACCACGTTGTTGAAGACGTCTTGGGCCGTCAGCGACCAGCCGGAGGTCTGGCAATGGGTCCGCAGCGCCAGCGACTTTTCGCTTTTCGGTCCGAAATCCTTCACAAGCCGCGACCACAAGAGCCGCCCCGCCCGCATCTTCGCGACCTCCATGAAGAAATTCATGCCGATCGCCCAGAAGAAGGAAAGACGCGGGGCGAACCTGTCGATATCAAGCCCGGCATCCCGTCCCGCGCGTATATACTCGATGCCGTCGGCAA
>JAKSCL010000056.1 GCA_022360615.1 Hyphomicrobiales bacterium
CAGATACGCGAAACCGTGCAAGACATTTTTGACTCACTTCGTGCGGATTTGAGCAATCCCAATAGTCTGGACGAGGGGGAGGTATTAAACCGGGTCGCATTCCAAAATTCCTCCTCTGTCTTTGACAATGCGCCGGAACGGGGTGAGCGAGAGGACGAACATGGTCACCGGCATGTCTTCCGCATCACGGATGTCGAAGACGAGGCGGCGCTCCTTGAGCGCGAGCACAAGCCGGTAAGGGCCGCCTTTGCCGCTATTCAGGCTGAAACTGTTCTCTTCGATCAGGTCGAAGATCGCGACCTCGCGCTCGTGCTCAATATCGGGCGCGGCGCGCGCAAAGGACTCCTCATCCAGTTCAACCGCAATGAGGCGCTGTGTGTCGTCACGCATCGTTCTTTTGCGGGTTTGACGTCATATTCGTGTCGAAGATCTAACTCCGGTTGAGCCGAATGGCCGCAGAACGCGCGTGGCCGACAAGCCCCTCAGCTTCGCCGAGCGTAATCGCTGCGTCGGCCAGCGCGCGCAGACTATCAGCATCGCATTTGAGAAGCGATGTCCGTTTCAGAAAATCATAGACGGACAGACCCGAGGAGAACCGGGCGCTGCGCGCGGTCGGCAGCACGTGATTGGAGCCGCCGACATAGTCGCCGATCACCTCAGGCGTATGGCGGCCGAGAAAGATGGCCCCTGCGTTGCGGATACCGTCAAGAAAGGGCTGATAGTCCTCAATCACGAGTTCGAGATGTTCGGCTGCAATGCGGTTGGCAAGCGGGATGGCATCTAATAGCGCGCCGACAACGATAATCGCACCGAAATCGCGCCAGCTTGCGCCCGCGATATCGGCCTTTGGAAGTGTCGTCAGTTGCCTCTCGACAGCCTTCTCGACACTTTGGGCAAAGGCGCGGTCATCGGTGATCAGGATCGATTGAGCGCTCCTATCGTGCTCCGCCTGGGCAAGCAAATCGGCGGCAATCCAATCCGGGTCATTGCCGGCATCCGCGATGACGAGAACTTCCGAAGGCCCCGCGATCATGTCGATGCCCACATGGCCGAAAACCCGGCGCTTCGCGGCAGCTACATAAGCGTTTCCAGGACCGACGATTTTCGCAACCGGTGCAATCGTTTCCGTGCCATAGGCAAGCGCTGCGATCGCTTGGGCGCCGCCGACACGGTAAACCTCATGGACGCCAGCAAGCGAGGCAGCCGCCAGCACCATGGGGTTGACGATGCCATCGGGCGTTGGGACCACCATGGCGATACGCTCGACACCGGCAACGCGGGCGGGCACCGCGTTCATCAGCACCGACGACGGATAGCTTGCTAGACCGCCCGGCACGTAAAGGCCAACAGCGTCAATCGCCGTCCAGCGGTGTCCCAGTTCCACGCCGAGTTCATCCGTGTAGTTGAGATCATCCGGCATTTGGCGCTGGTGATGCGCTTCGATGCGGTCGCGGGCGAGTGTGAGCGCATTGCCCAAAGACGGATCGATGGCATCGCTGGCGGCGCGGATTTCGTGCTCCGGAATGGCGATGCCCGTGTCATTCAGATCGGCATTGTCGAACGTCCGGGTCAGTTCGACAAGGGCTTTATCACCATCCGCGCGCACGCGCTCCAGCAAATCGCGTACCGCCGTATCGACATCTTCGCTGACCTCGCGCTTTGCCCCCAGAAGCTCATCGAACCGGGCGGCGAAGTCGGGTTCCGCGTTATCCAACCAACGCGCCATGAACGGCGCTCCTTAGGGCTTGTTATTGCTGTTGCTGCTGTCGCTGCCGCGGCACTTCGGTCGGCTCATCGAAAGGCTCTTCGATGAGTTCGGGCAGTCTGCCGTGGTCGGGCGCATGCTGTGTGGACCAGGCGGCGTCAAGGTCGCCGAGCCGCGCCTCGAGGCATTCGACCGAAAGCCGGATCGCGCTGTCGCCGGAAAATACAAGAGTGACCTCGCCCGCCGGCGCACTCACCTCGTTGAAGGTGACGGCCAAGAGGTTCAAAACCGTATCGGGCGACAGCGCTTTGATGTTCTTTTCCTTCACGCTTAAAACGCGATCGAAATGGAGAACGGCGCGGCGGCGGATATGGCCGCGTTTCTTCGCAGCAGCTTTTGCATTTTCGGTCTCGTTCTGCCGGTCGAAGCGGTTCATGGTCAGCACAAAGCGCATTTCCTTTTTCAGATAGCGCAATTCGCCAACCGTCATGACGGCATCCTGGACATGGGCCGAAATGATCCGCAAATCCTCGCCGTCAATGGCGAGCAATTTCAATGTATTGCTGTCAATTGTCATTCTCTGCCTTGGATATTCATTAAAAGGGCCGAAAGGCTTCAGCCTGTCAGGCGCTCGATTTCCGCACCGCACGCGGAGAGCTTTTGTTCCAACCGCTCGAACCCCCGGTCAAGGTGATAGACCCGGTTCACCGTTGTCTCGCCCTCCGCTGCAAGGCCCGCGATAACGAGCGACACGGAAGCGCGGAGATCGGTCGCCATAACCTGCGCGCCTTTCAAATGGGCATTTCCGGAAATGGTTGCGGTATCTCCGTCCAATTTAATCTCAGCGCCGAGGCGAGCAAGCTCCTGCACATGCATGAAGCGGTTTTCGAAGATCGTCTCCCGGATCGTGGAGGTGCCGTCTGCACGGGTCATAAGGGTCATCAGCTGGGCCTGAAGGTCGGTGGGAAAGCCTGGGAAGGGCGCAGTTGAGACGTTGACAGACCGAAGCGCATGGCCGTTGCGCGCAACGGTAATACCGTCGTTCTTTGGGGTGATCGAAACGCCCGCTTCAACGAGCACATCGAGCGCGGCTTGAAGAAGCGCCGGCTCGGCACCTTCCAGATGCACCTCGCCGCCGGTCATCGCAACGGCCATAGCGTAAGTGCCGGTCTCGATACGGTCCGGCAGCACCCGGTGCCGCGCGCCCCGCAGCGTATCGACCCCCTGAATGCGAATGGCCGCCGTTCCCTCCCCTGAAATCACCGCGCCCATGGCACGGAGGCATTCGGCAACATTGACGATTTCCGGTTCGCGGGCCGCGTTTTCAATGACGGTCTCACCTTTCGCAAGCGTTGCCGCCATCATCACATTGTGCGTCGCGCCGACGGAGACCTTCTCAAACACTACGCGGTTGCCGCTTAGCCCTTTCGGAGCGCGGGCGACCACGTAGCCCTCGTCGATGGAAATCTCAGCGCCGAGTTTTTCTAGGCCCATAAGATGCAGATCGACAGGGCGGGTGCCAATCGCACAGCCGCCGGGCAAGGAAACGCGTGCCTCGCCCATGCGAGCCAGAAGCGGCCCCAGAACCCAGAAGCTCGCCCGCATCCTGGACACCATGTCGTAAGGGGCTGTCGTATCGACGATCTCCTCCGCCTGAAGATGAAATATGCGCCCTGGAAAGCCATGGTTATTTGCGCCGGCGTGGCCGTTCGCAACGCCATTGCCGCCGTTGGCGCCTGGGCCATTTGCCCGCTTGCCCTGGACCGTAAGGTCGACACCGTGATTGCCGAGAATACGTCCAAGAAGCACGACGTCGGCTAGGCTCGGCACGTTCTCCAAGGTCAATCGCTCAGGCGTCAGCAGGCTTGCGATCATCAGCGGCAGTGTCGCGTTTTTCGCGCCTGAGATGGGGATCGTGCCGTTCAGGCGTTTCCCGCCGACGATACGGATGCGGTCCATGCGTACAACTCTCCTTTAAGCCAGGCTCTTGGCTAACCGATTTCGGAGTGCGGGGGAAGCCGCGCCCCGGCGCAAGGTTTACCGGTCAAGGTCCTCGGCGCCTGATTGAGCGTGCGCGTCTTCTTGCCGGTCTTCAACTGACGCCGAATCTGTTTCGGCCCTTGAGCGCGCTTGCGTCTTCCGGCGTTTCAGATTGGCGCGCAACGCCTTCGCCAAACGCGAGCGCCGATCCTCGCCCTTTACCGCGGAGGGTTCATCCGCCATCATCATATGTCCAAGGCTCATGTGGTCCGGTGTCTTAAGACTGATCGTCCATTTTGAAAAGCACTCTCCCCATCATTGCCGGAAGGCTGAAACCAGGGAAACACATGGCGCTTGCGGGCGCGCCCCCCCTATGGCAGTAGTGAATCACTGCCGGAGCGATTTCGTTCTCTTCTCACTGCTCAATCGTTCCGAGTTCTTGTTTCGCCGCAAGTCCGGGTGGAAACCGGTCCCGTTCGGGCCAAGGGTCTCGCTTCCGGATTTGCTCAGGGCCGCAGTAGCTCAGTGGTAGAGCGCACCCTTGGTAAGGGTGAGGTCGAGAGTTCAATTCTCTCCTGCGGCACCATCATATCTTTTAAGCTCTTAGCTAACCTTTCCTCGATCTTCTGTCAAAGACCCGACCCACACTCAAGGTTTTTCCGCCTCATATTCCCCAGAACTGAGAGGCATATCTTTCTCTGTTTACAACAAATTTGTTTCTTGAAGTAATTTTTATTTCCAATTCATTCATGCAAAATGAAAATATTAAATTGAATAAATACATTCTTTCCATTTAAAATATTTTCTCATATATGCAAATATACTGCGGTCGCATATATATTCTGTTCAATAGAAAATCAGAAGGGAGAACCGGCCAGAAACCGGTGAATTTTTGAATGGTCAAACATCCAGGCACGTCCTTTGGCGTGAATGCGTTTTTCAAACCGGAAACAGGTTTTCGACTATTTCGATGAGAACGGCTTCTCATCCATTCCGGCGGATC
>JAKSCL010000175.1 GCA_022360615.1 Hyphomicrobiales bacterium
GGTGCCACGCGGAAAGCGCGGTCTCGCCTTCAAGCGTCACGGCGTTCGCGACCACCCGCCCGCCGATGGGGAGGGCCTGCCAGGCGGCCTTGAAAATGGCCGGGTCGGACACACCGCCGCCGATGAAAACGGCGTCCGGGGTTTTCTGGTGGTTCAGAGCCTCCGGCGCATGGCCTTCGACGATCTCAAGGCGCGGCGTTCCGAGCCGCTTCCGGTTCTCCTCGATCATGGCGCAGCGGGCGGCCTCGCGTTCAATGGCCACGGCCGTTGCGCCATGGGCCGCGCGCATCCATTCGATCGCCACCGATCCGCAGCCCGCCCCGATATCCCAGAGGTGCTGGAAAGGCCCGGGCGCCAAGGCGGCGAGCGCCACGGCGCGCACCTCGCGCTTCGTCAGCATGCCGTCATGGACGAAGGCGTCGTCCGGAAGGCCCGGAACGGCAGGAAGGGGCTGGGCCTCCGGTCCCGCCACGCAGTCGATGGCAAGCGTCACGAGCGGGGCGATATCGTTCGGCAGGGGTTCATCCGGGGAAAGCGCGCGGATGCGTTCATCCGGACCGCCGAGATTTTCAAGAAGCGTCAAACGGCTCGCGCCGAAACCCATCTCGCGGAGCGTTTCTATGACGGCGGCGACGGTCGCATGGCCTTCGGTGAGCGCGAGCACGCGGTTCCTGTCCTGGATGTGCCTGCGCATATCGTCCACAGGGCGGCCATGGAGCGAAATGCAGACGGTGTCCTGAAGCGGCCAGCCCAGCCGGGCCGCCGCAAGGCTGAAGGCCGATGGCGCCGGTATGACTCGCATGGCACCCGTAAGGCTGCGGCCGTTCAGCGCCCGCAGGAGCGTTGCGCCAATGCCGTAGTGCATGGGATCCCCCGAGGCGAGCACGGCAATCCGCTTCCCTTCCTGGGCCTTGATGGCTGCGATGCCGCCAGCGAGCGGTGAGGGCCACTCGTAGCGTTTGGCGGCGTCAATACCCGCCGCGTCGAGCTGGCGTTTCGACCCGGCGACAATCTCGGCCGCATCGAGCGCCGCGCGCGCCTCGGCATTGAGGCCGCCCAACCCGTCGCATCCCATGCCGATGACGGTAAGCCACGGGGTCATGGCGCGCGCTCTTCTGTGAACACGGCATTGAAGGCGGCGCCTGCGATGGCGCTTCCGCCAAGTCGCCCGCGCAAGGTGACGAAAGCGCAGGACGGAGCCATCTCGATGAGGGCGTCTTTCGATTCGCGCGCACCGACAAAACCCACTGGAAAAGCAAAAAGCGCCGCGGGCGGTGCGACGCCTTCTTCGATCAGTTCAAGCAGGCTGAACAACGCGGTCGGCGCATTGCCGATGACCACGACGCCGCCGGGTATGTCGGCCGCCGCCTGACGCATGGCGGCCGCCGAGCGGGTCGTCGCAAAAGCTTTGGCGGCGCTTTCGGTTTCGGCGGAGGTGAGGGGGCAGAGGATATGCGCGGTGCCGGGAAGGTTGCGGCGGATGATGGCTGCTTCCGTCATCCGGCTGTCGGTGATGATGGGCGCGCCGACCGCAAGCGCCTTTTGCGTTACGCCTGCAACATCGCCATTGAAGACCAGATCCTCCGCCACCTGCGGATTGCCGCAGGCATGGACGGTGCGGACGGCAATGCGGGCTTCGGCTTCACCGAACCCTGTCAGGTCGGTTTCGGCACGGATGCGTTCAAATGACAGCGCATAGATGGCCTGCGGATCCCGGATGTAGTCGAAGCCCTGTGCTTTTCGCGCGTTCGCCGTCACGTTTCGGTCTCGTGCGCTTTCTTCCTATCCGATTTCAGCACGCTCTGAGGCCCATGCGGATGGTCGGCGTGCGGATAGGGATGATGGTGATGGTGCCCGTCGGGTCCATGGGCGTGATCGTGATGGTGGTGATGATCGCCGTTCACCAAGCGGCAGGCACCGGTGCAGAACGTATCGCACAGCGTGCAGTCCTCGACATTCGAGCCGGGGGCGGACGCGCCCATGCCTTCCACATGGTGGTGATGGCTTTCCTGCGGCAGGCCCACTTCACCTTCAAAACCCAAAACCTGCGTGCGGTATTTGCACATGGCGCAGTTCATAAGGTTCTGGCCTTCGAGGATTTCGTGCACCCGCTCCACGAAAGTGTCGAGCACGCCCCGATGATCGTTCAGATAGCCCGCCTTCACCCAGTCGATTCCGGGGAAACGCTCGGCAACGCGGTCGGTGAAGCCGTAAATCCGGTCAACCAGAATGCCCGTGAACAAAAAATAGGGAAACACCACGACGCGGCGGTAGCCGAGCCGCGCCACATGATCGAGACAGGGTTCGACCAGCGGGAAGGTGACGCCCGAATAACCCACCGCGCACCAGCCGAAGCCGAAGCCCTCCCAAAGGAGGCGCGCGATCTTCGCCACGTTCGCGTTTGCATCGGGGTCGGAAGCGCCGCGCCCGATGACGACAAGGCACGTGTCTTCACCGGGCACATGACCCCTTTCCGCATCGGCCTTGGCGAGCGCTTCGCGAACGCGGTCGCCGGCCGCCCGGATCATCTTCGGATCGACGCCGAGATCGCGGCCATAATCGATCCGCATGCCGTGCTTGGCCTGATAGGTGTTGAGAACCGACGGGATGTCGTTTTTGGCATGGCCCGCAGCAAACAACATGCCCGGAATGGCCAGTGTGCGGGTGATCCCCCTTTCGCGCAGCCTGTCCAGTCCGTCGCGGATCACCGGATTGGCGAATTCCAGATAGCCATACTCGACCGGCCAGCCGGGAAAGCGTTCGTTGAGTTTTCCGGCAACGGCTGCAAACTCATCCACGGCCGCTTGCGAACGCGAGCCGTGACCGCACAGCATCACCCCGAAGGTTTCAGACATTATCCGCGGCTTTCAAGGCGTTTGGCGCCGCGGCGAAGAAACCAGCGCAGGCCGAAGCCAAGCGCAACAAGCGCAAGCCCGCCGAAAATGGCGAGCGCAAGCCAATGGCTGTGGCCCGAGCCGTCATCAGCCAGGTGGCCTGGATGCGCGAACGCCATAACAGGTGCGGTGACCGTGAGCAGGAAAGTCAGAAAACGGATCATGGAAGAAGTCCCTCAATTGACAAACGACAGACGTCAAAGAGGGAGAAGACCAAAGCGGCCTCTTCCGCACAGCCACGGCGTTGGCCCCCGGCTTGGGTCGGCCGCACCGTGATCGCTCTCAGTCCCTCTCAGGAGACGCTGCGGGAGGAACGTTAGCCGCAGAGGCAAACCTCTGCAAGCAGGCTTCTCGAAGCGGATGTCAGCGCATGGCCAATTGCTGGCCGTCAAAGAGCGTGTTGCGGCAGACCTGGCCGCGCTCGCGCAATTGCGTGCACATGAAAATAGCGTCGGCGGCGTTCTTGAACGGGCCGACGATAAGACGGAGTTCGAGGCGGCCTTCCTCGGATTCGGCGGCCCGCACGCGCGCATCGAGCGAATCAAGGATATCGCCATGCTGATCCCTGAGGGATGCCCAGAGATTGGACGCATCGTTCATTCGCGCGGCTGTGCCGAGTTCAATCGCGAAGCCTGCATTCGTCACGGTTGCAGGGGCCGTTTGCGCGCTATTCCGCGCAAATCGTGAGAGATTTGCGTTGATCTCGGCATCGGGTTCGATTTCCGCCGCCGCGACCTGGCCCCTTGACGTCAAGTCCAAGGGCGGGGCGATGACCAAGGCCGGTGCCTCCTCGGGCGGCCGGACCGGGGGAATGGGCTGGGCAGACGCCACGGTTTCGGCTGACGGGGCCAAATTCGGCGCAAACGACCCATTGCCCGCATCGGGCGGAATCGCGCCCGTGAAAGGCCCGACCATATTCTCAAGCCCTGCCAGCCGCTCCTTCAACGCACGCGTTTCTTCGAGCTGAGCAATCGTTTGACCGCGAAGTGCCGCGATCTCGTTTTGCATTGCTGGGTTCTCCACGATCCCGGTTTTTGGCGCGGTCCGCTCCTCAAAGGAAAGCGCTGCAATCAATTGCGCGCCCCGCTCGGGATCGACTATGGTCATTCCGGTGACAGCAACGGCGGTCAACGCCAAGCTTGCCCAAACCCACACACCAGAAGACTGAGCTTTACGCCCGCGGGCTGTATGTTCCGTCATCGATTTGCCTTTTGGGAGCTGCTCTTTTGAGGTTTATCCGCCTTTTTTGCGCGGCGACTCATGATACCCACACACTCACATTGAAATGGTTAACGAAGCGGTAACGATTGCCTCCGGTTCGAAGCGGCGAAGGGCTGCGCGGGCTGGCACGGGCTTTGCGCAAGCGACGGGAAAGGAGCGGCGATGATCCAGAACAGGACATGCCTTGCGGTTATTCTCGCAGCGGGAATGGGGACGCGGATGAAATCCGCGCGCGCCAAGGTCATGCACGAAATCGCCGGGCTGCCGCTTCTCGGTCACGTTCTGAAAACAGCCCAAGCCGTAAGCGATGCCCGTGCCGTTGTCCTTGGCCCGGATATGGCGGAAGCGGAGGCTTTGGCGAAAACGCTTGATCCGGAAGCAAGCGTCCACATCCAGGCCGAACGGCGCGGAACGGCGCATGCGGTCCTCTCCGTCGATGGGGGAGTTCTTTCACGCTTTGAGATCGTTCTCGTTCTTTACGGCGACACGCCGCTGATTGAGGCCGCAACGCTGACCCGGCTCAAAGATGCGCTCGACAGTGGCGCGGACCTTGCCGTTCTGGGTTTCGAGGCCTTGGACCCCGCGGGCTACGGCCGCTTGATCGTTGCGGACGGCAGGCTCGCCGCCATCCGGGAAGAAGCGGAGGCGAACGCGGAGGAAAAGGCGGTTTCGTTCTGCAATTCCGGGGTCATGGCCCTGAAAGGCCGTCATTTGCCCGGCCTTCTTGAGGCTATCGGTAACGGGAACAAGAAGGGTGAGTATTTCTTGACGGATGCGGTGGCGCTCGCTTTCGAAAAAGGGCTGACCGCTGCCGCGATCGAGGGGGAAGAGACCGAGTTTTTAGGCGTCAACGACCGGAGTCAGCTCGCCGAGGCGGAGTTCCTTTACCAAACCCGCCGCCGGGCGGACGCCATGGCGGGCGGGGTGACGCTGCAAGATCCCGACACGGTTTACTTTGCGTACGATACGGAGCTTGGCGCTGATTCCGTGATCGAGCCGCATGTCCATTTCGGTCCGGGTGTGAAGTTGGGCGGGAGCGTCACCGTTAAAGGTTTTTCGCATATCGAGGGCGCTGAAATAGGCGATGGCGCGGTGATTGGTCCGTTTGCTCGGTTACGCCCCGGCACGCGGCTGAGCGAAAAAACCAAGGTCGGCAATTTCGTCGAATTGAAAAACGCTGCGGTCGGGCAAGGGGCAAAGGTCAACCACCTCAGCTATGTAGGCGATGCGAAAGTTGGAGCCAATGCGAATATCGGCGCCGGCACGATCACCTGCAATTACGACGGGTTCGCCAAGTTCGAAACCGTGATCGGGGCGGACGCGTTCGTCGGTTCGAACACATCGCTTGTCGCACCGGTGACGATAGGCGAGGGCGCCTATGTTGGTTCGGGAAGCGTGATCACGAAGACGGTCACCGAAGGAGCGCTTGCCGTGGCGCGCGGCCGTCAAATTGAAAAAACCGGTTGGGCGGAAAGGCTGAGGCAGCGCAAAGCTCTAGAAAAGAAGGGTAACGAAAGGTGATTTCGGCCTGTTCCCTTCGATCTGCTAGCGAACCGGTCGACCCGTGCTCCCCGGCGCGGCATGGTTTTACGCTTTCGGTTGAACGAGGATTGAAGCCGGCATGTGCGGAATTGTAGGCATTCTTGGAACATCGCCCGCTGCACCACTGCTTGTTGATGCGCTGAAACGGCTCGAATATCGCGGCTATGATTCAGCCGGTGTGGCAACCCTTGAAAACGGCGTTCTCACCCGCCGCCGTGCACCGGGAAAGCTGAGAGAACTGGAAAATGTGCTCGAAAAAGCACCCTTGTCGGGTCATTCGGGCATCGGACACACACGCTGGGCGACACACGGCGCACCGACCGAGGGGAACGCCCATCCGCACGCCATCGGCAAGGTCTCGGTTGTCCATAACGGCATCATTGAGAACTTCCGCGACCTTAAGGAGGAATGTATCGGCCGGGGCGTGACGTTTGAAACCGACACGGACACGGAGGTCGTAGCTGCGCTCGTCTCCCTTAACATCGCCGGTGGGATGGCGCCGAAAGAGGCCGTGGACGCCACGCTTTCAAAGCTCCAAGGGGCCTTCGCGCTCGCCTTTCTGTTTGAAGCCGACGCCGATCTTTTGATCGGCGCGCGGCGCGGCAGCCCGTTGGCGGTTGGCCATGGCGACGGCGAGATGTTCCTCGGCTCCGATGCGATTGCGCTTGCGCCTTTCACGAACCGGATAAGCTATCTGGTCGATGGCGACTATGCCGTTGTCACGCGCGGCGGCGTCTCGGTTTTCGATGATAGCGGCGCGCCGGTCGAGCGGGAGGTGAAAACCGCCACGGCCTCCGCGCAACTCGCCGATAAAGGCAATTACCGCCATTTCATGGCGAAGGAAATCTACGAGCAGCCGGAAGTCATTAGCCACACCCTGGGTCACTATATCGACATGGCGCGCGAGACCATCGTGTTGCCCGACGCGCCGTTTTCCTTTGCCGATCTCGACCGGCTGTCGATCTCGGCCTGCGGGACGGCGTTTTATGCTGCGAATGTTGCACGCTACTGGTTCGAGCGTTTTGCCAAGCTGCCCGTCGATCTCGATATCGCCTCGGAGTTTCGCTACCGCGAGGTGCCGATGGAAAAGGGCGGTCTTGCCCTCTTTGTGTCGCAATCGGGAGAAACCGCCGACACGCTTGCCACGCTTCGCTATTGTAAGGATCAAGGCCAGCATATTGGCGCCATCGTCAATGTGCCCGAATCGACGATCGCGCGCGAATCCGACGTGATCTTTCCGACGCTTGCGGGTCCGGAAATTGGTGTCGCCTCAACGAAAGCCTTCACTTGCCAGCTTGCCGTTCTTGCCTGTCTCGCGGTTGCGGCGGGCCGGGAACGCGGTGTCCTTGACGCAGACGATGAAAGCAAGCTCGTCAACGCACTTGTCGAGTTGCCGCGTCTCATTGTCGAGGGGCTGAAACAGGAGCCGGTGATTGAGGGCTTTGCCCGCGATCTCGCCCGCTCGTCGCATGTGCTTTATCTCGGCCGCAGCACATCCTTCCCGATTGCCATGGAAGGCGCCCTCAAGCTCAAGGAAATCTCCTATATCCATGCCGAAGGCTATGCGGCGGGCGAACTCAAGCACGGGCCGATTGCCCTCATCGATGAGGACATGCCCGTCATCGTGATTGCGCCCTATGACCGGATTTTCGAGAAAACCGCGTCCAACATGGAAGAAGTGGCGGCGCGGGGCGGCCGCATCATCCTGATTACGGACGAAAAAGGCGCGGCCCATTCGAACGGCTTGGCGGAGCGCATCATCGAAGTGCCCGATGCCTATGCTTTCGTCACGCCCATTCTCTACGCCATCCCGGTGCAGCTCATCGCCTATCACACCGCCGTCTTCATGGGCACGGATGTGGACCAGCCGCGCAATCTCGCGAAATCGGTTACGGTCGAGTAGTCCGGTTACGTCCGGGCGGTTCGGGGCGTGAGAGAATGTAGGCGGCGACAGCGCTCAAACCTGCTGCGACGAGCGCCAGGCCCCAGGCCGACAGTGTTTGCATAACGGCTAAAATGAAAAAGCTGATCGAGATACCGGCAATGGCAAACCGTTTTGTGGACCTTGCAATGGCGCCGTGCGCCCGCCAGTCGCGCACATGCGGGCCGAAATGCGGGTGATTCATAATCCAGGCTTCAAATGTCGGTGAGGATCGCGCAAAGCAGCCAGCCGCCAGAATAAAAAATACGGTCGTGGGCATGAGCGGCAGGACAGCGCCGACGAATCCAGATCCCAGAAAAATGACGCCGCACGCGTAGAAAAACGTCCGCGCGACCGCATTTCCGGCAACCGGCGCGGTTGAATGGCCTTCATTCGTCTCTTTAGCGTCAGTTTCGCACGTCAATGACGGCATCCCCTTATCCAGCTCGGCTGGTTGCCGAGGGCATGGGCGGGCACGCCTGGAATTTCGTCTTCTGAAACAGGCTTAACCACTATATGTATCGCATGTAGGAACGCGCAGACCGGAATTCCGCAGTGAATGTCAAAATCTGAGAACAAAAAACAGGATCGGCACGAGTCAGACGACGAGCTTGAAGGCCCGGTGCGTCTGGGTGCGGGAATGCGGCTGCGGAACTACTTTCTGACCGGCTTGGTGATCGCCGCGCCGATTTCGATCACGATCTACCTGACTTGGTCCTTCATCCATCTTGTCGATGAATGGATCAAGCCGCTGGTCCCGGCGCAATACAACCCGGACACCTATCTGCCGTTTTCAGTGCCGGGTGTTGGGCTCATTATCGCCATCAGCGCGATCACGCTTCTCGGCTTTTTCGCCGCCAACCTGTTCGGCCGCACCGTCGTTCAATACGGCGAGACGCTTGTCCATCGCATGCCGCTCGTGCGGACCATTTACAAGACGTTGAAGCAGATCTTCGAAACGGTGCTCGCCCAGAACGAAGCGACCTTCAAACAGGTGGCGCTTGTCGAGTATCCGCGGCGCGGCATCCATGCGATTGCCTTTGTGGCCACGAACACCAAGGGGGAGATCGCAAACCGGCTCGGCAATGGCGATGAACATATCAGCGTCTTCCTGCCGACGAC
>JAKSCL010000028.1 GCA_022360615.1 Hyphomicrobiales bacterium
GTTTCCCAGCCGGCGGTTTCCGCCGCCATACGGTCGCTGGAGGACGAACTGGGTGTCGATCTGTTCGAGCGCGCCAACAGCAGCAAGGGCGTCCGGCCGAATGGTCAGGCCATGAAGCTCTACCACCATGCGCGGGATATCCTCAGGCGATGCGATGAGGCCAGGACCAGCGTCATGCGGCCAGACAAGAGGCCGCCAAAGGTGTCGCTCGGCGTTCTCCATACGCTGGCGCCCACGGATATCGCCAAGGCCCATTCAAGTCTCGTGAAGACCGCCCGACGGTGGCGCTGGGCGGTGCGCGAAGGCGCCGCCAACTGGCTGTCCGACGCATTGGATAAGCAGCAGATCGACCTGGCGTGGGGCGTGGTGGATCAAGGAGAGCCCAATGCGCGGGTTCTTTGGCGCGAGCCCTTCGTCGCCATTGTCGCAAAGGACCATCCGATCGCCAAAAGCGGACGAACATCGATCCGCGTCGGCGACCTCAACAACGACAGGATCATCTTGCGCGGGCGCTGTGAACTGCCGCGCAATGCCCTTCAGGACGCGGGACTCACCATCAAGCCCGCGGCGCGCGCGGACCGGGACGAACTCGCCCTGGCGCTGGCGGCACAGGGTCTCGGCTTCGTGATCGCCCCGCGAAGCCTGGCGACGGTCGAGGTCGCGGTGTTGCCTGTAGACGATCTGAACCTCGTTCGGTCCATAGGTCTTCGCTGGCGCAAGGAGACGCCGCCCGAACTGGTCGAAGCCGCTGTTGCCGCGCTGGCCGCCTGAGCGGCCGGTTCACTGTGGACCGCGTGCCAGCAGAACGCGCAGGCCCGCGAACCCGAACCGATAGTGAACAGCCCCTCCAGCCATCGCCTGGACTTGGCGTACCGCTTGATCATCGCCGGCGTGGAAAACAGAAGCGCATAACCGTGGAACACGGTGAAGCTGAGAAGGCCCACCGAGGCGACGATGACGAGAAGCTGCATTGAAGACGCTGTGGCCGGCACACCAATCGCGTAGAGCGAGCCGAAGAAGAAAATAGTCTTGGGATTTGCGAGATGCAGGGCCAGTCCCTTCAAGAACAAGGCGCGGTAACCACCGTTGAACGATCGGGCTGGCAAATCAGCCGCCAACAGCGCCGAGCGCGCTGACTTGGCGGCGAGAAAGATCAGGTATGCTGCGCCGATATATCTGAGGATTTCCGCGATCCAGGCATTGGCCAACATCACCGCGCCGAGGCCCAGCGCGGCCGATGTCGACCAGATGAGCGAACCCGTTGTCACTCCGGATGCCACGGCAAGCCTGCTCCATCGACCCGACGACATCGACGTTCCCGCGATCGCGAGCGTGGCGGGACCCGGACTCGCGCTCGCCACCAGTGCGGCAAGGAGAATGGTGAGGAGACTGGCGTCGATCATCATCATACCCTGCGGGCGTGCTCACCCAATCATGAACTCCACCCACGGCTCTGAATGGAGGAAAGCCAAGCGTATCGTAACTGAAGTGTCGCCGACGGTGCACATTTCAGTGGGAAATCAAGGATTGTCTCGGGCCTCTGAATTACGCATACACCGCCTCAACAATACTCAAAAGCTGCAAAGGTCAGCCGGGCGTCCCGTGTGCCTCGCTCAGGATGAAAAGCTTCTGGCTGCGTGAACGGTTTCTAGCGCCGCTGCTTTAAGCAACCCGGCATCGGAGCCCAATCCGACGAATTTGTAGCCCATGTCGATATAGCGGCGCACTTCGTCGGCGTTGCTCGCCAGCGTTCCGGCTGCCTTGCCGTGGCGGGCACAAACGCCCGGAACGCTCGCCATCACGTCTTGAACCTCCTGGTTGCCGGCACCCATCAGGTAACCCATGCTGGCGGCCAGATCGTTCGGACCGACAAAGGCGCAATCGATACCGTCGACAGCGCAGATCGCATCCAGCTCGTCGATCGCTTCCTTGGTCTCGACCTGCGCGATGACGGTGATCCGCTCGGCGATGGTGCGCCAATAGTCTTTCTCGAAGCCATAGTGGCTGCCGCGCGCGCCGGCCGCGACGCCCCGGATGCCGCGCGGCGGATAACGGACTGCGGCCACCGCTGCTTCGGCCTCCTTGGCATTCTGAACAAAGGGAATGACGAAGTTGTGCACCCCGGCGTAGAGGAGTTGCTTGAGGATCACCGGATCGTTCCAGGCCGGCCGCACCATGGGCACCGAGCGGCTACCGTTCATCGCCTGAAGCTGGGTGACCAGAAGCGGAAGGTCATTGGGCGCATGTTCCATGTCGAACAAAATCCAGTCCGCGCCGACATAGGACAGCATTTCGGCCACGATGTTGCCGCCCAGCGCACTCCAAAGGCCCACGCGCAAAGCGCCTTCTGCGAGCCCCGATTTCAGAGGGTTGGACGGGTCGATGTCGCGGCTGAGATCGGGCATGGCAGAAGCATTCCTTCAGGTGAGACGGCGGTTTGGGCGTCTGGACCGGTCTTGAGAGCGTACCGGGGTCCTTGGGGCGTTACTGGGCGGCCTGGTTTGAGGCCATGGCGACATCGCCCTTGGTCCCTTGCGGGAGGAGCTGATCCTCGCTGAGGCCAAACCGTTCGCCGGCTGCCACGATTTGGGCCCACACGCCATCGGGAACATCGATCCCATCCATGCTGCGGCGCCTTTTCTGTTCGGCCTCCGGTTCGCCCGGAATGAGCACCGGCGCTTCGGGGTCGCGCGAGGCGCATGCCTTGATCCAGTGCAGATAGTCGGCGGCGATGGCATTGGCCTCGTCGGCCATGCCGTTGGCCGCGCTGTCGATGAAGATCGAAAACATGTTGTTGCGGTTGATCGTCTCGTCCGGTCCGGCTGTCTTGCCGCCGGTCAGGGCGCCGGCCAGAAGGTCGACGGCAAGGCTGAGCCCGTACCCCTTGTGGGCGGCGATGGTCTGAAGCGCGCCGCCGGCATAGTAGTCGCCGGGATTGGTCGTCGGGTTCCCGTCCTTGTCGAGCACCCAGCCCTCGGGGATCGGCTTTCCGGCGGCGTTCGCCACCCGCAGCTTGCCTTCGGCCACCGAGGAGGTGGTCATATCGACGATCAGCGGGTCGCGGCCGGCGACCGGATAGCCGATGCAGATCGGATTGGTGGCCATGCGGCGTTCGATGCCGCCGAACGGCGAAGCGCCGGGTTTCGCCGGCGAGTTCACGAAGTGGAACGAGATCACGCCATGTTCGGCGGCCAGTTCGGCCCAGTCGCCCAGCCGACCGACATGCGAGACGTTGCGCAGGCCGACGGCTGCAACGCCATGAGCGCGTGCCTTGTCGATACCGATTTTAGTGGTCGCTTCGGCGGCAAGCTGGCCGAAACCGAGATTGGCGTCATAGATGTCCATGGCATTGAATTCGGCGACCTTGGTCAGTTCGACGCCCGACTTGATGGTGCCGTCACGCAACTGATCGGCGTATTGGCATACCCGGATCAGCCCGTGGGAATCGTGGCCCACCAGATTCGCGTTGGCCAGCCGGAATCCGACACCCTTGGCCTCGGCTTCAGTCGCGCCGGCGGCCAGGAGGATGCGTTGAACGACGGTTTGAATGTGCTCGGCTGTCAGCTTCACGGTGTCACTCCTGTGTGGCTTGGGTTCGTCATGCCCGATGCCCCGCGCCCTTGAGAACTTCGGGGTTGAAGCAAAGACCGGGCTGCGGCTTTCCATCGAGGACGTCGAACGCGTTCTGAACCGAGGTCACGGCCATACGGCTGAGACAGGCATCGGCGTGGGCCGCGCAATGCGGCGTCATGACCATGCCGGGAAGGCCGAAAAAGCGATGATCTGGCCCCGGCGGCAGGTGGGTCCACACATCGGTGCCGGCACCGCGCAGATGGCCGGTTTGAAGGGCATCGGCCAGCGCGTCCTCATCGACAAGCGTGCCGCGCGCCACATTGACCAAAACCGCGCCCTTTTTCATGGCGGCGAACTGGCTCTGGCCGAACAGCGGCGGGCCGCCTGCGGTTGCCGGCAGGCTGAGAACGACGCCATCGGCGGCGCCGAGCGCCTCCTGGAAGTCCGCGACATGATCAAAGCCCGCCTGCCGCACGTCGCCGGCGTCAACGAAAGGATCGGCGACCACAACCCGCATGGCGAAGGCATCCGCCAGTTTGGCGACCTTGCGTCCGATGCGGCCATAGCCGACGATGAGCAGGGTTCGGTCAGCCAGTTCCATCGTGCCGACGGCATTGCGCTGGGCGAGGAATTCGGCCCGTTCGTCAAGATCGGCGGAGTGCGCCGCAAGGTTCATGCAGGCTGGCAGGCGCCGGGCGGCGGCCAGAAGCAGCAGCATCGCATGTTCGGCCACCGATTGGGCATTGGCGTCGCCCACCACCATCACCGGAATGCCGCGCGCGCTGAGCCAGGCGACGTCGATATTGTCACAGCCCACGCCATGGCGGGAGACGACCTTCAGCCGGCTCGCCTCCTCCAGGACATCCGCGCGCAGATCGAGCTTGCGGACGATGATCGCATCGGCCGTCCGGGCGGCGTCCAGCACATCCTGCGGTCTGGGGTCGGCGAGAAGGATGGTTTCGCAATCGGACCGGGAGCGCAGAAGCGCATGGCCATCAGCATGGATGTCACCGACCAGAAGAATTGTGCTCATCAGGTCACGCCCTCCGATATCGGTCTGGCGGCGCGCTGGCGCACGATCACCAGCGCGACGAGCGCGAGCGCGGGCAGCGAGGCGCGCCAGTCGGGGTAAATCAGCCCGAACGTGGCCAAGAGCAGCACCGCTTTCTGCCAGCGGGTGAGTTCCGTCAGAAGATAGCCGTGCAGAGCGGACGCCAGCACGATCACGCCCAGCACCGCCTGGGCGATGACGAAGGCCGCGTACAACGGGTCGCCCTGCAGCAGGATCGCCGGCTCGTAGACGAA
>JAKSCL010000370.1 GCA_022360615.1 Hyphomicrobiales bacterium
CTTTTCCATGAATCGCTCAATTGCTCTAAGTCTTTGTGTTTTCGCATGTCCGGACGGAAAACCGGTATCCACTTTTCCTGGGCACGCTTTAGTGTCTTGCCCGGCTGCGCGGGACATTGAGCAGTTTGCGCGCCTCGACCGCCGTCATGGGTTCGCCGAAATAATAGCCTTGGGCATATTCGCAGCCGAGCGTCAGGAGTTCCTGGGCATCCGCGGTCGTTTCGGCACCCTCTGCCACGACCTCCATGCCAAGATCATGGGCCAGCGAGACAATGGAGCGCAGAATCAAGGGCCGCGCGCTTGAGCCGTTTGGCTGAAGGAAGCTTTTGTCGACCTTGATGATATCGAAGGGAAAACGCTGGAGATGGCTGAGGGCGGAATAACCGGAGCCGAAATCGTCTAGTGCGAGGCCGGCGCCCAGATCGCGCACTTTCGTCAAAACCTGCGCCGTATATTCTGGATTGTCCATCACGAGCGATTCGGTCACCTCAAGCTTCAAAGTGCCTGGCGACACATCGGAACGCGACAGAACGGCTTTAATGTCGTTGATGAGATCATGGCGGACGATCTGGCGGTTTGAGACGTTCACGCTAGTGAACAGGAACTCGAAATAAGGATCGATTCTTTGCCACTCGGCAAGCTGGCGCGCCGAACGCTCAAGCGCGAAGAGTCCTAAATCGAGGATCATGTCGGTCTCTTCGGCAATCGAAATAAAATCACCTGGCGGCAGGAGGCCATGGCGCGGATGGTCCCAGCGCAAGAGAGCTTCGAAACCGGCGATCTGACCCGTGTCGAGCCGCATGATTGGCTGGTAGAAGACCTTGATTTCGTTGCGCTCGATGGCGCGGCGAAGACCGGATTCAAGCGAGAGCCGGTCGCTGCCCGCCTGCCGCATGGAGGGCTTGAACGCCTCGATGCGATCACCGCCCAGCTTCTTCGCGTATTGCATCGCCAGTTCGGCATCGCGGAGCACATCGACGGCGCGGGATTGCTTTCCGTCGAAAACAGAGATCCCAATAGCCGCAGTCAGAAAAATCTCGCGCTCCCCGAAAGTGATGGGCGACTTGAAGGCGCGCCGCACATTGTCGGCGACAGCGGCGATGCGTTTGGGCGTGCTTTCTGACAAAAGGATAATGGCGAACTGGTCGCCACTGAGCCGTGCGAGCGTGTCTTGCGGCTTTAAATGCCGCGCCAAGCGCCGGGCAACCGTGAGGAGAATGCTGTCGCCGACCGCGATACCGACGCTTTCATTCACGTTCCGGAAGCGGTCCACGTCGAGCACTAGGATTGCGGGCCGCGCGCCGCCCTCAGCCCGCACCCGCGTGAGCGCGGTTTCGAGACGGTCGAGGAAAAGATCCCGGTTCGGCAACCCGGTCAGATTGTCATGGATCGCGTCATGGAGAAGGCGTTCCTGCGCGGTTTTCATATCGGTGACATCGACAAGCGTACCGATGCAGCGCATCACATCACCATCGGAATTGGTGATCGGGCGCGCGCGCAGGTTCAAGTAGCGATAATGGCCGTCCTTGGAGCGCAGGCGGAAGTCTTGCGCAATACGCCCCTTCTTCTGATCGACCATAGTATCGAGACAAGCGCGGAAGCGGTCGCGGTCGCTCGGGTGAAGGTGGTCCAGCCATTTGACAGCGGGCCCCTCGAGCGTGCCGCGCGAAAGGCCTAGAAGCCGTTCGGTTTCGCTTGAGGTGATGATCCGATCACGCTCCACATCCCAGTCCCATACCATGTCGCCTGCGCCTGTCAGGGCAAGCGCCTTGCGCTCGTTATCCGTACTGTGACCGTGGAAAAGGGCCGTGCCCGCAAAGGCATGCTGCATGACTGTGAAGCCTGTCAACAGCACGACCAGCACAAGCCCGCCCGCAATGCCCGCTGAAACAAGATCATTGTCGAGTTCGCCGGTGACAGCGAGGACCGCGCCATAGGCCCACAAGAGCAAAAGCAGCCATGTGGGAATGAGCATCACCGCCCGGTCGGAACCTCTAATCGCGAGATAGATGATCAGCGCCATACCGGACAGCCCAATCAGAACGATGGCGACCCGCGAAATCCCGGACGCCATGGGCGGATCGGCGAAGGCGAGCGCCAAAAGCGTCAGTGTCGATGCCACAAGAACCGCTGAGATATGCACAAAGCGGATGTGCCAGCGGCCAAGGTTCAAATAAGCAAAGAGATAGACGATGAGCGATGTGGCGATGATGGCTTCGGCGGAGGCCCGGTAAAGCTGCTTGTCCTCAGGCGAGACCGAAATCACCTTGTCTATTAAATTGAAATCAACGGCGAGATAGGCAACGATCGCCCAGCCGAGCATCGCAGCAGCAGGAAACATCGCGGTTCCGCGCACGATAAAAAGCGTTGTCAGAAACAGGGCCAGAAGGCCGCTAACCCCCAAAACAATACCGCGGAAAAGCGTGAGGCTGTTCAGGTTCTCTTCATAGGCATCGGGCTCCCAGAGCACGATGCGGGGGACGGACGGCGCGGTAACTTCCGCCACGAAAGTGACGGTCGAGCCCGGATCAAGGGTGACGAGGAACACATCGTCTGTGGTCGATTCAAGCCGCTCTGGCCGGAATCCCTGCGATGGCGTGATGGTGCGGATGCGCTCGCGCCCGAGATCGGGCCAAAACACGCCGGAGCCAACCAGCCGGTGATGCGGAGCAACGAGAAGCCTGTCCAGCTGGCGGTCCGATTCGTTGGTCAACGCAAACACAAGCCAAGCCTGGCTGCGTTCCGGTGCGGTGGCCCGCACCTCCATCCTACGGACGAGGCCATCAGGGCCGGGCGCCGTCTCAACCTGAACGCGACCTTCGCTGTCGTCCTGGAAATTGACTATCTGAGTCAGATCGATTGCTGAGAGTTCCGGCGGCACAGGTATCGCTTCCAGAGCGCCCCCTGGCCGGGAAAGAACTGTCGCCGCCACAAGGAAGGCGGCCCAAAAGAGGATAAGACGCGGGAAACTCAAATTCTGCACGTGCGGGCCGGCCCAGGCTGGACATCCTCTTTCAGGAGTTCGGAACTCGTAATGGCAGACCACCACCGGAACAAGGGCCGTAAACCTTCCCTGTCAGGTTTGTCGTTATGTCTGCGCCGACAAAGGGCGTAGATCGTTGCTCAACATGGCGTAAAGAAGATGATCCTGCCAAACGCCGTTAATACACAGATATTGTCTCGCGCAGCCCTCGCGTTGAAATCCGACCTTTTCAAGGAGAGCAATCGAGGCCGCATTGTGCGCCAGGCACGCGGCTTCAAGCCGGTTGAGCCTTAGCGTCTCAAACACAAATGGCAGCAGCGTCTGAAGCGCCCGCGTCATATATCCCCTGCGGGCATGGGCCGCACCAATCCAATAGCCAACCGAACAGGTCTGGGCAACGCCGCGGCGCACGTGGGAAAGGGTTATCCCACCCATCAACGCGTCATCCCCGCTTCGAAACAGGAAGAACGGATAGGCCTGATCTTCCCGGATTTCCCGGTGGTAGCGTTTCAGCCTGCGGCGAAAAGCGGTCCGCGTCAGATCATCAAGCGGCCAAGAGGGTTCCCAAGGCTTCAGGAAAGACGCGCTTTCTTCACGAACAGTCGCCCAATCGGCGAAATCCGCCATTTGCGGCGTGCGCAGGTAAACCCCGTCGCCGTAAAGCGCCGGTCCCACGTCGATCGGGTTCACCGACCTTAAAAGCGCCATCGCTTCGGCTTCCTTTCAAAGCAGGTTTCACTCGGCAGTTCCGAATAATTCTGCCGCCACACGGCATGTAGTTTCAAGCCCGCTTTCCGGGCCGACAAGCCCAATGGCCGGAACTGCCCGGTGCCAGCTTTCGGCAAGGCGAATCATATCCTCCCGCGTGACCCGCTCAACGGCAGCAATCAGCTCATCCGCCGCCTGTACACGGCCATGGGCAGCAATCTGCTGGCCCATCTGCCCGATGCGCGAGGAGGGCCGCTCCAGGCTCATCAAGAGACCTGCCTTTAACTGGGCCTTTGCCCGTTTGAGCTCCGAGCCGCCAATATCGGCAGCGGCGTTTTTAAGAACACCGGCAATGACTTCCATCAGTTCCGGTGTGGTCTCAGGCGCCGTTGCCGCATAAACGCCGAAGAGCCCCGTGTCGGAGACGCTCCAGTGATAGCTGTAGATACCATAGCAAAGCCCACGCTTTTCGCGCGCTTCCTGGAACAGCCGCGACGACATCCCTCCCCCCAGCAGCGTCGCGAAGACTTGGGCGGCGTAATAGTCCTCGTGGTGATGGGAGAGACCCTCGAATGAAATCACCAGATGGGATTGCTCGATCGGGCGCGCCACCTTGCCGATGCCGCCGGTGAAACAGGCAGGCGCCTGACTCTTGTGGGCGCTTTCTGAAAGACCGGCGAAAAACTCGCCCGCGAGCCCGACCATGGCGTCGTGGTCGACCGCGCCGGCAGCCGCCAGGATCATCTGGGCCGGCGCATAGTGGCGGCGCAGATAGTCCGTCAGATCGCCCGACCGGAAACCACGCACCGTCTCCTCGGTGCCGAGAATGGTACGCCCCAGCGTTTGCCCTTGAAAAGCAGCACCTTGCGCGAGATCGAAGACAATATCGTCCGGCGTGTCCTCAGAGGCGCGGATTTCCTGGACGATGACATTCTGCTCGCGTTCGAGCTCAAGGGCGTCGAAAACCGCGTTCTGTAGGATATCGGCGAGGATGTCGACGGCGAGCGGGATATCATCCTTGAGGACGCGCGCGTAATAGGCCGTGGTCTCGATGCTTGTTGCAGCATTGAGATCGCCGCCAACGGCCTCGATCTCCTCGGCGATATCGACCGCCGAGCGACGCTCTGTTCCCTTGAACGCCATATGCTCAAGAAGGTGGGCCATGCCATGCTCGCGCGCGCTTTCGGCGCGCGCGCCCGCCTCAACCCATACGCCGAGCGCCGCTGTCTGCAGGCCAGGCATCGTTTCGGTGACAACGCGCATGCCATTCGGCAGCGCGGAAACACGGATGGATTGATTGGTCTGGTTCATCATGAAGGATTGTTGCCTCTTCAGGGCGTAACGAAAACCCGCGTTCTTTCCTTGATATGGGCCTTCACGGCCGTCTCCTCCGCATCGAGCACTTGTATGCGTTCGGGCCGTTCGAGGAGCCCTGACAGGAAATCAGGGAGTGCCGGACACACGCCACAGGCCGTTTCAACGGCATCGGGGAACTTTGCCGGATGCGCCGTTGCAAGCGTCACCATCGGCACGGCCGGATCGCCGCGTTTCTTCGCAGCGGCGCAAACACCGATCGCGGTGTGCGGATCGAGCAGATAGCCTGTTTCGGCAAGTGTTCTTCGGATCGTTTCCGCAGTTTCGGCTTCGTCGGAGCGCGCCGCATCAAAATCGGCGCAGATCATGGCAAGCGCAGCCTCGTCAATCGAAAAGCCGCCCGATTGCTTCAGCCCGTCCATTGCGCGCACGACAGCAGTGGAATCGCGCCCGAAAGCATCGAAAAGGAGACGCTCGAAATTGCTTGAGATTTGGATGTCCATGGACGGACTGATGGTCTTCTCGACACCCGCCGTTTCATAGCGGCCTGTCTCCAACGCGCGCACGAGAATATCGTTCACATTGGTGGCAATCACCAGCCGGCCGATAGAAAGCCCCATGCGTTTTGCCACATAGCCCGCGAGCACGTCGCCGAAATTGCCGGTCGGCACGGTGAACGATATGCGCCGGTCCGGTGCGCCGAGCGCCACGGCCGATGCAAAGTAATAGACCGTCTGAGCCATGATCCGGGCCCAGTTAATGGAATTCACGCCGGCAAGCTGCAAGCGGTCGCGGAAGGCGTGGTCGTTGAACATCGCCTTCACCAGACGCTGGCCGTCGTCGAAATGGCCGCGGATCGAAAGCGTATGAACATTGTCCGCCATGACCGTCGTCATCTGGCGACGCTGTACATCGCTCACTCCGCCATCGGGAAAGAGGATAAAGATATCCGTACGCGCACGGCCGGCAAAGGCATCGATCGCCGCGCTGCCAGTATCCCCCGATGTGGCGCCAATGACGGTTGCGCGTTCGCCGCGCTCCTCAAGCACATGGTCCATGAGGCGGGCCAGGAGCCGCATCGCGATATCCTTAAAGGCCAGCGTTGGTCCGTGGAACAGTTCCAGTAGCCAGTCATTGTCGCCTGTCTGGACAAGCGGCGTAACAGCCTGATGCCGGAACGCGCCATAGGCGTCGGCAATCATCGCACGCAGATCGGCTTCAGCGACTTCGCCGTCCACAAAGCGGCTGATGACGCGGTAAGCAATGTCGGCATAGCTCATCCCGCGCATGGCGCGGATTTCGTCCTCAGTGAGGCGCGGCCAGGCAGCGGGAAGGTAAAGCCCGCCATCGCGCGCGAGCCCCGCAAGAAGGACGTCCTTAAAACCGAGAACGGGGGCCTCCCCCCGCGTGCTCACATAATCCAATGGGTCCGATCCATGCTTAAGGGCCAGTCACACACCCAGATAGCGTGCGCTCAAGTGCCGTTTGAGTGCGTCGGCGTCAAGCGGTTTCCCGGTTGCGTTTTCGATCACCTCGGCCGGCAGCGCGCTGCGTCCCTGGTTGTGCACGCGGGTGCGAAGCCAGCCAAGAAGCGATGTAAAGTCACCCCTTCCAATCCGCTCCATCAGATCAGGAATCTCCGTTCTGGCCGCCTGGAAAAGCTGAGCTGCGCCCATCGCGCCGAGGGTATAGGTCGGGAAATAACCGAATGCGCCGGACGGCCAGTGGATGTCCTGCAGGCAGCCATGCCGGTCATCGGGCGGGCGGACGCCCAAAAACTCCTCCATGCCGTCACTCCAGGCACCCGGCAGATCAGTCACTTTCAGATCGCCCGCGATCATCGCCCGCTCGAGCCGGAAGCGAAGGATCACGTGGAGCGGATAGGTGACTTCGTCGGCATCGACGCGAATGAAGCCCTTTGCCACCTTGTGATAGAGGCGCACGAGATTGTCCGGGTCCCAGGCAGGGCCTGAACCGCCGAACATGTCCTTGGCGACGGGCACCATGAAACGGACGAATTCGGGGCTGCGGGCCGCCTGCATCTCAAAC
>JAKSCL010000302.1 GCA_022360615.1 Hyphomicrobiales bacterium
AGATGCGGCGCCATCCACCATCACCGTCTCCGTCAACCCGCAACGGCCATCAGCCTGTCCGCGGCCGCCCGCGCCTCGTCGGTTACGGTTGCGCCCGCCAGCATCCGTGCGATTTCCTCGCGGCGGGCCTCGCTCTGAAGCTCATTCACCTCGGTTGAAACCCGCGCCCCATCCTCAACCGGATTCTTCGAAATGAGGCAATGGTGGTCGGCACGAGCCGCAACCTGCGGGGCATGCGTGACGGTGAGCACCTGCACCCCGTTTGCCAGCCGCGCCAAACGCTGGCCGATGGCGTCCGACACGGCCCCGCCGACCGCCGTATCGATTTCATCGAAAACGAGCGTCGGCGCGGATCCCGCGTCCGCCAGCGACACTTTCAAGGCAAGGAGAAAGCGGGAAAGCTCACCGCCGGACGCAACCTTCAACAACGGCCCAGGCCGTGAACCCGGATTGGTTTGCACATGGAACTCGACGCCGTCCCAGCCCGTAGCGCTAGCCGCCTCGAACCCCAATTCGCGGAAATCGGTGAAAAAGCGCGCCGCGTCGAGCCGAAGAGAGGGGAGTTCACTGTTGACCGCCTGGTCGAGCGTCGCAGCGGCAGCGGCCCGTGCCGCCGAAAGTCCGGCCGCCGCTTCACCATAAGCCGCGCGTGCGGCCTCTGCTTCGGCTTTCGCTTTCTCCAGAGATCCCTCACCCGCATCGATGAGATCGAGTTCGCCGCGCATCTTATCCGCAAGGGCGGAGAGCCCATCGGTCTGCACGCCATATTTCCGCGACGCCGCCCGAAGCGAAAACAAACGCTCTTCCGTTGCTTCCAGTTCAGACGGGTCGAACGCCGCCTCGCGCAGTGCCTCCTCGGCACTCAGCCGCACACCGTCGAGCGCATCGAGCGCGGCTGACATGGCATCGAGAAGACCGCCCAGCAACTCCGGCGCTTCCTCGCGCCGCCTTTCCAGCTTGCGCAGAATCGCCGCAAGGCGGGCATCGGGCGCATCCTCGCCTGAGACGGCGGAGGCCACTTCGTTGAGATCGCTTGCGAGCTTTTCAGCCGCCATCATCGTCTGGCGCCGGACGGCGAGCGCCTCTTCCTCGCCCGCATGCGGATTCAGCCGCTCAAGCTCGGCAACGGCATGCCGCAGAAAGTCCTCCTCCTGGCGGGCCTCTTCAAGCGTCTTGACGGCATCCGCAACAGCCTTCTCGGCGCCGCGCCAGCTGGTGTAAAGCCGGGCGGTCTCCTCAAGCGGTTCACCGTTCTCGGCAAAGGCGTCGAGCAGCGCAAGGTGAAACGCCGTATCGACGAGCGCGCGGTCGTCATGCTGGCCGTGGATCTCGACAAGCCGCGCGCCGACATCGCGCAGAAGCTGTACGCTTGTGGGCCGGTCATTGACGAAAGCACGGCTGCGGCCATCGGCGTTCTGAACGCGGCGCAGCACGATATCGCCATCTGCATCGATGCCGCTTTCCTCCATGACGCCCCAGACGGGATGCCCACGGCCCACATCGAAAACCGCCGTCACCTGGCCCTGGACGCAGCCCTGACGCACAAGCCCCGCGTCGCCGCGCCCGCCAAGGGCGAGCGTCAAAGCATCAAGCAGGATGGATTTGCCGGCGCCCGTCTCGCCAGTCAGCGCGGTCAGGCCGCTGCGAAACTCAAGGTCGAGGCTTTCGATAAGGACGATATCCCGGATCGATAGCGCCGAGAGCATCGCGCGTTCTCAAGCCCCCCGCAGGCGGCGCCAATTCCGGCCAAGCCATGACCCGCTATCCTCGCGCGGCTCCAAGCCGCCCTCGTTCAACAAGGCGTAAGCGCGCTCAAACCAAGGACTGTCCGGATAATTGTGGCCGAGGATGGCGGCCGCCGTCTGCGCTTCGTTGACCACGCCAAGCGCCAGATAGGCCTCGGTCATCCGCAAAAGCGCTTCTTCCACATGACGGGTGGTCTGGTATTCGGTGAGAACGACCTTGAAGCGGTTGATCGCCGCCAGATAGTTCTGCCGGCCGAGATAGAAGCGCCCGACTTCCATTTCCTTGCCCGCCAGATGATCGAGCAGGAGCTCGCGCCGGCGCTCGGCCTCAGGCGCATATTTGGAATCGGGATAAAGCCGGGTGATTTCAGTGAACGCCCTAAGCGCCTCGCGCGCCCGGGTCTGGTCCCGGGTGACATCCCCAACCTGCTGATAGCGTGACTGAGCGATCAGATACTGCGCGTAAGCAGCTTCATCATTGCCCGGATGCAGCGTGATATAGCGCCGGGCCGCTTCCTCGGCATCGTCAAATTGACCGCCTTCGTAATGGGCATAGGCCGACATAAGGAGTGCACGCTGCGCGAAAACGGAGGCCGGATGCTGACGGTCGACCTCTTCGAAGGCTTCGGCAGCTGTCCGGTTATCGCCGGCCTGCAGATGAGCGAGCGCCCTTTGATAGAGGATCGGGGCCGGGTCCGGCTCCACGAAATCATCGGCATTATTGCCGCGGGAACATCCCGCAATGAGAGCCGCCGTGGACAGACACACAGCCCAACGCAACCAATTGTTTTTCTTCATTGCCAGTCTTGTCATCAATCCAACTGGGATTCACTCACCAAAGGCAGCGCCGGAACGCTGCGTCATCCACCTAATCGCCGACTCTCGACAGATAAACCAATTCGCGTCGCAAACCAATGCGGGCGCGACCATTTTGGTGCACCCGCATCTCCCAACTCTAATGCAAATTGCGGCGCTCGCGTGACGGTATCTTCTGCCCGCTACGGGCGCGAAAACCGAAATGACCGCTACGAGACGTCCGGGCCGAACGCGGCCACCGGCATGCGCTCGCCCATATCGGCATGCCCCACGGCAGGCTCGGATCCGGGGCGAACATATTCCCAAGCATCCTGATCTTCAAACAACGCCGACAAAAGCGAGAAATTCAGCTTATGGCCACCGCAGCGCGACGAAAACGAGCCGAGGATCGGCGCACCGGCAAGCGCCAAGTCGCCAACGGCATCGAGTGCCTTGTGACGGACGAACTCATCGGGAAAGCGCGTCCCTTCCGGATTGATGATCCGGTCCTCACCGATCGCGATTGTATTCTCAAGCGAAGCGCCAAGCGCATAGCCCGCCGCCCAAAGACGTTCGACATCGCGCATGAAGCCGAAAGTGCGGGCGCGAGACAGTTCTTTCTCAAAGGATTGCGGTGTCACCTCGAGCGCAAAGCGCTGGCGGCCGATGAGAGCGATCGGGAAATCGATTTCGACATCCACATGAAAACCGTCATGCGGGCGGATTTCTCCAAAAGAATCGCCGTGCCGCACGGACACCGTTTTAAGAACCTTGACGAAACGGCGGGCAGCGCGCTGCTGCCGCACACCCGCTTTCTTGATGGCGTCGACGAAGACAGTGCTGCTGCCGTCCATGATCGGCATTTCAGCCCCGTCGATCTCGATTAGCGCATTGTCGATGCCGAAAGCGCTGAGAGATGACAGGAGATGTTCGACGGTGGAGACCGAAACGCCGTTCGGCGCACCCAGGACGGTGCAGAGCTCGGTGGCGCAAACGCGGGAAAAGTGGGCTGGGATTTCGGGCTCGACCGCATCATCCATATCCGTGCGGATGAAAAGGATGCCGGTGTTCGTATCAGCAGGCGAAACGATGATCTTCGTTGGCGTGCCATTGTGGACGCCTATACCGGAAAGCTCGAAACGTTTGGCGACTGTCGCTTGCCGGTTGAAGTCTCGCCCGTTGAAATCGCTGTGACCCATGAATCTGTCCCGTCTTCCTGGCCGCCCCCAAAAGGCTGGCTGTCTCCGGGCTTGGGTATTTGCGATGATCGAGGCGAACCACGCGCGCAACCGGCCCGGAAGCAAGTCGGAAACTACCGACACGCTTCGGCGGGTCCAAATCACGGTTTTTTACTCAGTGTTACGCAACCATGTCAGGCATTTGGAAAATGCGACATGGTTTGGGCAGGCACAGCCGGCGGAGACGCGATGGAAGCTGTGCATTAGTTCGCCTGACGCCGCAGAAATGCTGGGATTTCAAGCTCGTCATCATCAACGGGCCTGAGACCGAGGCGCTGCTGTGCCGCCGCCTGCCCCTGCGCCGTCTGGGCGCCTTGGCGGGTGGACGGCTTGGCATAGGGGTTTTCCTCATGTGACGGCGTGTCGTCAGGCTGGACCTGCATAGCCGGTTGAGCCGGCGATTCTGCATTGTCGCCTTCGCGAATCCCAAGCCCTGCGGCGATTCGGCCAAACAGGCCGGACTTCTGCTCCTCGCGCGACCCGCCAGCCGTTTGCCGGTCGGTCTCGTCGGCATAATGGGCCCGCAAGGCATCCTGGGCGATCGGCGGGAAGTCTTCGACGCGCGGCAAACGTGGCTGATGCCGTTCCGTGCGCTCGGGTTCGGGCGGGATGAAATTTTCGCCCAAAGCCTGTTCGGACGGTTGCTCAACGGGCTGAGGCGTCTCGATGGTGACGTCCTTGATCTCGAAATGCGAATGCGTTGGCTGCTTCCTGCGGATCGCGATCGCATCACTCAAGCCCGCGCCCTGGTTCTGGCTGTCGAGCTCGTGAGCCGGTTGGGGCGGCAGCGGGATTTCCCGAGCCGGCGCAGGGGCGGATGGCTGTCCCGACAAATCCTGACGCAGCTCTTCGGTGATCGCGTGGATCGATTGCTCGGCATGAGCGGCCATCAGTTTTGTATTGTCCGATTCAATGCCCGTGGCGACAACCGAAACCCGGACAATGCCTTCAAGCGACTCATCGAATGTCGCCCCGAGGATGATATTGGCCTCGCCATCCACCTCCTGGCGGATGCGGCTTGCGGCCTCATCAACCTCAAACAGGGTCAGATCGCGTCCACCGGTGATCGAAATCAGGAGCCCGCGGGCACCGCGCATGCAAACATCGTCCAAGAGCGGATTGGAGATGGCGGCCTCGGCGGCCTGGGTTGCACGCTTCTCACCCGACGCCTCGCCCGTTCCCATCATCGCCTTGCCCATCTCGCGCATGACGGCGCGCACATCGGCGAAATCGAGGTTGATGAGACCCTCTTTGACCATGAGATCGGTAATGCAAGCGACACCCGAATAAAGAACCTGGTCTGCCATCGCGAAGGCGTCGGCACAGGTGGTTTTTTCGTTCGCAACACGGAACAGGTTCTGGTTCGGGATCACAATCAATGTGTCGACATGTTCGGCGAGGCTGTCGATTCCGTCATCGGCGATGCGCATCCGGCGCTGGCCTTCGAACTGGAACGGCTTCGTTACGACACCGACGGTGAGAATGCCGAGTTCCCGCGCGGCCCGCGCGATGACAGGCGCCGCGCCGGTCCCGGTGCCGCCGCCCATGCCGGCGGTGACGAAAATCATATGCGAGCCTGAGAGCTGATCGCGGATCTCGTCGATTACCTCTTCGGCTGCGACCGCGCCCACCTCCGGATGCGATCCCGCGCCAAGCCCCTCCGTCGAGGCGACGCCCATTTGGATGATCCGCTCGCAGCGCGACATGGTGAGCGCCTGCGCATCGGTATTTGCGACCACGAAATCCACCCCGGCAAGGCCGGAGAGGATCATGTTGTTAACGGCATTACCGCCAGCACCGCCCACACCGAATACGGTGATGCGCGGCTTCAGCTCGGTAATCTCCGGCATTGTGAGCTTGAGCGATGACGACATGACTTCCCTATCCCCTTTCCGGCTGTACGGTACATTGCGGGCCGCACATCCCCATTTTTCGGCCGACTCCCCAGGTCACCCTTGCTGACCCGACACGGAAGAGCGGCTCCAAAGAGCCGTCCCATCCCCTGATTCGGAGTAAGTCTTTGTCAAACTTTCTAAACACTTCGTTTCAACCAGCGGCCAAACTTCGAAATATATCCGCCCGTGCCGGTTAAAAGCCCGGCTTGGCGCGTCGCCTCGAAATGCTCGACTTGCGCCACCTGGGGGTAAATCAGGAGGCCCATGGCGACTGAAAAGGCAGGTGCATGAGCGGTTTCCGGCAATCCTTGAACGGCAACCGGGCGCCCCTGGCGCGCCCGGCATTCAAGAATCCGCTCCGCCAGTGGCAGCAACCCGGTTTGCGCGCTTGCACCGCCCGTAATCACGACACGGCGGCCTGTCAGGCCGTAAGCGCCGCTTTGTTTCAGCCGGTCACGGACAATTTCGAGAATTTCCTCGATCCGCGGATGGATGATGCCGGTCAGGAGCGAACGCGGCACCTGCGTGGCGTCGCCATCCTCGTCCGAACCGACGGCGGGCACGGAAATCATCTCACGCTCATCGGAATCGCTCGGGATCGCCGAACCATAAAGCGTCTTGATGCGCTCAGCGTCCGCCAGACTCGTCGAAAGGCCCCGCGCGAGGTCCATCGTCACGTGATGCCCGCCAACGGCAACCGCATCGGCGAAAAGGAAAGCATCGTTGAAAAAGACGGAAACGGCCGTCGTGCCCGCACCCACATCGATACAGGCCGAACCGATACGCATTTCATCGGGCGTAAGACTGCCGAGCCCGGCGGCGTAAGGCGTCGCCACCACCGCCTCCACATCGAGATGACAGCGTTCGATGCATAAAAGCAGATTCTGAACCGGGCCCTCATCGCCGGTCACGATGTTCATATCGATGCCGAGGCGCTGGCCGACCATCCCAGCCGGATCGCCAATGCCCCGTTGGCCGTCGAGCGCGTAGCCGATCGGGAGGGAATGGAGAACGATGCGGCCCTCTTCCACCGAGTAATCGCGGCCCGCTTGCAGAACGCGCTGCACCTCGGTCTCGGCAATTTCTGCACCGCGCACTTCGATTTCGGCGCTGAAGGTCTCGCTGGCAATACGTCCGCAGGAGATGTTGACCATAACGGATTCAAGCGTCACGCCCGCCATGCGCTCCGCGGAATCGATGGACCGGCGAATGGCGCGTTCGGCAGCTTCCATATCCATGACAACGCCGGATTTGATCCCGGAAGAGCGGTGGAAGCCGACGCCCAGCACCTGGATATCATGCGTGCCGATGCTGCGCGCACCGTCGCGTTGGCGTGGTTTGAGTTTTGCGATGAGGCAGCAGATCTTATCGCTCCCGACATCGATCACCCCGACAACCGTTGAACGATTGGGCGGAAGAGGCCGAAGCGGCGTGTCGAGAAGGTTGTGAACGTTCGGACTCATGTGTTCGCCTCCATGTTCAGCGGCGAACTCTCAAGCGCGTCTTCGCTGAGCTTCAGTGTCACACGGTCCGGCAGGCGAAGATCGATGACAGTGACCGCCCGCGAAAGGATGTCATAGCGGCTCTGCAGGGAGGTCAGCGTCTCAAGAGCAGGCATGGGATCGCCTTCGGGCAACTCGATCCGAACCGCATCACGTGTGTGCAGCGTCCAGCGGCGGCGGCTCACACGCACCGCGGCGCCGATCTTCGGCTGGACGACGGGAAAGGCATCGAGCGCGGCGTTGAGATCGTAAGCGCCCTCGTTTGCCCCCTTGCCGACAAAAACCGGCGCATCGGCGAGCGCTTCTGCAAAAGGCGCGGCATTCTTGTCGATCACCCTGCCCATGGCGTCGATCACAGCAAAACGGCCGTCACGCTGCCAAAGCGCGTAAGCCCTGCGTTCGGTGTATTCAAAGATCAGCGTGTTGGGAAAAGCCTTGCGAACCGACACATCCTTTATCTGCGGAAGCGAAAGAAGACGCGTCCGCGCCTTCTCCACATCGAAGAAAAGGAGCGAGCGGGCATCATCGGCTGCCAGCACGTCGAGGACGTGGGATTGCGGGATACGCTCCTCGCCGTTCACGGTAACGCGGGTGATGGCAACGCCGGCACCCGAAAGCGCCCGGTCGGCCTGGACGAGCAGCCATTGCCCGGCATTCGCAAGGGGGGCGGCATTGAGCACAGCAAGTCCCAAAAGCGACAGGGACATCGCGCCATAGACAAAGGCCCTCGCCCTCGGACTGCCGAGAACCCGCGAGCGGAAACGGCGCGCGAAGCGGGCGCTGCGCGCCCAGAACCCCCGCGACTGGGCGAACCGCTCGACAACGGCGAGATCGTCGCCGTGGGCAAGGTGACTTTTATTGTGACTGGCGAGATAGGATGCGATCCGGCCGGCATTGGCGGCCGGGCCATTCAGCGGTTCAGACTGGCATCCTCGGTGATCCACGTAACAAGATCCGTAAAGCTATGGCCCGCATGCGCCGCCAATTCGGGAACAAGTGAGGTCGGCGTCATTCCGGGCTGCGTATTCACCTCCAGGCAGATGAGTTCTCCTGTTCCGTCATTGCGATTATCGAAACGGAAATCCGCACGTGTCACGCCACGGCAGCCAAGTGCCTCATGTGCCTTGAGCGACAGAATTTGTATTTGCTGGTAAATATTTGGTTTAATTTCTGCGGGCAGAACATGAATTGAACCGCCCGGTGCATATTTGGCATCGTAGTCGTAAAAACCGTGGCCTTCAGAAGCCTGGATATCGATGACGCCAAGGGCCACGTCACCCATGACGGCACAGGTCAATTCTTTTCCATGAACGAACCTTTCGACCATCACCACATCGCCATAGGGCCAATCGCTGGAATAGAGTTCCTGCGGCGGCGTGGGATGGAGCGAGGTGACGATAAAGACCCCGACGCTTGACCCCTCATCCACCGGTTTGATCACATAAGGCGGCGTCAGCGCGTGTTTTTCCGCCGCCTCGAGCCGGTGCAGGACCTTCGATTCGGCAACTGGAATGCCGGCGGCCTGAAAAAGCGTCTTCGCCTTCCCCTTGTTCATCGCAAGCGCGGACGAGAGCACGCCCGAGTGGGTGTAGGGGATTTGAAGGGTTTCCAAGACGCCTTGGACCTGACCGTCCTCTCCGAACTTCCCGTGCAGGGCATTAAAAACGGCGTCGGGCGCCAGTTCGCCCAGAGCAGCGGCGATTGAGCGGTCCACATCGATTTTGGTGACCCGGTAGCCTGCCTCTTCAAGAGCCTTTGCACATTCTTCTCCTGAAGAGAGGCTCACATCACGCTCAGCCGACCAGCCGCCCATGAGGACAGCTACGTGTTTTCTGCCACTCATGCGGCTTCCCCCAAAAACGGTTCCACTTCGCGCCCCGGCGCAAACGCACCGACGCGCTTGATCTCCCATTCGAGACGTATGCCGCTGGACTTGAGGACACGGGCCCGCACCGTCTCACCCAAAAGCTCAAGATCGTACGCCGTGGCCTGAGCGGTATTGATCATGAAGTTGCAATGCATTTCGGACATCATCGCCCCGCCAACCGTCAGCCCCCGGCACCCGGCGGCGTCGATAAGTCTCCAGGCGCTGTTGCCGGGCGGGTTCTTGAATGTCGAACCGCCGGTTTTTTCGCGGATCGGCTGAACGGTTTCGCGATGGTGCTCGACTGCATCCATATCCTCGCGGATGCGTTCCCGGTCTTGCGGGAAGCCCTCGAACAAAGCCTGCGTGAACACCATGTCAGCAGGTGCAGATGAATGGCGGTAGCCATAACCCATCTCGGCATTGGAAAACTCGCAAACGGCACCGGAACGGTCAACACCGCGGACCGAAACCACCCGTTCTCGGGTCTCCGTCCCGTTCGCACCCGCATTCATGCGCAAAGCGCCGCCAATGCCCCCTGGAACGCCGTGATAAAAGGCAAAGCCGCCAATGCCTGCCTCAAGCGCCGCTGCGGCAACCCGCTTGTCCGGCACCGCAGTGCCGACGCGCAAACGGTACCCGTCTGTCACCTCGATGCCGCCAAAGGCTTTTCCAGAGAGCCGGATAACAACACCCCGAACGCCCCCATCACGGATAAGGGTGTTCGAGCACAGCCCGATGATCGTAAGCGGAACGTCCCCGGGGAGGTTGGACAGGAAGCACGCAAGATCGTCCTCATCCGCCGGTGTGAAGAGGAGTTCGGCCCGGCCGCCCACCTTCAGCCAAGTGTAGCGGTCAAGCGCGGCATCGGCTTCAAGACGGCCCCGCAGATCAGGCACCCGGGTGCTGATATCGGCAAGAGTAAGCGATGTCGTTTCGGCCTCACGCATGGGGCGTTTTCAATCCGGCGAGCGCCGTGGGAAGCGCATGCGCCCATTGCGTGATGGTGCCGGCGCCAAGACAGATGACCATATCGCCTGGCTTGACGATATCCGCGACCGCCTCCGGAAGGTCTTCGGGCCCTTCGATGGTCCGCGCCATGCGGTGGCCCCGCGCCGTGAGGCCAGCAGCAAGCGTATCGCGGTCGAAGCCGTCAATCGGTGCTTCGCCCGCTGCGTAGACCGGCGTAACGAGCACCGCATCGGCGTCGTTGAAACAAGTGCAGAAGCCTTCGAAGAGGTCGCGCAGCCGGGTGTAGCGGTGCGGCTGGACGACGGCGACGATCCGGTTTGAGGCAATCTCGCGTGCGGCTGAGAGAACAGCCTGAATCTCCACCGGATGATGACCGTAGTCATCGTAGATCGAAACGCCGCGCCACTCGCCCGTCTTGGTGAAGCGCCGCTTCACGCCCGAGAACCCGGCAAGCCCGGAACGGATGGTCTCTTCCGGCATGCCCACATGGTAGGCGACCGCCACAGCGGCAAGTGCGTTCAGGACATTGTGCTTGCCAGGCATCGGCACCTGCAAGTCGCCTAAGATGGTCTCCTCTCCGGTCCGCCGGTTGCGGATGACGGCATCGAAATGCGAGGCTCCGTTTTGACGCCTGAGCCCGGCAAAACGCACATCGGCCTGCGGGTTCTCGCCATAGGAGACGATGCGACGGTCCTCGATGCGCCCGGCAAGGGTCTGCACTTCGGTGCAATCGGTGCAAAGCACCGCGAAACCGTAAAACGGAACATTCTCGACAAAGGTGAGGAATGCATCGCGCAGCGCGTCGAAGCTTCCGTAATGATCGAGATGCTCCGGGTCGATATTCGTTACGATCGCGATTTCGGCCGGCAGTTTGACGAAAGTGCCGTCCGATTCATCGGCCTCGACCACCATCCAGTCGCCAAGTCCGAGCCGGGCATTGGTTCCATAGGCATTGATGATGCCGCCATTGATGACGGTCGGGTCGAAGCCCGCTGCATCGAAAAGCGCCGCAACCATGGAGGTCGTGGTCGTCTTGCCATGCGTCCCGCCGATCGCGACGGCCGACTTTAGCCGCATCAACTCGGCCAGCATTTCGGCCCGGCGCACCACGGGAAGCTGACGGGCGCGGGCCTCGGCCAGTTCAGGATTGTCCGGTTTGATAGCCGAGGAGACAACGACGACCTCGACGGTTTTCAAGTTTTCCGCGGCGTGACCAACGGCAATAGGGATACCCAGGTCGCGCAGCCGCTTGACGTTCGCGTTGTCGGCAATGTCGCTGCCGCACACCGCATAGCCGAGATTGTGCATGACTTCGGCTATGCCGCTCATCCCGATGCCGCCGATGCCGACGAAATGGATGGAGCCGATATCGGCGCGCATGGTCATGGAGAGGCGTGTCCTTCCCTCTTAGGCATCCTCTAGAGCACGATCCGAAAAGTGGGAACCGGTTTTCGGACAAATCGTGCGACAAAACAAAACTAAAGCGAGCATCCGTTTCAAACCGCACGGACTTCGCTTTATGGCAAACGCCGTGCCGGTAGCCGAACGCTCCCCGCACTTCACAACAGCCGAAGCGCAAAATCCTTCAGCCTCGATGCCGCGTCCGCATGTCCGGCATTCTTTGCCGAAGCCGCCATATGCGACAATCGGACAGGATCACGCAACAATTCCGTGACAATGGTGGAAAGATGTGCCGGCGTAAATTCGTCCTGGACAATCATCACCGCGCCGCCGGGTTCGACCAAAAGTCCGGCATTCGCCTTCTGGTCCTGATCCAATGAATGCTTCAGCGGAACGAGAATCGAAGGCCGGCCGAGCACGGCAAGTTCAGCGACGCTTGAGGCACCGGAACGGGAGATGACCAGGTGGGCATCCGAAAGAAGAGCCGGAAGGCCGGTGAAGAAAGCGTCCAGTTCTGCGGCGATTCCGGCATTGCGGTAGATGGCTTCAACCCGCACCAGATCCTCTTCCCGGCATTGCTGCACGACCTGCAACCGGTTTTTAAGGCTCTCTTCCTCCAAACCGGCGAGCGCGCCCGGGACGACATCGCTCATGATGCGCGCGCCTTGGCTTCCGCCGAAGACGACGAGGCGCAGCGGTCCGTCCGCTTCCGGTGCTTTGTAGGGTTTGACCGCATCGATCACATGCTGGCGCACCGGATTGCCGGTAACCGTCATTTTGGCCCGAACCTTCCCGTCGAGGTACGCAGCATCTGGAAAACTTGCCGCAATCGCCCGCACAAAGCGTGACAAAAGCCGGTTCGCCCGGCCCATGACGGCATTCTGCTCGTGGATGGCGGTCGGGATGCGCGAGAACCACGCAGCAAAGACCGGCGGCATGGACGGATAGCCGCCAAAACCGATGACGGCGTCGGGCCGGATGCGCAGCATCAGACCAAGCGATGCAAGAAAACCCAGGCCAAGCCGCAAAAAGGTTATGAGAAGCGCAATCGGCGAGCCGCCGCGGATGGTATCGGAACGAACCACATGGATGTTCCCGGCCTTAAACGCCTTCGCATATTGCTCGCCGCGTTCATCGGTAATGAGATGGACGCTGTGCCCATCGGCCATGAGCGCGCCCGCCAGCGCCTCGCCCGCAAAGAGATGGCCGCCGGTGCCTCCCGCGGCAACGACGAAAACCCGGCCGCCGCCGGTCACTGAACCGCCGCGCGCCATCGCGAGAAACTGTCGAGCCCGTTCTTCAAGACGACGCGCGCCGCCCGGCGCCGGGTAAGCGAAAGAATGAGGCCAGCGGAGAACGCCGTCGCCAGCATGGATGAGCCCCCATAGGAAATCAGCGGCAAGGTCATGCCCTTAGCGGGCATAATGCCCAGATTGACCCCCATATTAATGGCAGCTTGAAGGCCGAACAGGATGGTGAGGCCCGAAACCGCAAGCCGGACGAAGGTATCGTCCTCCTTGAAAGCCCGCGACAAACCGCGAATGACGATAAACCCGTAAACCAGGAGAATGAGGGCGCAGACAAGCGCGCCATGTTCTTCCGCAGTCACGGCGAAGATGAAATCGGTGTGGGCGTCGGGCAGAACGTGTTTCACTGTCCCCTCGCCCGGCCCTTGGCCGAAGAAGCCGCCGTTCTGGAACGATTCAATCGCCCGGTCGACTTGGAACGTGTCGCCGGATTCGGGATCGAGGAAGCGGTTGATGCGGTCCGTCACATGCGGGACCGTGAGATAAAAGAGAACGAGCCCGCCCAAGCCCACGCCTGCCATACCGGCAATCCAGATCCAGGACACACCGGCCAGGAAGAACACGGCGCCCCAGGCCGCCATCAAGAGCATTGTCTGGCCGATATCGGGCTGCATCACCAACAAGGCTGCGACAGCGCCCAAGAGTGCAAGCGCAATCGGTTTTGTCGGCAGGTTTGGCCTTTTCAACCCTTCCGCAAACAGCCAGGCGATAACCACCACAAAGGTCGGTTTTAGGAGCTCTGAGGGCTGAAGGGAAAAGCCAGGCATGGCAATCCAGCGGCTTGCGCCCTTCACCTCAAGACCAATGAAAAGTGTCGCGGTTGTAAGGACGACCGCGACACCGAAAAGGCCGGCGGCCAAGCGGCGCGCACGCTCGGGCGACAGAATCGACGTACCCACCATGACAAGGATGGCGAGCACGGCAAACAACCCATGGCGGGAAAAAAAGTGAAGGCTCTCAAGCCGGAAACGGTGAGCAACCGGCGGGCTCGCGGCGAGGGACAGCATAACCCCCGTCACAATGAGAACGACGAAGGCGCCGAGCAGCACCTTATCCACGGTCCACCACCAATCGGCAACCGGACCTTTCTGGGAACGCCGAAACACGGGGGTATTGTACTCCTCAGAACCCGTACTTACGCTCCCGGCCCAGCCCCGTTTTCAGGAACAAGCGCCAGAACCATCGACCGGAAAGCGTCGCCGCGCGCTTCGAAATCCTTAAACTGGTCGAAGGATGCGCAGGCGGGCGACAACAAAACCGTCGGTTCCGGCAGGCCGGAAGAAGCGGCATCGCGCGCCGCTTCCCCTAAAGCAACATCAAGCGTTTTCGAAATGGTAAAGGAGGCGCCATCTTTGAGCGTGAGCGCAAAATCCTCAGCCGCTTCGCCAATCAAGTAAGCCTTGGCGATATGCGGCAGAAAGTCGGTCATATCGCCAAGCCCGCCCTCCTTTGGAAGACCGCCCGCAATCCAGAAAACATTGCCATAGCTTCTCAGCGCGCGTTTTGCGGATTCCGCGTTCGTTGCCTTTGAGTCATTGACGAACCGCACGCGCCCTATCCGGGCGACCGGTTCCATCCGGTGCGCCAGGCCTTTGAAACCGCGCATGCCACGCTCAATCGTATCGGTGGAGAAACCGAGGGTCAGCATGGCGGCGGCGGCGGCGGCGGCGTTCTGGCCGTTGTGCGCGCCACGCAGCGTCTCAATCCCGTCGAGGCCGAAAAGCGGCGTGTCGGCACCCGCTTGTGACAGGATGAGCTGCCCCCCGGCCCAGGTCACGCCCTCGGTCACGGGATTGCGCACCGAAACGCGCAGCACGTGCTTTCCGGCCCGGTCGGCCCGGTCGGCAATCGCGGCGGAATAGCTGTCGTCCACCCCGACGATCGCCGTGCCGTTTTCCTGAACGCCCGTAATCAGCCTTTCCTTGACGGCAGCGTAATTCTCCATTGTGCCGTGGCGATCGAGATGGTCCGGCGTGAGGTTCAGGTGAATGCCGACAAACGGGTCGATCCCCGGCGCCAAATCGATCTGGAAGGACGAGCATTCAAGCACATGATGCCGGGCGGGCGCGGGCGGCGGCAGCGTGAGGATGGCTTCACCGATATTGCCGCCCATGGCGGCATCGGCCCCCGCTTCGGCCAGGAGATGCGCAATGAGCGCCGTCGTGGTCGATTTGCCATTGGTGCCGGTGATCGCAATGAGGGGGGATGACGGCGCCAACCGGCGCCGCTCCATGCAAAAGAGCTCCAGATCGCCGATGACCGGCACACCCGCATGATGCGCAAGATCGACTGTCCAATGCGGTTGCGGATGGGTCAGCGGCACGCCGGGCGAAAGCACAAGCGCGTCGATGGCGCCCCAATCGGCCTTACGCAAATCCTGAACCGGCAGGCCTTGCGCCCGCGCTTCCTCGACCCGCACGCCATTGTCATCGAAAGCAATCACCGCCGCGCCGCCTTGCATCAGCGCTCGCGCCGTGGCGCCCCCGGTGCGCGCCAGACCGAACACGGCAACCGTCTTTCCGGCAAAGGAGGCAATCGGGATCATGGGTATACTGCCGGATTAGCGCAGCTTGAGCGTCGACAGGCCGATAAGCGCCAGGACGACGGAGATGATCCAAAACCGGACCACCACCTGCGGTTCGGTCCAACCGAGCTGTTCGAAATGGTGATGGATGGGCGCCATCCGGAAGATGCGCTTGCCCGTCAGCTTGTAGGAAATCACCTGAACGATCACCGACACGGCCTCAAGCACGAACAGTCCGCCGATAATGGCAAGCACGATCTCGTGCTTTGTGGCCACGGCTGTCGCGCCAATCATACCGCCAAGCGCCAGCGAGCCCGTGTCGCCCATGAAGATGGAAGCAGGCGGCGCATTGAACCACAAAAAGCCGAGCCCCGCCCCGATCAGCGCCCCGAGCAGCACCGCCAGTTCGCCAGTACCGGCCACGAAATGAATCTGCAGATAGTCGGCAAAGACCGCGTTGCCCGCGAGATAGGAAATCGCGCCGAAGCTTGCGGCTGCAATCATCACCGGCACGATGGCAAGCCCATCAAGCCCATCGGTGAGGTTCACCGCGTTCCCGGATCCGACAATGACGAAGCTGCCGAAGATAAGGAAGAACCAGCCGAGATCGAGCAGGAAATCCTTGAAAAACGGCACGGCAAGCGACGTGGCAAAGGGCTGTTCCCCAATCTGGGAGAAGGCGAAACAGGCAATCGCGGCCACAAAGAACTCGATGGCAAGCCGCCCCTTGCCGCTGAGGCCCTTATGGCTCTGCCTCGTGACTTTCAGATAATCGTCGTAAAAACCGATGACGCCGAAGGCAAGCGTTACAAGAAGCACCACCCAGACATAGGGATTGGTGAGATTGGCCCAAAGCAGCGTTGAGATGACGACGCTTGCTAGGATCATCAGGCCGCCCATGGTGGGCGTGCCCTGTTTACCGATGATGTGGCTCTCCGGTCCGTCCGCCCGGATTGGCTGGCCCTTACCCTGCCTGATCCTCAACATGGCGATCATGGTCGGCCCGAACAGCCAGATGAACAGGAGCCCCGTCAGAACGGCGGCTCCCGTCCGGAAGGTGATATAGCGAAAGAGATTGAAAAGCTGAAATTGGTCGCTGAATTCAGCCAGGAATAAGAACATCGAATGCGCTGTCCCCGTTGCGGCCGCAGGCTTGCTTCGTCAACCGGTCACGAAAACGCACCGGCAATCGCCTCGACGATGACCCCCATGCGGGACCCTAGCGATCCCTTCACCATCACGACGTCGCCCGCACGGATATCCGAAATCAGCGCGTCTGTCAGGCCATCTGAGGTTGCAGCGTGAAGAGCGCGCCGTTCCGGCGGTAGTGCCGAATGAAGATGGGCCATCTCGGGTCCGCAAAGATAGGCAAGGTCGACGCCGGCAGCCTTGATCGGCGCGGCAAGCTCCAAATGGAAACTGGTGCGCTCGTCACCGAGTTCCAGCATATCGCCGAGAACGGCGATGCGCCGTCCGCCCCGGCCCGGTTCGGTCTTGCCCAGCACGGAAAGCGCGGCCCGGATTGAGGCCGGGTTGGCGTTGTAGCTTTCATCGATGAGGGTCGCTTCGCCGTCCGGCAGTCTAAGGACCGATATCGCGCCACGGCCCTTCGGCGACCGGATGGCGGCAAGCGCTGCTGCGCCTTTCTCGACATCCGCGCCGACGAGATCGGCCGCGGCCAGGACGATCACGCTGTTCAACGCCCAATGCCGCCCTGGCGCGCCAACCCGGTAACGGATACGCCGCCCTGCGATGAGCGCTTCGACATCGGAACCGGCGGCATCCTCCTCAACGCTGAGGAGCCGCATATCCGCCTCTTCCGCCTCGCCGAAGGTGACAAGACGCGAGACGCCGGCCGCATCCGCGTTCCGTTTCATGCGCTCATAATAGGCGTTGTCGCGATTGATCAGCGCCACGCCGCCCGGCTCGAGTCCCTGGAAAATCTCCGACTTGGCATCGGCAATGCCTTGAACGGAATCGAAGAATTCCAGATGGACCGGCGCAACCGTCGTGATGATCGCCACATGCGGCCGCACCATTTTCGTGAGCGGCGTGATCTCTCCGGCATGGTTCATACCGATTTCGAAAACGCCGTAACGCGCCTCTTCCGGAAAACGCGCCAATGTGAGCGGCACGCCCCAGTGGTTGTTGAAGGACCTCACCGCCGCATGCGTCGGACCGCTCTCGGACAGCGCCAGGCTGAGCGCTTCCTTCGTACCCGTCTTGCCCACGCTGCCGGTAACGCCGATGATCTTGCCGGTGTTGCGCGCGCGCGCCGCGCGGCCCAAACGCCGAAGCGCCTCCAGAACATCGTCGACGGCAACAAAGGCTCCGTTTTCAGAGCGGCATCCCTCAAGCTTTGCCCCGGCAACGACAGCAACGGCCGCGCCGTTTTCAAGGGCGCTTTCCGCAAAGTCATGCCCATCGAAACGGTCGCCTTCGATGGCGAAAAAAGCATCACCCGGCTCGACCGTGCGGCTATCGATGGAAACACCCGAGACGTTGGACATCGGCCCGCCATGGACCCTGCCCTTCAAGGCTTCGAGGAACGCCTCACGCGGCCACAACGCCATCAGTGCGCCCCCGTTTGTGCGATAGCCGCGGCGACAGCCTCATGATCGGAGAAGGGTTTTACTTCGTCGCCGATAATCTGACCTGTCTCATGGCCCTTACCGGCGACAAGCAACACATCGCCCGGCCCGGTTTCGGCAACGGCCACCGCAATCGCTTCCGCCCTGTCGCCGATCTCGATCGCGTCCGGTACGGCCTCGAGTATCGCCTTGCGGATAAGGGCCGGTTCCTCGCTGCGCGGATTATCGTCGGTGACGACGACCCGGTCGGCCTCTTTGGCGGCGACAGCGCCCATCAGCGGGCGCTTGCCGGGATCGCGGTCGCCACCTGCGCCGAAAACCACCAGAAGCCGGTTCTTCACGAAGGGCCGGAGCGCCTTGAGCGCCGCTTCAAGCGCATCGGGCTTATGCGAATAATCGATGAAAACGAGACCGTCCTTTGCCGTCTTACCTGCGAACTCGAGCCGGCCTTTCGCGCCTTTCAGGGTTTCAAGGGCCGCGATGGCTTTCACCGCTTCAAGCCCGCACACGATGGTCATCCCGGCTGCGACAAGTGCATTCGAGACCTGGAACGTGCCCGCAAGCGGCAAGGCGGCCTTAAAGCGCTTGCCCGCGATATCCAGTTCAAGGACCTGCCGGAAACCGTCAGGGGAAAGCGTCAAGAGCCGAAGATCCCTGCCTGTGCGCCCGACGGAAAAAACGTCGATCCCGCGTATCCGCACCGTCTCGGCGACGCGCGCCGATTCCGCGCGGTCCGCATCGAGAACCGCAATACCCGTTTCAGGCAAAAGCGTATCGAAGAGCCTCAATTTGGCGGCGAAATAAGCTTCGAACGTACCGTGATAATCAAGATGATCACGGCCGATATTGGTGAAGCCCGCCGCTTTCAGCCTCACGCCGTCGAGCCGCCTCTGATCGATCCCATGGCTTGAGGCCTCCATCGCCAAATGCGAGATTCCCGCCCCGGCCAAACCCGCAAGCCGTTCGTGCAACGCAACCGGGTCGGGCGTCGTCAACGCGCCATAATCCGCACCCGTTGCAGTCACGACACCAAGTGTGCCGAGGCTTGCGGCATTGAGCCCCGCATGCGCCCAAATCTGGCGCGTGAAATCAGCAACCGAGGTCTTGCCCGCCGTCCCGGTCACAGCCGCGATGGTTTCCGGCTGCGCATCATAGAAGCGCGCGGCCATGAGCGCGAAATCGCGGCGCGGATCAACGCTCTCGATGATCGGAACGGATGCCGGCGCGTCCGCGCGCGCGCCCTCATATGTGAGGATGGCCGAAGCCCCGGCCGCGATGGCATCGGGAATGAAAGCCGTGCCATCAACAGTCGAGCCCTTGAGCGCGGCAAAGAGCGTACCGGGCTTCACAAGACGGCTGTCGGCCGTAAGGGCGTTGACGGTCACGCCCCGCGCGGCTCCTCCCGCCCGCTCAGGATTTTCGATGAGTTCGATCAGCTGCATACGCTTGGGCGGCGGCTAGTCAGGCCACACGTGTTTCACACCTGGTTCGTTGACACCTTTGGCGCAAGCCATACCCCATTCGCGCAGAAGGACCTAGGCCTGTTGTGTTCCCCACCATACCCCTCCCGCCTATGGGGAGGGAGGGAAAGCGGGCGGCATCGACGAGACCCTAGACCTAACGGCTGGCTTCGATCAAAGCGGCAAGGTCTCCGCGCTGTGAATCGGTGCGGCGCGGTTGAAGGCCGAGGAACGGCGCAACACGCCCGATGACATCGCCAGTCGTCGGCGCGGCGTTCCAGCCGGCATTGATGAAGCCATGCGTCTCCTCAATGCCTTGCGGCTCGTCCAGAACGATGAGCGAGAGATAGCGCGGCGCGTCGGTCGGGAAGACGGCAAGAAACGAGTTCCGCACCTTCTTCGGGCAATATTCCATTGCTGTAGGCTCCACAGGTAACTTGGGGCTTTCTATCGGGATCATGAGTGCACAGTTGGGATTCAAGGTCACCGTACATATGTCTGCCGATGCCCGTCAGTGGAAAAAGAATCTACTGCGTTCCAAAGGCGTTCAGGTGGAAGAGTACGAATCTG
>JAKSCL010000260.1 GCA_022360615.1 Hyphomicrobiales bacterium
CACCATCTGAAATTGCGAAAGGCTTATCTGTAGTTTGAGAATGCTGGTTATGAAGCCATTTTAAAACTTTTAAGCATAGCTGATCATCTGTCTTCTGACGATATGCGGAGGGCATTAATTTGGAAACGATAAACTTGTAGTTTCTAGACTGTTCTTGTGTTCTATTCAAGATTTCCGGATAAATAGATTTTAAATCTGATCTTAACCAGTTCAAATTTTGACCAATACTCTGCTCAATAATCCTTAGTGCTTCCAGCAGCCAACTTTTGTAGGACTCTGCTTCTTTTAATAATTGCAAGTCCATTATTAATCCCTCTGATATTTTGATCGCCCTTAATAGATCCAAATTGCTTTCAATCAATATCTTCTGCATCATATATGTCCAAATATTTCACTTGAATCAGTTGATATGTGATCTTCAATCAGCATTCTTAGTTCTGATAGAGAATCAATTAAGGCTTTATCATTGTCTCTAGTTTTCATCATTTCAAGTACAGGATCCGGCGATGCTTTAAATAATAAAGACTTGTATTTTCTTCTTTTTCCTTTAGCATCTACAAAATTTCTTGCCAGATTTCTTAATCTATAGTCAGTACCAGTTAAAGCTTCTCCCTTTTTCTCTTCCAGCGATTTAACCAGTTGTGATAATCTTGTCAAGAATTTTTGAACAAGGTCAATTGCATCATTTATTTCTTTATCTTTAAATGACGAATTAATGCCTTCAGATTGCAACTTGTAATAGATCAAAAGCTTATTGATTTGATCCAATAAGTTTTGATCTCTTTGAAAGCTTTGAACTGTTAACCACTTAGTTTCCATTACTAAATTATTTAATTCTTTCTACTTCTTGAGCCCTTCTTTCAATGAGCTGATCGTCAACTCTTTTTGCCGGATAGGTTAACCTTTGAGCCACAGAAGGACTACTAAAGTTGAGTTGAGATGTTAGGTAAATATCTTCTATAACATTATTAATATTCATATTCGGTGAATACTTTCCAACAATCAACAATGGTGAAGCTGTACCCTGCATTAAAGTACCATTTCCAGTTGTATTTAAAACTGCTTGATATTCATCTAATATGGTATAAGATCCTTCTAGAGCATTATCAATACTTTCTCCGTTTCTATCCCATATTCTGAGACCTTTTCTGCTCGTCTTATGATACTCAGCAAATTCAAACGAAAAACTGTAAGGGAGTATATTTTCCTGCTTTAAAGTCGATACTACAGATTCTATCGCCTGATATTCCTCTCCACAATCCCTTCCATCTCTAAGAACTAAA
>JAKSCL010000091.1 GCA_022360615.1 Hyphomicrobiales bacterium
ATCTACTATTTTACTCTAGCATCCAATTCCGAATTTAATACTGACAGCGTTTTGTAGTTAAATCTGCCGAACGAGTATAATTGCCTGGCAATTCTATCCTAGTACCCTGAAATCATCAATCTTCCACAAATCTATCCCCGCCTGCAAAACCTCACACACTATCGCCTCACCCCGTGCCGTTTTGGGAGCTATTCGAACCTTAAGTTCTTTTGGTCCCGGTCACGGCTACGCCGCTCGTCGACTCTGGACCGTCCGATGAAAAGGAAAGTGGCAGCAGTGAAAGGAAGGAGTGTAGGGCCGTCTATTTCACGCCCGCTAATTGCTACCGTCGCTTGGCTTTTCTCCAAAGGCAATCCTTTCCCCTTCTAAACGTCATTCCGGCCCCGGATCGGAGTCCGGGGCAGGCTACAGCCGGAATCCATCACGCCAAGGACTCCTAGGCTGAACCATGGACCCCGGCTTTCGCCGGGGTGACGGAGGAGCGAAGGCGTGCGTGGCGGTATTGTTTTTCGCTCGCGGGTCTTTTGGCGCTCACGCCCGTACGCTCACTTCGTTCGCTGGGCTCCGCGAGGGCGCGCCACAAGGCGCGGCGCGCATTCGCGCTTGCCTCGCTACGCTCGGAACCCGGACCAACATGAAGGCGGCAACGCGCGTCTTGTCGAGCAAGACCATCGGCGCGAACGCCGCAAGGCCAACAAAGAGGCGCAGAGCGGCGCGGCCGCGACCGGGAACAAGAAAACAGCCGTCGCCCGGTCAGGGCGCCCACGCGGAGGTGAGACCCGTCCGCGCGAGCGCGGGAAATCGATCCGGTGAATCGATTTCAGGGTTGAACGCCCCGAGCCCAAGCGAGGGGCCGTCAAACAAACGCCGTGAGCGATTAAAAAAACCCGTGAGCGTCAAATAAATCTCCCGTTCAGAAACCGTTCAGCGAGCGCTTCGTAAGGTCCGCCTCAAGCCACGAGAACGGCCCCGAGATTCAAAGAAAGAGCCTTCGGAGAACGGACATGCTCACAGCCCTCAAGACCAACTGCTTCACGAAGACGGGCGTGAAAGCGCTCGCCGCCACGATGGCCGCCGTCAGCCTGATGGCCGCCGCCCCGCAGACCGCTGAAGCCGGAGACGGCGACGCGCTCGTCGCGGGCTTTGTCGGCCTTGCCGCGGGCACGATCCTCGGTGGCGCCATCGCCGCCCCGCGCCCGATCCCGCACTATCAGAGCCATCACTACACCTATGCGCCGCCCCCGCCGCCGGCCTATCACGTGCGCGAAACGCACACCTATTACCGACCGGCCTACCGCCCGGTGCACAGCTATTCGCGCACGACCTATCGCGCGCCCGCCTACCATGCGGGACCCCAGCCCTGGACGGCGGAATGGTATCAGTATTGCGACCTTAAATACCGGAGCTTCGACCCGGCATCGGGCACCTTCCAGCCCTATCACGGGCCGCGCCGCCTCTGCCGCTAAGGGGCATCTAGAGACACACAGTTCGGGCTGAGGAGCTGGGCGGTCGTCTGCATCATGCGGGCGGCCGCTTTTTTTGTCTCTGTGACGTTACTTAAGGTGTTTCCTGAATACCCGTTCAGCTACGGTTCAGGCAATACTCTGGTAAAGTTCCCGTGAAGAGGGGCGAAACCCTCCAGAACCCCCTTGGGCAACAACCTCAGGAGAGCGTCATGGCGAACGGAACAACATTTTGCGGCGTTTTCAGCGTGAAACGCGCCACGAAAGCCTTGGGCGCGCTTGCCGCCGCCGCCATGCTTGTGGCCGCCATGCCGTCACCCGCCGAAGCGGGTAAGAAGGGCCGGGTCGCGGCCGCGGTCGCCGGCGGCATCATCGCCGGTGCGGTGATCGGCAGCGCAATCGCGCATGACAAGCATTACGGCGGCCATCACCATGTGCATCACCGCAAGCGGTATTATCGCAAACGCTACTACCGCAAGCGCTACTATCACGGCGGCCACTTCTATTACCGGCGCCACCACTACCGGCCCTACCGCTACCGCCATTACTACCGGCCCCATGTGGTGCACCGGCATTACTATTATCACCGCCCGCGCCATTACCGGCATCACGGGCGCCCGGCGCCGTGGACCCCGGCCTGGTACAGCTATTGCGCCAGGAAATACCGGAGCTTCGATCCGGCCTCGGGCACCTTCCAGCCTTATCACGGGCCGCGCAAGCTCTGCCGTTAGTTAGGGACCTGGGTACTGGCAGGCATGCTCTCGCGGCGCGGATTGATCGCGGGCGGGCCCGGAACCGCGCTTTGGGCGGGACTTGTTCCGGGGCCGGGCCGCGCCGGCAAGCTTGAAGCCGGGCTTGAGCCCATGGCGGGGCGGCGTTCAGGTTCGCCCTAACGTCCGGCCTGCGAGAAGACTTCTTTCGCCAGCGCCGCGACCTCTTCCGCCGCTTTGCCGGACGGCATGGTCTCAAGCACAGTGCGGCCGGTGCCCATGCTTTTCGCGAAAGCCGTGCGGTTGCCGAGGCGCGCCTTGGCCGCGCGCGAATTCATTTCGTGCATCGCGGCTTCGATCTCCGCTGTCAGCGAAGCCCGCGGCGGCACCCGGTTCATGATCAAAAGCGCGATCTTGTCTTCTTTCGCAGCAATGGAGAGCGTGCCATCGGTTGCCCAAAGGTCGATATGCGTCGGCTGGATCGGGATGCAAACGAGATCGGCCGCTTCAATGGCCGGGCGCGAGTCGGTATCCGTTTTCGGCGGCGTGTCGATGATCACATAATCGAAGTCGCGCGCCAGGCTGCGCGCTTCGCGGCGCGCGCCCCAGCCGCTTGCTGTCCGGAATGTCAGCCCGGTTTTCTCCTCGCCGAGCGCCATCTCGCGCGCCTCGAACCATTCGCCAAGACTGCCTTGCGGATCGACATCGAGGATCGCGACCCTCGTCTTCTTCTTGCCCAAACCGGCCACAGCCAGATGAGCGGCGAGCGTGGTCTTGCCAGATCCACCCTTTTGCTGGGCAACGGTGATGATCTTTCCGGTCATGCTGAACGCCTTCTTTCCCGCAAACGGGTTTTCATGGAGGGCGTGAACGCACGGATGGCCGGACGATTCGCCCGTTCGTGCCCGTAATTATGTCAAGATGGTGGAGTAACGTCGAGATAATTGTGCACCGCACACAAACAAAACCGCGAATTGCTGGAAAGACTTTTCGGTATCGGCGGCAATCCGGAGAACCGGCTTGTTCAGCCCGCGTTCACCTCGCATGTCTTAACCAAGCGTTAACGTGCGAAATCCGGCGCCGCTTTCGCATGATAGTGTTCCATGCGCGCTGTAAAGGAGGCCCTTCAATGCTGAGGAATGCGATCAACTCGCCGATGCTGAAAGCGCTCTCAATCGCGCTCATGCTCGGCTTAGTGGCCGTTTCAGCGCCAACACCGGCTTTTGCGGACGACGATCACAGGGAACCCAACTATCACCCGGATTTCCATAACGGACGCTACCTCCCCAATCACGGGAAGCGCTATGACGGCCACTACAGCAAGCGCTATTACAAAAAACGCCATTACAGGAAACATCGGCACCGCGACCATGACGGCCATGCTGCCGGCTTGGCGATCGGCCTTTTCGCGCTGGGCGCGGCAGCGGCGATTGCCAGTTCGCCGCGCTACCATCACCCGCCGCGCCGCCATTATTACGAATACCATCACTATCCGCGCCATTACGGCTATCGCGGCTACCGCGACGACCCTTTGGCGGCTGATAACTGATTTAACGATTTTGGTGTATGAAAGCGCATAGGATACGCGCGGAAAACACCAAACAGGTGTTTGAACGGACGCGTTAAGAGTACGGTTGGAGCATCATGCGCAACAAAACACGCCGGAGGGCATGCGGTCATTTCGCGACCGGCGCGGTGCTTGCCCTCCTTCTCGCCTTGGGTGTCCATGCACCCGCTTCCGCCGACAATGATGCCCGCGACATTGGGACGCAGTTCCTTGGCGATGAGAATATCGGCCCGTATTACGGACCTAGACGCGGCCCGGTTGTGGTGCACCCAGAGGTTTACCTCGATATACCGGCAATCGAACCCGGTCCCCCGCCTTACACCATCCGCTCGCGGGTGTTTTACAATGGCAGGCCGCATGACCGGGAAGCGCCGGGGGAAGGATCTGGCGTTTCCGGGCTGACGCCCTTCACACCGGAGTGGCAACGCTATTGCCAGGCACGCTATGCGGATTTCGATCCGGTGACGGGAACCTACAAGACCGATCAGGGTGTTGAGCGGTTTTGCGAGTAATCGCAGAACCCGGTCTCCCCACCAACTGCCTTCTTCTTGCCCATTTCCGTCTTTACGCGCCCAACCAGGAAGCGAATTCAATAGGATTCGCTCCGTTGCTTTTTCTGAAAATGGGCAGATGGCCATGACAATTGCCCGCGGCCTTGGCGGATGCCTGCTCGTGTTTGCGTTTGCGGCGATATCTGTTGCCGCGACGGACGCTTATGCTGGAAGTGAATGCGGCAAAGCCTCCTGGTACGCGCTGACGTCAAAGACCGCATCCGGCGAATACGCCGATCCCTCCACGATGACGGCCGCCCACCCCTCCCTGCCGTTCGGCACGAAAGTCCGCGTTATTAACTTGCGCAACAACCGTTCCGTGGTTGTTCGGATCAACGACCGCGGCCCGTTCGTCGGCGGCCGCATCATTGACGTGACGAAAGCTGCAGCCCAGAAGCTTGGCTTTGTGAACGCCGGCGTCACACGCGTTAGGGTTGAAGTACTGGGCCGAAACGGGCTTGGGCGCACACAGACCGCGTGTTCATAAAGGTCTAGATTCCTCATCGCGGGCCATGAAAAAGCAGCTGCCGATGGTACGAGTTCATCGAAATTTCTTTTGCATTTTCGGTCACCGGTCCTACAACAAACAACGTCGATAGGGATTTCGGACCCACGAATTGGAAATCCGGCGCGCGAGCGCCCACCATCGGCGGCCAGGCTCCGAAACAGGCGGCTGCCCGGAAGAACAATAAAGGATCCTCTTCCGATATCTGAGACCCAAGCGGCTCGGCTGCGCGGCGAAGACCCGTGGTTGCGCGGCCCATTCGCAGATGACGGGAACGGAGACGTTAAGTATGCGGCAGGTTGGCACCGTAAAGTTCTTCAACACCAGCAGAGGTTTTGGTTTCATCACACCGGAGGAGGGCGGCAAGGATGTTTTCGTTCATATCTCAGCCGTTGAAAGGTCGGGCATCCCGGTTCTGGACGAAGGCATGAAGGTGTCTTTTGAGACGGAGCCGGACAAACGCGGCAAAGGGCCGAAAGCGGTCAATCTCGCATTGGAGGGCTGACCCTCGCCCGCCCCCCCTGAAAACGGAAAGAAAAAACGCCAATAAGGCGTCACCCCCATCCGGGCGCGGGAGTGCCAATTTCACCCGCTCCTGGAATTGAAAATATAGCCATCCGCCTCAATTCCAGGCATCTGGTCCGCAGCGATTGAGCTTTTTCCATTTCGCGATACACTTTCTAAATGGAAGTGGCCTTTCGTTGTGCTCGATCTGGATACGGAAAGCGCCTTTGGGCAGCACTGCTCATTGGAGCCGTCTTTTTGACGGCAGCCCCGTCCATCGCGAAGGCCGACATGCCGGCCGCTCCGCAGCAGCCTGCCGCACGGCTGCACGCCACGCCTGAGTCTGCGGCTGATAAGGGCCCCATCGGAACCCAAGGCCGCATCCAAGTGCCCTGCACCTGCCGCTACCAGGGCTATGATTATCAACAGGGCGAGACCGTCTGCATCAAAGGCCGGCTGGCACGTTGCGGCATGGTGCTCAACAACACCTCCTGGGCAATCACCGAGGAAAGCTGCCCCGCCATTTCGCAGGCAACGCCGCCCCTCTCGCCCATGCCCTTGCGAACGCGGCAGCTTGCGGCGATCACGCCCATCCGCCACTGAGCGTCAAGCGGGACATGACACGCACGCTCTTGTGGACCCTCATCGCGGTCCTTTCTTTGACGGTGGACGCCAATGCGTCGGGCCGAAAGGGCGAAGCAGGTGTTTTCGATTATTATGTACTTGCTCTGTCCTGGTCGCCGGCCTTTTGCGCAGACCGGCGCTCCGGAACCGAAAACGCCCAATGCGGAGCAGGCCGGGCCTTCGGTTTCATCGTCCATGGGCTATGGCCGCAATATGAGCGCGGCTGGCCGGAGCGCTGTCCGACATCCCACCCGCTCTTTGTCCCGTCAGAACTGATCAGCCGGCAGCGCGATATCACACCGAGCCACACCCTCGTCATCCATCAATGGCGCAAGCACGGCGTATGCTCCGGCCTCTCGCAGCAAGGCTATTACGGGACGACCCGCGATCTTTTTGAAACCCTGAGCATTCCGCCACGGTTCCGGAACCCGGATAAGGCGATCGGCCTGAGCCGGGCCGATATCGTGGAGGCTTTCGTCAAGGATAATCCGGGTCTCCGCGAAAACATGATGGCCCTTCGCTGCGACGGGCGGCAATTGGAGGAGATTCGCATCTGCTTTTCACGCAGCGGGGCTTTCCGGCGCTGCGGCGATGACGTATTGAAAAGGAGTTGCAGGCGCTCGCCGCTTCTGCTTTTGCCCCTCCAAGGAGGGACGTGAGGGTTAGCCGAAACCGGCATCGGGTATCATAGTCTTTTGGAGGAGAAAGACATGGGGCATGTCCGCAAAAAACAGCTTCGGCTGAGAGATTTTTTGTCCATCGCGGTCGCCATGGCCGTCGCTACTCCATTGATGGTTTCGTCCAGCTTCGCGTGGACACGGATCGACCAAATCGCATGCGGCGACAGGCATTATCTCAGAGAAATTCAGAAACGGTTCAATTGGGCCCAGCGCAACACCTTCAAACGCGATATCACGCTGTTGGAATTCCTTGACGTCCGGCAGGCGGCCTTCCGCGCCAATGACCCCGCCTTTCAGGACCGGATCTATTGCCATGGCAAGGTTCTTCTTTCAAACGGGCGCAAACACAGCCTTTTTTATAAGCTGAGTTCCGATGGTGGGCCGCCGCTTGGTGCGAAGCTGCAATGGTGCGTTATCGGCTACGATGATTACCGGGCCTTTGCCCCCGCCTGCCGGCAACTGAAACCGCTCTAGCCGCTCGAGGGTTAGAGGCTCGCCATGAGATGATGTTGGCCGGCCGCAATGAAGTGGCGAACGGTCATGGCGAAATCGATGACGCCTTGGTTGATGTCATTGTGCAGTTCGGGCGCAGCTGTGCCGCCGAAACCGGATCGCCAGCCGTCAAGGGCAGGTGCGCCCAGGAAATAAAACAAGAACCCAATGACCAGTGTGACCTTCATCGAACCTGCTCCTCAGGGGATAGCGGCACCCATGTGCCCTCAGGTTAGGCTCAGGTCTTTTGCGGATTGCTTAAGAAGCCCGTGCAATTTGAAAGGCGTTTCGTTCAATTTCCATTGAATTCACGGAAAAGGCCGCGCGCCCGGAACACGGGACGACGCATCGCACCTACCTACGCTGCATGGCGCGGCGAAGACGCCTGCGTCTTATGAAGAAAAGCTAAAGCTGTCTTTGGATGCCAGCGGGAGGTTTTTGAAACGAAATTTCATCGCCTGCTTCTACCGGAGCGGCAATGGCGTATGACGGCGAAAGCTTGGGCAGCAAACGCTTGGTTTCGAGAATCGCAGTACCGGCAAGAAAGAGCGACGAGAACGCGACGCCCGTGGTCACGACGGTTAAAACGCGTACTCGGCCAGGAAATCCCATGCTCATCTCCTGCTATTCTGCCCCTAGGCGCGCCCCCGAGTAAGTATTTAAGCGTAGACGCCCAGTCTGCAAGGGATCAAGCTGGACAAAACATCCACACAACCGTGAAGGCAGGAGCGCCCATCGACACAACCAATTCATGTCGCTGTTCCAAGCGTCCGCCATCTTAGCGGAATGAACCGAACCGATAGTTGATGCCAATCCGGAAAATGCTGTTGTTGGCGTCGGCATCACCGGTGACTGCACCGCCAGCCAGCGAGAACTCTTCTTCGCCGAAATCTGTGTAGAGATACTCGGCACGCGCCGACAGACGTTCCGTCAGCGCCGCCTCAAGCCCGGCCCCCACAACATAACCGGTGTGCACATTATCGTCGCTGCTGCCCGTGAAGCTCTCGGAAACCTCAACATCGGCAAATGCAACACCGGCTGTGCCGTAGACAAGCACGCGGTTAAATGCATAGCCAGCACGGCCGCGGATTGTGCTGATCCAATTCGTTTCCGCATCGACGCCACCGGTGCCAAGCCCTGTCAGCCCCACACGCGTGTCGCCATCGATATCGGTAAAGCTCCAGTCGGCCTCGATACCGATAACGAACTGATCAAACTGATGATTGAAACCGATCTGACCGCCGCCGAGGAAACCGTCGCTGTCGAAGTCTTCTCCGAAAGAATCAGGGAGCGTAAAGTCAGCGCTGTATTCGCCGCCGAAATCGCCTCCCGCATGAACACCGCCGTAAAAGCCTGACCAATCATAGGCCGCCGGCGTGAAGGCTGAGGGCGCGGGAAGGCTGAGGTCGGCGGCGCTGGCGGAAGCCGCAAAGCCTGTGATGGCAAAGGCCGTGACAACGAAACGCGAAACAAACATCGCTCTCTCCTGTTTTGCCGACGCAACCCCGGCGAAGACATGTCCGCCGGCACGGATGTCACTGCGGCATTAAGCGCCAGCGCATGTAAATCCAAGCCGCCTCGACCATATTGAGCGAGAGGTTGTATCGAGATGCGCATTGCGCAAGAGACGCTCGAACACATTGATGTGAGGCGATACATGATCGCGCAGCGCTCATCGCTTCAACGGCTAACGGCTTCAAAATATGCACGAATCGCCTTCCGGCGGTGGCGAACAACAGCTTTTCCGGGGATGCGTCTTTTATTTTTTGGATCGCTGTCTTTTATTTTTTGGATCGCTTCTTATTTCGCTATCAGACACCAACACGATGCCATTAAAGCCGCTGCTCCAGCCGCGAGACCCAATAGGTTGAGGAGACAGGGCTGATATCCCTCATGGATCGCACGTCCGTTATGCGAGCTGCCTCAAAAAACAAAAAGTACTGGTACTGAGGATCAATGGATTATTTGTTGCTTGCGACGGGTTTGGCTCTCTTGGTTTTTGCAGGCGACATGCTTGTACGCGGCTCGGTGAGCCTCGCCGAGAAGATCGGCATCCCTTCCATGATCATCGGGCTGACCATTGTCGCCTTTGGGACTTCGGCTCCCGAACTCGTTGTTTCGATGAAGGCAGCCGTTGACGGTTTCCCGGGCATTGCGGTCGGCAATGTGATCGGTTCGAACATTGCGAATGTCTTGTTCGTTCTAGGTGTCGCCGCCGTTTTGAGTTCTGTGGACTGCAACCAGCCTTATGTGCGCCGCAACGCGATTTTCATGATCGCGGCCACATTCGTCTTCATCTATTTTTGTTCGCTCGGAACGCTGCAGGCTTGGCATGGCCTCGTCCTCTTGGCCATGCTCGCTGTTTATCTCATCGAGACTGCTCGCGGGGCGATTGCCTGCAAAAACGCCATTGGCGGCCGGGATTGCGACGAGCTTGAAGGCATAGAGACAATCGAGTGCGTACCGCACAACCCATTGACGGTGGCCATGTTTATCGGGGTGGGCCTCGTTGGCCTTCCGCTCGCCGCTCAGCTCACAGTCGAGGGTGCATCAGGCGTCGCGAAAAGCTGGGGCGTGTCGGATGCCGTGATCGGTTTGACCATCGTCGCGATCGGCACAACCTTGCCCGAGCTTGCAACGACGGTGATGGCTGCGGTTCGCCGCGAGGCCGCGCTCGCCATCGGCAATATCCTCGGCTCGAACCTTTTCAACCTGCTGGCTATCATGGGCTTGACCGCTGTGGTCGTGCCGGTGCCGATTGCGGCCCGCTTCATGGAACTCGATCTTTGGGTCATGCTAGCTGCCTCGCTCATCATCATGCCCTTCATTTTCGCCCGCAGTTCCATGGGCCGCACGGTGGCCGTCACCTTCCTGGTGGCTTATATCGCCTATATCAACGTCCTCTTCGAACCTTCCATGGTTGGTCTCGGTGTTGCCGCTGTCCGTTAAGGCGGAGCATTACCGGTCTGTTTCCATCAAAACTTCGGTTGATCGAATAACCCTATCGCTCTCAAACTGAAACGCGGGAAAAGCCTTACGTCTTAGGGTATCGTCGGAAAGACTGGTGTTGACAGCCTATCCTTCGAGACACAGCTTTCGGCAGTTCCCCCAGATGAGGTCGATCAAATGAGTCTCACTGCCATAACGTCAATACGGCCCGGCAAATGTCCAATTCACCTTCACCTGAAAACGGGAACCGCGTCGCGTTGATCACCGGTGCGGCGAAACGCGTTGGCGCGGCGATCGCGGAGCATCTGGCGGATACGGGCTGGGCCGTTGGCATCCATTATCGAGGCTCGTCGCAGGACGCGGAGGCTCTTGCCGCACGGATTGAGAAAAAAGGCGGCCGCGCCATCGCGCTCAAGGCCGATCTGGCTTCACTCGATGACATAAAGGCGCTGGTGCCGCGCTGCACCGAGGCGCTTGGAGCAATCACCTGCCTTATCAACAATGCCTCCACGTTCGAAAAGGACGCCATGGGCGCGCTCGATGATGCGCTATGGGACCTGCATTTCGCCGTCCACACCCGAGCGCCCGTTTATCTGGCCGATGCCATGCACAGCGCTTTGCCGGACGGGCAAAAGGGTGTGGTCATCAACATGATCGACCAGCGCGTCTGGAGGCTCACACCGGAGTTCGTCTCCTACACGCTGTCGAAATCAGCTCTTTGGACGGCAACCCAAACCATGGCGCAGGCACTTGCGCCGCGGACACGGGTCTGCGCCATCGGTCCCGGACCGACCTTGCCAAGCACCCGCCAGAATGCAGAAAGCTTTGCCACCCAGGCAAAGAGCGTGCTTTTGGAGACCGGCCCCACTCTCGAAGAGGTCTGCAACACGGTCTCGCTGATCATCGACACGCCCTCCTTGACAGGTCAGATGATCGCGCTCGACGGCGGCCAGCATCTTGCCTGGCAGACACCCGACGTGGTGCAATCCGGGGAATAGTTCCCATAGGTCTGGTAGCGCCCGACCGGACCCTCTATTTTCAAATCCATGGCGGATTCAGTGGAAACCGGAAGCGGCCCCGCAACGGACGCCGATGCACCGAAAAAGAAAAGCCCGCGCGGCATCGACGTGATCGCCGAAAGCGTTAGACGTCTGCCGAATGCGCCCGGCGTCTACCGTATGTTCGATGCCGGGGGCGACGTGCTTTATGTGGGCAAGGCCCGCAGCCTGAAGAAGCGGGTGCAGAGCTATACACGGCTTGGCGGCCACACCAACCGCATCGCCCGGATGATCGCCTCCACGGCGTCGATGGAATTCGTCACAACCGCGACGGAGACTGAAGCGCTCCTGCTTGAAGCGAATCTCATCAAGCGGTTGAAGCCCCGCTTCAATGTGGTGCTCCGCGACGACAAATCCTTCCCCTACATCCTCATCGCCGAGGAGCATGAGGCAGCTCAGATCATCAAGCATCGCGGCGCGCGCCGGGCAAAGGGCGACTATTACGGCCCGTTTGCATCGGCCGGCGCGGTGAACCGGACGATCAACGCGCTCCAGCGCGCCTTCCTTCTGCGGTCCTGTTCGGATTCCGTTTATGAAAGCCGTACCCGGCCCTGTCTCCTCTACCAAATCAAACGCTGCGCCGCGCCCTGCACCGGCGAGATCAGGCTCGACGCCTACGCCGAATTGGTGGGCGAGGCGAAGGCGTTCCTCTCCGGCAAAAGCCAGAAAGTACGCGAACTGCTCTCAGCCGAAATGCAGCGCGCCTCGGACGTGATGGATTTCGAAACGGCGGCGATCTATCGCGACCGTTTGCAGGCGCTGTCCTATGTGGCAACCCATCAGGGAATCAATCCGCAATCGGTGTCGGAAGCCGATGTTTTCGCCATCCACGCCGAAGGCGGCCAGTTCTGCATTCAGGTCTTCTTCTTCCGCACCGGCCAGAACTGGGGCAACCGCGCCTATTTCCCGCGCGCCGACAAAAGCCACACGGCCGCCGAAGTGCTTGAGGCTTTCATTGGCCAATTCTACGACGACAAGCCTTGCCCGAAGCTGGTGCTGGGGTCGGAAGAGTTGGAAAACGCAGATCTGCTTGCCGAAGCGCTCTCGACCCGGGCCGGGCACAAGGTCACGCTTTCTGCGCCGAAGCGCGGTGAGAAACGCGATCTCATCACCCATGCACTGACGAACGCCCGCGAAGCGCTGGGACGGCGGCTCGCCGAGAAGTCCTCGCAGGCGCGCCTCCTCCAGGGTGTGGCGGAAGCCTTCGCGCTGGAAGAGACGCCATCGCGCATCGAAGTCTATGACAACAGCCACATCATGGGCCAAAACGCCTTAGGCGCGATGATTGTCGCTGGCACGGAAGGCTTCTTGAAATCGCAATACCGCAAGTTCAACATCAAGTCGGAAGACCTCGTTCCCGGTGACGATTACGGCATGATGCGCGAGGTGCTGACCCGCCGCTTCACGCGGCTGATGAAAGAAGCGCCCCGCAATGGCGGCGAAAAGAATGAGGAGGGTGATGCCACTTGGCCGGATCTCGTCATCATCGATGGCGGCAAGGGCCAGTTATCCGCCGCGAACCGGGTTTTCGAGGATCTGGGTGTCGAGGACGTGGCGCTCGTTTCCATCGCGAAGGGACCGGAGCGGAATGCGGGCCGCGAGACCTTTTTCATGGCCGGGCACGAACCCTTCAAACTGCCCGAACGCGATCCTGTCCTCTATTTCCTTCAAAGGCTGCGGGACGAGGCTCACCGCTTCGCCATCGGCTCGCACCGCGCGCGCCGCAAGAAGCAGATGGCAGCGAACCCGCTTGACGAAATTCCAGGCATCGGCCCATCGCGCAAGCGGGCCCTTCTTCACCATTTCGGCTCGGCAAAGGCTGTCAGCCGCGCCAATCTCTCCGACCTCGAAGGCGTCGAAGGCGTCAGCGCGCAACTCGCCCGCGCCATTTACGACCATTTCCATGAACACGCGGATTGAAAAGAGGGGCTGCGCCGCCGCTATGACGGAACGGGTCTGGACGATCCCCAACATCATCACCTATGCGCGAATTGGAACCGTTCCCGTGGTCGCTGCCCTCATCATGCTCGGCGGCGAAACAGTCTTGCGGGCGGCATTGGTCCTTTTCATCCTCGGCGCCCTCACCGACTATCTCGACGGTTATCTGGCAAGACGGTTGAACCAAATGTCCGAAATCGGGCGCATGCTCGACCCCATCGCCGACAAGGTAATGGTAACGGTTATGCTCCTCGCTCTCGCCGCCAACGGGACGCTCCCCGGATGGCTTCTCCTGCCCGCGGCCGTCATCGTCTTCCGGGAGGGTTTCGTTTCGGGGCTCCGTGAATTCATGGCCGCGAAATCAATCACCTTGCATGTGACGCCCATTGCGAAGTGGAAAACAGCCACCCAGCTTGTCGCCATAGGCCTTTTGCTCGCCGCGCTTGCTTTTCCGCTCGTGGCCGGCTTCGCGATCGCGGGCCAGGCGATGCTCTGGATTTCAGCCGCCCTCACTCTTTATACTGGGGCGGAGTATTTCCTTAAGGCTTTCAGAAGCCTGGGATCTGTGGTGGATTGATTGGGAAAACGCTCTTGAAAATTCTGTATTTCGCATGGGTGCGCGAACGTACCGGCCTCGCAGAAGAAGACATCGCGCTGCCCGAAAACGTGACGACGGTGGGTGATCTGATTATCCATCTGAAAACGAAGGGCCCCGGATATGCGAGCGCCTTTGAAAATGCGGGCACGATCCGCGCCGCCCTCGACCAGGCTCATGTGAGCCACGACACGCCGCTTGGCAATGCCCGCGAAGTGGCGTTCTTCCCGCCGATGACGGGTGGGTGAGCCGCCGCATGATGCCAAAAAGTGGGAACCGGTTTTCGGACAACATCATGCGCAAAAAGAAGCCTTCGGTGAAGGCAAACAAATCGATCCGGTGAATCAAATGGAACGGCGTAGGCGCCGAGCCCAAGTGAGGCGCCGGAAGTCAACAAGGAAACTCCAGAACAAGAGCCATGATCATCCCCACCAAAATCGCGATCCGGGCGGAGGACTTCGACCAGGCCGCCGAAATCGCCGCGCTCACGGAAAGCCGCACGGATGTCGGTGCCGTTGCGACCTTCACCGGCATCTGCCGTTCCGAAAACGGTGCGCTGACCGCCCTTGAGCTCGAACACTATCCGGGGATGGCGGAGGCCGAGATCGCCCGCATGGCGGAAGAGGCGACAAGCCGCTGGCCGCTTCTGGGGCTCACCGTCATCCACCGTCATGGCAAGATCGAAGCGGGTGGCAATATCGTGCTCGTCGTCACCACGTCGAGCCACCGGGCCGCAGCCTTCGCAGCGGCAGAGTTCCTGATGGACTATCTGAAGACCCGCGCGCCTTTCTGGAAGAAGGAGCACTTCGCCGATGGCCGCACGGGCGGCTGGGTCGAGGCAAAAGACATCGACGACACCGCGGCCGAGCGCTGGACCGTGCAACCGGCCGCGGAATGAGCGCGCCAATGATCCGCCTGGCCAACATTGCAGACATCCCCGCCATCACATGTTGCGCGGAACAGGCTTACGAAAAATACGTCGGCCGGATCGGCAAAAAGCCCATGCCGATGGTCCAGGATTTCGGCAAGGCGGTGGCGGAAGGGATCGTCTGGGTGATCGAAGCGGACAACGCCTTTGCCGGCTACCTGATCGCCTATGAGAAGACGCCCGGCTCCCTCCACGTGGAGAACGTTGCTGTTCCTCCCGAGCATCAGGGCAAGGGGTTGGGAAAGCGCCTCCTCGCATTTGCCGAGGATCTCGCCCGCATGCGCGGCCTTCCGCAAATCGATCTCTATACCAACGAGAAGATGACGGAGAACCTCAGCGTTTATCCGCGCCTCGGCTTCATCGAAGTCGACCGGCGCGAAGAGCATGGCTTTGCCCGCATCTATTATGAGAAGCGGCTGGACGGCGAATAAAACCCCGGCCACTCTCGTGGGCTGGGGTCTTCGTTTCCTCCCCCAGACTTCGGGGATGAGATTTTTGCGCCGGCCTTAAGCCGCTGAAATGCCAGCCGCCATTTGGACCTCTTGCGGCATTGCCCGTTCCGGTTTTGCCGAGGGTTGAACCGCAGCCATGTAGTCTTCCATGAGGATGCGGGTGATATCGCCCACTTCGAAGTTGTACTGGCCAATCTCGGAGACGGGCGTCACCTCGGCTGCCGTTCCCGTGATGAAGCACTGCTCGAAGCTCTCCAATTCCTCCGGCATGATGACCCGCTCGTTCACCGCGAAACCGCGCTTTTCGGCCAAGCCGATCACCGTCTTCCGGGTAATGCCGTCGAGGAAGCAATCCGGCACCGGCGTGTGAATGACACCCTCCTTGACGAAGAACACATTCGCGCCCGTCGCTTCGGCCACGCGGCCGCGCCAATCGAGCATCATGGCGTCGGCATAACCACGCGATTCCGCCCGATGCTTTGAAAGCGTGCAGATCATGTAAAGGCCGGCGGCTTTCGCGAAACATGGCGCCGTCTGCGGGTCGGGCCGGCGGTATTCGGCCATGTCGAGCCGGATGCCCTTGAGCCGCTGGTTCGGATCGAAATAGGACGGCCATTCCCACACCGCGATCGCCAGATGGATGCTGTTGAGCTGGGCCGAGACGCCCATCATCTCCGAACCGCGCCAGGCGACCGGCCGCACATACGCGTCTTGGAAACCTTGCGAAGCGAGCACCTGATTGCAGGCCGCATCAATCTCCTCAACGCTCCAGGGGATCGTGAACCCCATGATCTCAGCCGAGCGGTGCAAGCGCTCTGTGTGCTCGGTGAGCTTGAAAATCCCGCCGCCATAGGCGCGCTCGCCTTCGAATACGCAACTCGCGTAATGAAGGCCATGGCTCAATACGTGGAGTTTCGCGTCCTCCCAGGGAACCATCTCGCCATCATACCAGATCGCGCCGGGGCGCTTATCGAAGGGAAGGACTGACATTGTTCACTCCGTTATCGTCTTTTTGCCGCGTTAGCCGGGCTTTTTGCTATCTAAATCCGTGTTCTTTGCCTATTTCGGCGACGGGCAGTACACTTGACCGTGAAACAGGCCGGATCGGAACAGGTTAGGATCATAATTGTCCAAAGACGATGCTATCTGCGAACAATGCTTTCGCCAAACCCGGCAGACAGGTAACAATCATAAACAAATAAGTCAATATGGCTGACATAATTTATGATCGCGAAAAATCGGGCGCCCGCGGCGTGGACGATGTGAGGGAAGACCGCCTTGCCGAGCTCGATCCGGCAATCGAGCTCATTGAGCTGATGTTCTTCGCCTATCGTGATTTCACGAGCGACCCGGATGAGATCCTGCGCGCCGACGGATTCGGACGGGCCCACCACCGGGTTTTGCATTTCGTCCACCGCA
>JAKSCL010000200.1 GCA_022360615.1 Hyphomicrobiales bacterium
GCCCTCTCCGCCGCAAAGAGAATGGCGCCGGCGGCGTCCTCGCGCGTCGTCTCGCCGCGGTCGCAGGCCTTGGCCACGGCGTAGACGTAGGCGCGCGCGGCGTTCGTCGTCACATACATGTCGGCAAGCTTGCCCTGCATGAGCTGAAACGCGCCGATGGGGCGGCCGAACTGTTTTCGCTCGTGCACATAGGGCACCACCACGTCGAGCGCCGCCTGCATCAGCCCGAGCGGCCCGGCGGCGAGCACGGCGCGCTCATAATCGAGGCCGGACATGAGGACGCGCGCGCCACGGTTCAGTTCGCCGAGGATGTTCTCTTCCGGCACCTCGCAGTTGTCGAAAACGAGTTCGCAGGTGTCGGAACCGCGCATGCCAAGCTTGTCGAGCTTTTGCGCCGTGGAGAACCCCTTCATGCCCTTCTCGACGATGAAGGCCGTGATGCCCTTCGGCCCGGCCTCCGGATCGGTTTTCGCGTAGACGACCAGCGTCTCGGCGACCGGACCGTTGGTGATCCACATCTTCGAGCCGTTGAGGACGAAGCGGTCGCCCCTTTTTTCGGCTTTCGTCCGCATGGACACCACATCGGACCCCGAACCCGGTTCCGACATGGCGAGCGCGCCCACATGCTCGCCGGAAATCAGCTTCGGCAGATATTTCTGGCGCTGCTCTTCCGTGCCGTTGATGCGGATCTGATTGACCGCAAGATTGGAGTGCGCGCCGTAGGAGAGCCCGACCGATGCGGAGCCGCGCGAGATTTCCTCCATGGCGATGCAGTGTTCCAGATAGCCGAGACCCGAACCGCCATACGCCTCCTCGACGGTGATGCCGTGCAGGCCCAGTTCGCCCAGCTTCGGCCAGAGATGGCGCGGGAACTCGTTCGTCCGGTCCACCTCCTCGGCAATCGGAGCGATGTGGTCGGAGGTGAATGAGCGCACCGTGTCGCGGATCATGTCGGCGGTCTCGCCAAGCCCGAAATTGAATCCGCCCACGTCGTTTGCAAGCATGGTCTTCCTCCCGAAAGCAGCCTTGTCAGGTCAGCATTATCGTCTTTCTAGGCGGCGCCGTTTTGTCCGCCAAACTCCGCCGCCATTGAGCGCCGGGTGGACCAACCCGGCAAACATTCCTCCAAACCGGAGTTGTCGCTGCGAACATATCTCAAAGCAAGGTTGGATAAAGATCACACCGTTGAGGAACAAGTTTTTCGATCAACTCCACTTTCCAGACCCTCTTCCATTCCTTGATTTGCTTCTCGCGGGCGATAGCCGCCTCCATTGTCTCATGGAGTCCGAAATAGACGGGAGCCTTGACGCCATAACGATGTGCGAAGCCGGGAATGGCGCCCTCTTTATGTTCGGTGACGCGCTTCAGGAGATTGGGCGTCACACCGGTTTGAAGCGTTCCATGTTTTCTGCTGGCCAGTATGTGGACGCAGGGCTGTTTCATAGCTTGCGGCAATATGGATTCCGGCTTTCGCCGGAATGACGGCTGGTGTGTTGGGAAACCGGAAACAAAGATGTCACAGCCCAGCGCGATGCGGGAATTGCCTGTCGTTTTTTTAATTCGGATAAAAGCACGGTTCCCGTCATTCCGGCGAAAGCCGGAATCCATGGTTCATCTGTCACAATGTTCGGGGATTTGATCAGACAGAAGGCCAGGAACGACGGAACACGAACCGACAAGCCCTATTCACCCGGCCTACGGTATTTGATGAAGGGCGTCAGTTCCCCCACCCGGTCATAAAGAGCGCGGCCCGGCCCGTTGAAGTGTTGGGTCAGCCAATAAACCTCGCTCGCCCCATGCGCGTCCGCCGCGTCGTAGACCGCTTCGATGAGCTTTTCGCCTATCCGCAGGCCCCGCGCCTCGGGCAAAACGAAAAGATCCTGGAGATAGCATTTCGGCAGAAGCGCCGCCGTCGTTCCCTGATACCAATAATGCGCGAAACCGATGACGCGGCCATCCCTCACCGCGGCAAGGCCGTGCGGCTCTTTGCTGCCGTCCATGAGAAGCGCCCAGGTCCGCTCCGTCACCTGAGCGGGGACGGCACGCTCATAAAAGCGGTTGTAGCCGTCCCAAAGCGGCTCCCAGTCTTCCCGGTCTTCCGGTTTCAGCGTCCTAACCTCGATCATTTTCTATCTCACGCCAACTTCGCTTCGCCCAGCGGCTCCGATGGCGCGCGCTAGCGCGCGGGCGTCCGCTTGGGCGCCTCGGTTTCGGTTCGAGCCTTCAGTTCTCACCTTCACCATTTCACAACAACCCGAACGCAAACGCCGCCAGCCCCAGAAAAGCGAAAAACCCGACGACATCCGTCACGGTCGTGACGAAAACGGCGGAGGAAATGGCGGGATCGAAATTCAAGCGCTGCAATGTGAGGGGAACGAGAATGCCGGCAAGTCCGGCAACCAGCATATTGATGACCATCGCGGCCGCAAGGACGAACCCGATCGTCATATCCTGGCTCCACAGGAAGCCGCCAAACCCGAGAACGGCGGCAAAACCGAGCCCGTTCAGGAAGCCGACAACGGCCTCGCGATAGATAATACGGCGGGTATTGGCCGAGGTCAGCTCCTTGGTGGCAAGCGCGCGCACGGCAACGGTGAGCGATTGCGTCCCCGCGTTCCCGCCCATAGAGGCCACAATCGGCATCAGAACGGCGAGCGCCACAATCTGGGCGATCACGTCCTCAAACAAGGCGATCACCGCGGATGCGGCGATGGCGGTGAGAAGATTGAGGCATAGCCATGGAAACCGGTAGCGCGCCGTTGCAAGGATACTGTCCGAGATTTCCTCTTCATCGGCGACGCCCGCAAGCCGCTTCATGTCCTCATCGGCCTCTTCCTCGATGACGTCGACGATGTCGTCGATGGTGATGACGCCGACGAGCCGTTCGCTTTCGTCGATGACGGGAACGGAAACCAGGTTGTAGCGCTCAAAGACGCGCGCCACCTCTTCCTGATCCATCAAGACGTCCACCATGTGCGGTTCGGCATCCATGATGGTTTCGATTTTCGCCGGACGTTTGCTGCGCAACAGCCGGTAAAGAGGCAACCGGCCGATCAAGCGGTAAGCGGGATCGACGGCGAAAAGCTCGTAGAACTCGTCCGGAAGATCGCTCGTTTCGCGCGCATGGTCGATCGCATTGCCGACCGTCCAGAAGGGCGGCACGGCGATGAAATCGCTTTGCATGAGCCGGCCAGCCGAATCCTCCGGATATTCCAGGCTCCGCTCCAGCGCCGCCCGCTCGGGCGCCGGGATGAAGGAGAGGATTTCGGTCTGGTCGGGCTTGTCCAGATCTTCGAGGAGGTGAACGGCATCGTCGGTGTCGAGGTCGCTCAGCCCTTCGGCAAGCTGCTTGTTCGGCAGAGCCTCAAGCAGTTCGTCACGGATCGTCTCATCCAGTTCGGTAAGGACGGTGACGTCGAAATCGGGACCGAGCGCCTTGACGGTTGCAAGGCGCTCATGGGCGTTCAGCGCTTCAAGCACATCGGCGAAGTCGGCCTCATGCAGATCGTCCGCGATCGCGCGGATTTTGGCTGCATCGCCGTCCACAATCCGCTTGCGCAGCGCACCGAGAAAGGCTTGCGAAATCCCCCCGCCTTCATCGCGCAGGCCGTCACCGGCGCCGGCCGTCTCGGTTTCAGCCATGACCTGCCTCCTCAGCTTGGACGTCGGCGCCTAAAGCACACCCGCAATCCGCGTCCAATCGGAGTAAGGCGGTGACATGTCAAGCCCGATGTGCAGCCGCCGTTGAAAGCGCGTTGCCATAGGCGAAGATGGCCGGTGTCCCGCCGGTATGGAGAAAGAGCAGCGTCCGGCCTTTCATCTCACCGCGAGCGAGCGCGAGAGCGGCCGCCATGGTCTTGCCGGAATAGACCGGATCGAGCATCAGGGCTTCCGTGCGCGCCGCATGCAGGATCGCCTCTTCCGCGGCGGCGTTCAATTGACCGTAGCCGGGCGCCAGGAACGCGTCCGTCACATCGACATCGGCGTCGGCCACGGGGTTGTCCACACCAAGAAGGCCGGCGATCTCGGCGCAGCGCGAAGCGATCCGCGGGGCTTGCCGGTCCGCTGGCCGCCGCACGCAAACGCCTTTGACCGGGGCCGTGCATCCAAGCGCCCGCAAACCGAAGAGAAATCCGCCATGCGTGGCGCCGCTCCCGGACGGCACGACAAAAGCATCGACTTCGATGCCTCGTTGGGCGAGTTGCTCAAGCGTCTCCCGGGCCGCCCGCACATAACCGAGCGCGCCGAACGGCGGATGGCCCGGAGCCAGATGGATCACATAGGGCGTGCGCCCGGCTTTCCGGCGCTCCGCCGCCAATTCTTCAAGACGCGCGTCGGCGCCCGCCTCGTCCTCGCCATGGGGATAAGGGTGAAGATGCGCCCCGAGCATCCGTTCGATCAGCACATTCCCCGACTGCCGGTAGAGGGGATCGTCTTTCGGAACGCGTTCCTCCATCTGGATGTGGCATTCCATCCCGAGTTTGGCGGCGAAGGCGGCCGTCAACCGGCAGAAATTCGATTGCACGGCCCCTGTGATCAGGATCGTATCGGCGCCCTCCTCCCGCGCCGCGCCGAAATAGTATTCGAGCTGGCGGACCTTGTTGCCGCCGAAGGCCAGCGGATGGCTGTCGTCGCGCTTGGCGTAGATGTTCGCGCCCGAAGCCGCTGTCAGGTTCGGCAGAAACTCCAGCGGCGTGGGATCGGCGGAGAAGCCCACGCGCGGCAGCGTGTCGAGCGTTCCGATCGTCTTTTCCATCATCTCAAACCACCTCGCGGAAACCCGTGATCAGAAGACTGAAAGCGATCACGACAAGAAAAAAGAGAACCGCGCGCCGATAGTGCGTTTCGTTGACATGCGGTTCAGCCCATCGCCCGGCGAACGTGCCCGCAAGCGTTGCCGGAACGAAAAGCGCCGTCGCCGTCACGGTATCCTGCGTCAGTCCAGCCGCAAGGGATTGGCCGAGAAAGATGAAGGGATAAGACAGGACAAAAAACGAAAGGATCGTGGCCCGGGAAACGGTCTTGTCAGCGCCCGCGCGGGCAAGGCCGATCGCGGCAGTCGGCCCGGGCATCGCAAGCGCGCCGCCAAGACACCCGGAGATGAACCCGATGCCCCGATTGACGGGACGTTTCTGCCCTTCAGACCTTGCACCAAAGAGGAACTGAACACAAAGCGCCGTTAGGACGAGCCCCGCCCCGATCTTGAGGGTGTTGGCCCCGACGGTCGCGTAAAGGAGAATCCCCGGTATCAGGCCCAGAGCCGCGCCCACACCCAGGGCCTTGAAGGCGTCCTTGTGCGCGAACCGCCAAATCCGGGGCGCGAGCACGATGGCGATGAGAAAACTGAGAACGGCCGTCACCTGGAAGGCCGATCCGTCATTCATGGCAAGCAGGATCACCGGCCCTGCGATCAGCGCAAAGCCGATCCCTGTCACCGCCTGTAAGAAGGCAGCGATGAGAACGACAAGATGCAATCCGATTTGAAGAGCCATGCGCTAGGCCGTGTTCTGTGCGCTTTGTGGGCTGAACTTTGCGCTGCTCGGAAGAAACATCGAAGCATGGCGCCATCGGCGTCCGAACGGGCGCCGGCCGGTCAGGCCGCTCCCGCGGAGCCGATGAACGAAGTGAATCCGGCGTGAGCGATATAATGGTGCGGTCGAGAAGACTCGAACTTCCACGGGTTTTACCCCACAGCGACCTCAACGCTGCGCGTCTACCAATTCCGCCACGACCGCTTCGTTTGACGAGAGGCACCTGATCTAGCAAAAGCCGGAAAGGCGCTCAAGGGATGATTTAGGGCTAACCTCAACCCATTGTCCGGAGTTCGGCCTTATTGAGCGTCCGGCTCACCTCGACACCGATCTTGTCATCGCAAAGGATCACCCGGCCCTTGGCAACCGGCAAATCATTGGCGAGGATAACGACCTGATCGTCTTCGCCCGCATCAAGGGCGATCACCGCGCCGCGGCCCATGCGCAGAAGCTGATGGATGGGCATGGTTGTGCTGCCAAGCACAACCGATATACCGATATTGACTTCCTTGAGTTCCGTCATGGCGCAAGGCTCCTGCCCGTCGGAGCACATCGGGGAAAAGCGGCACGGCTCCAGATGCCCAGGCCGACAATCGGGAGGAATGGTTATCGATTGGTAAACGACCGGTTAAAGAGTGTGGACGCTCTCCAGCGCCTCAAGCTTGAGCGGGCTGTCCGCTGGCGCGTGCTGCCAGGGCTCAGCCCCTATTCTGGGACCTGCGCGGCGATGGAAGCGCTCGCCGGGCGTATCGCCCATGGCGGAGCGCCAGAAGAGGTCTGGCTCCTTGAGCACCCGCCGCTCTACACAGCGGGCACCAGCGCCCGCGCCGGCGATCTCTTGAACAGCCACGGCCTGCCGGTCTTCAAGACAAACCGCGGCGGCCAGTACACCTATCACGGGCCCGGGCAGCGGATCGCTTACGCCATGCTGAACCTGAAAGAGCGCGGCGGCGATGTCAGGGCCTTCGTCTCCGGGCTCGAAACCTGGATCATTCGGGCCTCGGCGGCCTTCAACGTCATCGGCGAACGCCGCGGCGACCGGGTCGGCGTCTGGGTCCGCAGGCCGGAGCGCGGAACCGGCTCGGAAGACAAGATCGCCGCGCTCGGCATCAGGGTCAGGCGCGGGGTGAGCTTTCACGGCATCTCGGTCAATGTCGATCCCGAACTATCCGATTTCGAGGGCATCGTGCCCTGCGGCATCCGCGATCACGGCATGACAAGCCTGCACGATCTTGGCCATCTCGCCGCGATGGAGGAATTCGACATGGCTTTGCGGGCGGCCTTCGAGGAGGTTTTCGGACCGGTGGAGACAGCCGGACCGCTTCAGGCGTCTGCGCGCACTTCGAAAGCTCCGTCGATGGGCTGAGCGTCCGAGACGAGCTTCACGTCAGCCACCCGCGCCCAGGACGGCCCCCGCCAGCAGCGTTCCAGCATGTCCGCCACCTCGCCGGGCGGCCCGCTGAACACCGCTTCCAAATCGCCGGAGGAAAGGTTCCGCACCCAGCCCGAAAGCCCGGCCGCATTCGCCTCCCGCGCCACCCAGGCCCGGTAGCCGACGCCTTGCACCCGGCCCATGATGAGAACATGCACGGCCTGGATACCGGCCGTCATGCCGCGGACGCCTGCTTCCGCTCCGCGTTCAATGCGCGTTCGGCATCGAACATATAGTCCCGGGTGATCGGCACATCTTCACGCGCATTGCTGAGGAGAAGCTGGAAGACCATGTTCGAGCCGTGGCGGAACGACATTTCGACAGCCGCCAGATAGAACTCCCACATCCTGCAGAAGCGCTCGTCGAAAAGCGCCGCGGCCTTGTCACGGTTGGCCGCGAAACGCCCGCGCCAGTGCCTTATCGTGTAGGCGTAGTGCAGCCTGAGGATTTCCAAATCGGCGACCCAGAGCCTGCATCGCTCGGTGGAAGCGAACACCTCGGACATTGCGGGCGTGTAGCCGCCCGGAAAGATGTATTTCCGAATGAAGGGCGATGTCGTGCTCGGCGGCGACATGGAACCGATCGCATGGATGAAGGCATAGCCGCCCGGCTTCAGGATATCGCGCACCTTGCCGAAATAGGCGTCGAAAAACGGAACGCCCACATGTTCCATCATGCCGACCGACGTCACCCGGTCGAACGGGCCTTCGATGTCCCGGTAATCGCACTCGATGAATTCGACCCGGTCACCGAGCCCCTCGGATTGAACGCGTTCGCGCGACAGCGCCAGCTGTTCCTTGGAGACATTGACGCCCGTCACCTTCACGTCGAAGGTCTTGGCGAGAAAGATCGCGAAGCTGCCCCAGCCCGAACCGATGTCGCAGACCGTCATGCCCGGCTTCAGGCCGAGCTTCGAGGCGGCATGCCGGAACTTCGCAAGCTGTGCGCTCTCAAGCGATTGCTCCGGATCGGTGAAATAGGCGCAGGAGTAGTTCATGCCCTCATCGAGGAAGAGCCGGTAAAGATCGTTTGAGATGTCGTAGTGATGCTGGACATTCTGCGCCGCCTGACCAAGGCGGTTTTGCTGCTGGAAGCGTTTCACCGCCCGCGATATCCGGCCGACGGCCTGCTGCACGGGATGTGAACCGAGCGACCGCCTATTGACCGAAAAGAGGTAAAGAAGATCGTAGACCTCCGAGCCGTTCTCAAAGGTCAAAAGGCCGTCCATGTAAGCCTCGGGCGTGCGCAGTTCCGGACTGAAGAACAGATCCCGGTAAAGCTTGCGGTCGTGCAGGCGCATGGTCACGGACGGGCCGTCGGCGCCGTTGCCGAACTGATGCGCGGCGCCGTCGGCGTCGTACACCGTCAGCGAACCTTTTTTGACGAACCGGCTGAGAAGACTGGAAAGCGGACGCAAATGACCGGCTCCTTCAACTATCGTTTTCCTTCTATCACTTTCCCGGTTGTTTTGAGAAGCATCCCGCAAAAGTGAAAGCCTTTAGGGCCGCCAACTCCGCCCGCGCGGTTTCGCGCGAATGGGGCCGAGCGGCGTGTGGCCGCTGAGCGCCGCCAACTCATCGAGATAGTCTTGCGGAAGATCCCATTGGCGGGCCGCCGGAAGCACCGTGCCGTTCAGATAGGCACGGATCGCCCGCCCCCGCGCATTGTGAAGGCCGGCGTAAACAAGCACTTGCCGGTCCCGTTCACCGGTCTCCACATTCACCAGCAGCTTGCGGTAGCGGCGCTTTGCGACTCCTTCGAAATGATCGAGCGTCGCGATACAGTCCGCCGTGCATGACCATAACACGCCGTGGACCGCGCCGCTCGCATCGGGGACGATGCTCGCCGTCCCGCGCCGGTTGATGATAAAGCGCCAGCCGTCCAACCGGGCCGGGCCGAGAGCGCGCGCGGGCGGGCAGCGCCGCGCCATTTGCCGTACCGCCATGTTCGATCCGTATGCGAAATAGAGCCTGCGCATTGTCCGGTTTCACGCTCACCGGCCCGTTTACGCAAATTCCATGATCACCGCGTCGACGGCAAGGCTGTCGCCGGGCGCCGCATTGATCTTTTCCACGGTCGCGTCCCGCTCGGCCCGCAGGATGTTCTCCATCTTCATGGCCTCGACAATGCACAAGGCCTCACCCGCTTTCACCTCCTGGCCCTCCGAAACCGAGAGCGACACGAGAAGGCCCGGCATCGGGCACAACAGCATGCGTGAGGTGTCCGGCGGTTCCTTTTCAGGCATCAAGGCGAGGAGATCGCCCACATGGGGCTTGAGAACACTGATCGATTTCGTGACGCCGCGATGGGTGATCTCGAAACTGGCATTGGCGCGCCGCACTTGGGCAGCCGCATGCCCGCTGTCGATGACACCTTCCCATATGCGCTCACCCGGCAGCCAAAAGCTGATCACCCGGTAGACGGCCAACGGCTCTCCGTCTCCGTCGAGCATCGCCACTTCAAGGGTCCCGTCCTCGCTCTCTTCCGCATCGATCTCGAAACGGTCGCCGCCGACGAAAACCGAATAGCGCCCGATCCCTTCCTCGCCCGACGGCGGCTGCATGCGCCCGGCGATGTGACTGTCGCGGCTCTCCATGAAGCCGGTCATCTGCGCCGCGATCACCGCCAGGCGGTGCAGGATTTCCGGTGTCTCATGGGCGCCTGCGAACCCGTCCGGATATTCCTCGGCGATGAAACCCGTGGTCAGTTCGCCCGCGCGCCAACGCGGATGCGCCATGAGCGCGGCGAGGAATGGGATGTTATGACGTATGCCGTCGATCGCGAACTGATCGAGCGCGTCCGCCATATGGTCGATTGCCGCGTTCCGCGTCGGCGCATGGGTCACCAATTTGGCGATCATCGGATCGTAGTAAACGGAGATTTCCGAGCCTTCGACGACGCCCGTGTCGTTGCGGATCGTGAGCCCGTCCGTCTCGCCTTCTTGCGGCGGGCGGTAGGTGACGAGCCGTCCCGTCGAGGGCAGGAAATTGCGGAACGGGTCCTCGGCATAGATCCGGCTTTCGATGGCCCAGCCCTTAAGCTTCACGCTGTCCTGAGTCGGTTCGAGCGTCTCGGCGGCCGCCACCTTGATCATCTGCTCGACATGATCGAAGCCCGTGACCAGTTCCGTGACCGGATGCTCCACCTGGAGCCTTGTGTTCATTTCAAGGAAATAAAAGTTCCGGTCCTTATCGACGATGAATTCGACCGTGCCTGCGCTGTAGTACCCGACAGCCTTTGCAAGCGCGATCGCTTGCGCGCCCATCTCGGCCCGCGTCGCCTCATCGAGAAAGGGCGACGGCGCCTCTTCGATCACCTTCTGGTTCCTGCGCTGGATCGAGCACTCCCGCTCGCCCAGATGGATGGCGTTGCCATGCTTGTCGGCCAGGACCTGGATTTCGATGTGGCGCGGCTCGACGATGAATTTCTCGATAAAGACCCGGTCGTCGCCGAAGGAGGACGCGGCCTCGGACTTGGCGCGCGAAAACCCTTCCTCGACCTCATCGGCGCTGAAAGCAACGCGCATGCCCTTCCCGCCGCCGCCCGCCGACGCCTTGATCATCACCGGGTATCCGATGCCGTTGGCGATCTCGACCGCTTGCTTTTCGTCCTCGATCACACCGAGATAGCCTGGAACCGTCGAGACCTTCGCGTCGTTTGCGAATTTCTTCGATTCGATCTTGTCGCCCATCGCCTCGATGGCGTTCACAGGCGGGCCGATGAAGGTGATCCTCGCCTCATCGAGCGCCCGGGCGAAGGCAGCGTTTTCCGAGAGAAACCCGTAGCCCGGATGGACCGCATCGGCGCCGGTCTTGCGGCAAGCATCGATGATCTTGTCGATCACCAGGTAACTTTCCGCCGCTGCCGCGGGGCCTATCGCGATAGCCTCGTCGGCCATCTCCACATGGAGCGCGTCCTTGTCTGCCTCCGAGTAAACGGCAACCGTCCCAATCCCCAGCCTCTTTGCCGTTTTGATAACCCGGCAGGCAATCTCACCGCGATTGGCGATCAAAATTTTACTGAACATATTTTTTCCGTTGTTTTATTTCCGCAGCGCAAAAAACGCGGGCCCGTTTGTTTAGGCGGGATGCAACAAATCGGCAAGATGGCGTGGCGGCCGCGGGGACGGCCCGGCACGGGAAGAAAACCGCGCACACGCGCAAAACGCGAATCTGTCACCAAACCGGCACAAAGGTACCCGATAATATTCCTCAAGGCAGGGCTTGGAGGGCGCATGAAACGTGAAGGCCCCTGGACGATGATGAGGATGACAACCGCCGGATGGCTTGACCTTGGCGCAGCCCTTTTTGCGATTTTGACCGCGCTCCCTTCCCAGGCCCAGCCGAGCTATTCCTGCAGCGGCAATCTGACGCCCACCGAACGCGCCATCTGCGGGTCCGCTCAGCTTGCGCATCTCGACAGCGAGATGGCGGCGAGCTACCGGCGCTTGAGAGACAGCCTGCCCGCATCGCGCCAAAGGGCGTTTCGCGCCGATCAGCTTGAATGGCAGGGACTGCGCAATGGCTGCGGCGCCAACCGGCTTTGCCTGGCCATCGCCTATCGCGGCCGCATCGCGGAATTCAGGCAAAGCCTGGGCGAACCGGCGTCAGGCGCGACGCTCCCCGCCGGATCGAGTATCGTCAGCCGCAAGGTTCTTCCAGACGGCACACTCGAAATCGGGCTTGCCGACGGCAGCAAACGGCTGCGCCGCCCCAACGGATCGCAGCGGATCATCTGGCCGGACGGAACCATGGCAAACACGCTTTTCATGCAGGTTTCTTTCGCAGGCCTGCCGCAGCTGCCGCCATCGCTCGCAGATTGGGGAGACCGGCTTGACGAGGACCTTCTGGGAATCCTGCGCAACATCCTCACCGATCAGGAAATGACCGATTACATGCAAACGGAAGCGGGTAAGGACTATTACGAGCGCCTTGATTGGCGGCTTCGAAGCATCGGCTTCCTGACCCAGCCGGACGGATAAGAACGTGACACGGCTTTTCCCGACGGCCGTCACCAGGACGCTGGCTGGCTTTTGCGTCCTTGCGGCCCTTGGCGCCGCAAGCGAAGCCTCCGCCCAGGAGGAACCGCCACGCGTTCTCCTGGCGCAGCAGGATATCGACAGGCTGGAAAACCTGACCAGCGGCGGCGCAAGGGACCGGATCGGCGAACTCGAAGAGGCGCTGGCGGACCGGGATGCGGGCCGGACCGGAGAGACGAACCGTGATCCGGCCTCCGGCGGCGGGGACGAGTCCATTGCGGTTTTTCCGGAGATCGCCGATCCCAGCCTCCTTGACGAGGAGGGCCGGGCGGCGTTGCGCCGTTCGCTGACCGCGTATTACACCTACCGCGCCGATGGCTTCGAGCACCGGCAAGCGGTCTTCGCGTGGCAATTGTTCTCAAGCAAGATCATCTTCTGGCTGGTCGTCGGCCTTGTGACGGTCGGCATCTATTTCTCCTGGCTGCAGTTCCGCGCGGCGCTGCCGCGCCAGGGTGGCGAAGCCGCGCCCACCGAAACGACCATTGAAGCGACGGCCGGCGGGATCAAGGTCTCCTCGCCGGTCCTCGGCGTCGTTATTCTCGTTCTCTCGCTCGCCTTCTTCTATCTCTACCTCGTGCACGTCTATCCGATCACCGAGATCTTCTAGGATCGGCTTGGTTTGGATGGCCGCAAAGCCCGCGGCTGACCGGCGGTTAGAAAATCGTGCCGGGGCGGAACGGGCCGAAGCGCGAGGACACCGAGACGAGATAGGCGGTCGACCAGCCGATCAGGAGAAAGCCGTTCATGCCTTCCAAACCGGCCAGGATGCGCCATTGCGGAGCCACCAGGATATCGCCATAACCGAGGGTTGAGAAGGTCACCAGCGAGAAGTAGAGCGCGGTCTCGAAATCGGTGATGTCACGCTGCCCCCAAAAGACGAAGGCCCAGACATTGACCTGCAACAGGTGAATGGAAAACAGGCCGAGAACCGTCAGCGTGATCGTGATCATCTTGCCCGCCTCGCCGAAACGGCGCGTCACGGACGGAACCAGCCGCGAGACGAAATCGGTGAGAAGAATCAGTCCGAAGGTCTGAATCACAACCGTCGCGGCAATGATGGTTCCTCCGAGGAGCATTGGTCCAGTCATTTTAAAAATCCCGGTTTTTTAGAAGCATTTGACGCGATCCGCACACCATAGGTCGGTTTTTGAATGCTTAGGTGGTCTCGGACCGCTTTCACTATTAGCCTCTCGGGCGGCACGCTAAAATTCGGGAAACTTAGGGAGAGATGCATGGACGTCCGCGCCGCCGTCGCACTTGAAGCTGGAAAACCGCTTGAAGTCACCACCGTCACGCTCGAGGGTCCGCGTGAGGGCGAGGTCATGGTCGAGATCAAGGCGACCGGCATCTGCCACACCGACGAATTCACCTTGTCCGGTGCCGATCCCGAGGGACTGTTTCCCGCCGTTCTTGGGCATGAAGGCGCGGGCATCGTGGTCGACGCCGGCCCCGGTGTGACAAGCGTTAAGAAGGGCGATCACGTCATCCCGCTCTATACGCCTGAATGCCGGGAATGCGCGTATTGCCTGCACCCGAAGACGAATCTCTGCCAGAAAATCCGCACGACCCAGGGCCAGGGGCTGATGCCCGACGGCACATCGCGCTTCTCGATCGGCAACGAAAAGCTGCACCACTACATGGGCACCTCCACTTTCGCGAATTTCACGGTGCTGCCGGAGATCGCCGTGGCCAAGGTCCGTGAGGATGCTCCCTTCGACAAGATCTGCTATATCGGTTGCGGCGTCACGACCGGCGTCGGCGCGGTCATCAACACGGCAAAGGTTGAGCCTGGATCGAATTGCGTCGTCTTCGGACTCGGCGGCATCGGCCTTAATGTTATCCAGGGATTGCGGCTCGTCGGCGCAAACATGATCGTCGGCGTCGATCTCAATCCGGACAGGAAAGCTTGGGGCGAACGCTTCGGAATGACGCATTTCGTCAATCCGAAGGAGGTCGAGGGCGACCTCGTCCCCTATCTCGTCGACCTCACCGGCGGCGGCGCCGATTACAGCTTCGAGTGCATCGGCAATGTCACGACCATGCGCCAGGCGCTCGAATGCGCGCACAAGGGCTGGGGTGAATCGATCATCATCGGTGTTGCTCCTGCGGGCGCCGAAATCTCGACCCGCCCCTTCCAATTGGTGACCGGGCGCTCCTGGCGCGGCACGGCCTTTGGCGGGGCAAGGGGCCGCACCGACGTGCCCAAGATCGTTGACTGGTACATGGACGGCAAAATCGAAATCGATCCGATGATCACCCACACCATGCCGCTCGAAGATATCAACAAGGGCTTTGATCTTATGCACGCGGGCGAATCCATTCGCAGCGTCGTTGTGTTTTAAAAGAAGAAGAGGCGTCATATGAGAAAGGGAGGGACGCCCTAACCCGTTTAGAAAGGAGGGCTGAATGTATCGAAGAATCATGGTGCCGGTCGATCTTGCGCATATCGCCGGGCTCGACAAAGCCTTGAAGACGGCGGCAGGCCTATCGAAACAGTACGGTGTGCCGGTCTCTTACGTGGGGGTCGCGGCGGCGGCGCCCGGCGCTGTGGCGCACAATCCGGCGGAGTTCGCCGCCAAGCTCGACGCCTTCGCCAAGGATCAGGCGGCCGCGCATGGCCTGAGCGACGCTAGCGCCGCACCCTATACATCGCACGATCCAAGCGTTGACCTCGACCAGACGCTCCTGAAAGCCGCCGAGGACACGGGCGCCGACCTGATCGTCATGGGATCGCACATCCCCGGATTTCCCGAACACATCTTCACGTCGAACGCTGGCTATGTCGCATCGCACGCGAAGGTTTCCGTGTTCGTCGTCCGGTAGCGAAAGACGCGCCGAGACAGTGGCGCGCTCAAGGAAACGCCCTCAAATGGAGAGGAAAGATGTCAGAAGAAACCGCCGGGGGCCAAGGGATTCCGCAACCCGAAGGGCCCACCAATATTATCGAAACCGAATATGAAATCGGCCAGGACAACATCCAGCCGAAGCTGGGCCCCTTCGGCCTCGATATCCACAATCCGGTCTTCGTTATCTCCGGATTGACGATTGTCGCCTTTGTCATTCTCACCCTTGCCTTCCAGAACGATGTCGAACCGCTCTTCGAGGACCTCCGCGGCTGGCTAACCTCGAACCTCGCCTGGTTTTTCCTCTCGGCGGGGAACATCTTCGTCATCATGTGCCTGGTTCTGATTGTCACGCCGCTCGGCAGCGTGCGGATCGGCGGCAAGGACGCGAAGCCCGATTATGGCTATCTCGGCTGGTTTGCGATGCTGTTCGCCGCCGGCATGGGCATCGGCCTGATGTTCTTCGGGGTATCGGAACCGATCTCCCACTACAACTCGGCGCTGGCGGGAACCACCGTTGAGAACGGCGTGCGCACCGACTGGGCGCCGCTCGGCGCGGCCGCGGGCGATAGCGCCGAGGCACAGCGCCTCGGCATGGCGGCCACGATCTTCCACTGGGGGCTTCACCCTTGGGCGATCTATGCCGTCGTCGCGCTGGCGCTCGCCATCTTTTCTTATAACAAGGGCCTTCCGCTTACCATGCGTTCGGTCTGCTACCCGATCTTCGGCGACCGGGTCTGGGGCTGGACGGGCCACGTCATCGACACGCTCGCCGTGTTTGCAACGCTCTTCGGCTTGGCGACCTCCCTCGGGATCGGCGCGACGCAAGCGGGCGCCGGGCTTGAGTTTCTGTTCGGCCTGCCGAACAACAACGCCACGATGGTGTTTTTGATCTTGGCGATCACCGGGGTGGCGCTCGTATCCGTGGTCGCGGGTCTCGATGCGGGTGTGAAGCGTCTTTCCGAAATCAACATGCTGCTCGCGATCGCGCTTTTGAGCTTCGTCATCCTTGCCGGGCCGACAGTGGCGATCGTCTCAGGTTTCTTCACCAATCTCGCGGCCTACGCGCAGTATCTGCCAGCGCTTTCGATGCCGTTTGGACGCGAGGACGCGAACTTCAGCCAGGGCTGGACCGCGTTCTACTGGGCCTGGTGGATCTCCTGGTCACCCTTTGTCGGCATGTTCATCGCCCGTGTCAGCCGTGGGCGGACAGTGCGCGAATTCATGATCTGCGTGCTCTTGATCCCATCGACCGTTTCGGTGCTTTGGATGACCGCGTTTGGCGGAACGGCGATCAGCCAGATCGTCAATGACGGCTATCAGGCGGTCGCCGGTGCGCCGCTTGAACTGAAGCTGTTCGAAATGCTGGCCGCCTTGCCGCTCACGCAGATCACATCCTTCATCGGCATCGTTCTTGTCATCGTGTTCTTCGTCACGTCGTCGGATTCCGGCTCGCTCGTCATCGACACGATCACGGCGGGCGGCAAGATCGACGCGCCGGTCTCGCAGCGGGTCTTCTGGGCGACATTCGAGGGGCTCGTCGCCATCGCCCTGCTTCTCGGCGGCGGGCTGGCGGCCCTCCAGGCGATGGCGGTCTCGACCGGCTTCCCATTCACCATCGTGCTGCTCTTGGCCTGCTTCGCCATCATCAAGGGCCTGATGGACGAGCCGCGCTAACGGCGTCAACTCCCGACGCGGCGGGAATGAAAACGCCGGCCTCCCGTCTCTGGGGCCGGCGTTTTCCGTCAGGAATGCCGGGATTGCGTCAGGTCAGCGTTGCGGAGGCGGCTTTGAGTTTCTGTGTCGAACCGTCGATCGTGCGCGCCGCCTCGGCGATCTCGCCGACGCCCTCATTGATTGTCCGGACGCCGTCGACCGCCAGATGCATGTTGGAGGACATCTCCTTGGTCGTGACAGACTGCTCCTCCACGGCCGAGGAGATGGCCGTCGTGATCTCGTTGATCTGATTGATCGTCGAGGTGATCGTCTCAATGGCCGAAACGGCCTGCCCGGTCGAATTCTGAACGTTGCGGATGCTGCCGCTGATGCCATCCGTTGCCTTTGCGGTTTGGCTCGCGAGTTCCTTGACCTCGGAAGCCACGACGGCGAAACCGCGTCCGGCCTCGCCCGCGCGCGCCGCCTCGATCGTTGCATTCAGCGCCAGAAGGTTGGTCTGTTCCGCGATATCCGAAATCAGCTTGACGACGTTCTCGATCTCGGCGGCCGCCTCGGACAGTCCGGTCACGATCGTACCGGTGTTGCCTGCTTCCTCTGCGGCTTTGCTGGCGATGGCGCTGGCCTCTGAGACCTGTGCGTTCACTTCGCCGAACGATGTGGCCAATTCCTCGACGCCGGCGGCCACGGATTCAACCCGCACCGATGTCTCGTCGGACGCGGAGGAAATGTGCGTGGCCTTGTCGCTTGTCCGCGATATCGCAGCCGAGATGCCTTCGACATCTTCGGCGATTTGCCGTTGCGTGTCCTTGGCACGGTTGCGCAGACGCACGTCCTCGGTGATGTCGGATGCGAACTTCACCACCTTGAAAACCCGTCCCTCCTCATCGGCGATCGGATGGTAGATTGCTTGCAGCCAAAGGTCATCGCCCGACTTTGAACGGCGCAAGACCTCGCCATTGATGTTCTCCCCCCGGGCAAGCCGGTCCCAGAAGCCCGCATACTCGGCACTCGCTCCGTAAACGTCATGGACGAACATGCGGTGATGCTGGCCGACGATCTCCTCCTTGGCGTAACCCGTCGCGTTCAGGAAATTCTCGTTCGCATCGAGAATGGTTCCGTCGGGCTCAAAGCTGATCATGGCATTCGAACGGCTGATGGCGTCGCTTTGCGCCTTATAGACCGCGTTTTGCGTTCGAAACTCGGCATCGCCCCATTCAACACTGGTCCCGGCGCGCGTTCCATTCCCGTCGAAAATGGGTTTCGCACGCAGGTCAAAATGCACGCCGCCCACCTCTATCGTCATGCCATGCGCCGCCTGCAGCCCTGCGATCAACGCATTTTGACGTTCCGGCTTCCTATGGAAAACGTTGATGCTCCGGCCAACCAGGCGGTCAACGCTGAAATCCGGCAACTCGGTTTGGATTGCTTGTTCGGCTTCGCCAAGAAAGTGTTTTAGCGCCTCATTGATGTAAACGATGCGCCAATCATTGTCGGCGATCATGACATTGGAAGAAACCTTGTCGAGTGTTTTGAGAATGAGTTTGGAAACACTTCGATTGTGTTTGGAAAACATCGGCGGGCCTGGTTTTGTTGAAAATCACGGGACAATTACGTCGATATGACGCCGGGGCATGCCCCAAAAAGATAAAATAAACGTCCATTCGTATACGGGCTCTTAAGGCTTGCCCTTGAACGGTTAGATGGACGCGAAGAAGTGCTCGAAGTCTTTCCGGTACAGGTCAAGCGTGGAATGCCCCATCGACAAGCCATCGCCCATCGATGAGCGCGGGCGGAAGGGCCGGAAACAATGCCGAGGAGGCATAAACCGCGGTCGCGAGATCGCCGGACGACAGCAACACGCTACGATTTGTTTGATTTTCTGGAATGCGTAACCGCAAGCGATGAGCGATCCTATGGCCGCCCCGCCACTGCAACCGAAGACGCTCTCGATCTCGATATCTCTTTCCGCCAGCATCTCAAGGAGCGGCAAAACGGCGATCGGGCGGAGACCGCCCGCACCGAGGACCGGAGAAACGCGGCGTTCGCCGGGCATTTTTTCTTGTTGGAAACAAGAGAGGTCGTGTCGATCAGTGTCATGAGGAGCCCCCGCAGTTTCATGCGCTATTGAAGCAAAGTGCTGTGAAGCCTCCTTGTCAGTGGGCAAAATAGACGGCACCCGGTTTTGCCGGATGACACGCCGGTGGAATGCCGTTAAGCCCCGGAACGAAAGACTTCTCCCTAGGAGCAATTCAGCAGGACAGCACGATGATCGAAACCGTGAGCACGGCGCGTTCCCACGGCGGAGTGCAAGGCGTCTACACGCACGCGTCCAAGACCTGCCAATGCGGCATGACCTTCGCGGTATTCACGCCGGAGACGAATGGCGGCGGGCCCTACCCCGTTCTCTGGTTTCTGTCCGGCCTGACCTGCACCCACGCCAATGTGATGGAAAAGGGCGAGTACCGGAAAGCGGCCAGCGAACACGGCATCATCATCGTCTGCCCCGACACGAGCCCGCGCGGCGCGGATGTGCACGATGTCCCGGACGACTGGCAGATCGGCGGCGGTGCGGGCTTTTATCTGGACGCAACCGAAGCCCCATGGGCACCGCACTACGCAATGGCGAGCTATGTGATGCGCGACCTGCCTGCGGTTATCCAATCGGAGTTCCCGGCGGACATGGAGCGCCAATCCATCTTCGGCCACTCCATGGGCGGACATGGCGCGCTGGCACTGGCGTTGAAGAGTCCGGACCGCTTCAAGAGCTGCTCGGCCTTTGCGCCGATCGTCAGCCCCACATCGGCGGAATGGTCACGCAAGGCTTTCGCCGCCTATTTGGGCGGCAACGAGGCGGCCTGGCGCGCCTACGACACGGTGGCTCTGATAGAAGACGGCAAACGGTTCAGGGAATTCCTCGTCGATCAGGGAAGCGCTGACGGGTTTCTCGAAAGCGGGCTCAAGCCCTGGCTTCTCGAAGAGGCATGCGCGGGAGCCGGCATCCCCCTCACCCTGCGTATGCAGGAGGGTTACGACCACTCCTACTTTTTCATCTCGACCTTCATGGCCGAGCACATCGCCTGGCATGCCGAGCGGCTGAAGGGTTAGGCAACGTCGCGTGCTTCGTTGCGCGCATCTCCTTGCGAGGATCGCACGATCTCCATGAAAGGAATGGAGCGACATCGGGTTCTGGAGGCGGCCCTTCTCAAGGCTTGAGCGCGCCGCGAGCGAGTAAAGCTGCTGCACCTCACAATGCGGGAGACATGGACAGGATGCGCATCCAGAAAATCGATAAGCGGCAAGGCCGCCAGCGATTTCGGGCCCCCGAACCGAGGACGAGGCACATCTCCCCATCGTCCTGCCGCGCAAGCCCGCCCCGGCCCTTCCTTTGACAGGGCCTTGACGGCTGAACGTACCGGATAGTTCGTCGGACATCGCGCCATGCCCTCCTGTCTTTCCAGGAGGGAACCACGCGTCTTGATCGGACGCAAGTCAAAGACTGCGCCGGGGCGCGGAACGGAGAAGGCGGGATGGGGCGCGAAACCATGTCACGCCCCGCATCGCCTCATGATGGAAACGGCCCGCCTTCGTGCGAATCAGGCAACCGCATCGACAAGCGTTTGAAGAGCCGGATGCACGTTCGGGCTCTCATCGGCCAAAAACGTCAAAAGCGCCTTCTCGTTCTCATGCAGGTCGCCGTCGCGGCCGATGCGGTCGGCCAGCCATTTCGCCTCTTCTTCGGTGATCTCCTCGGCTGCCGCCATGCGCGCCTCACGGTCTTCGGCCGCCTCGACCGGGCTATAGGCCTGCATCACGCCGGCAAGCCCGCCCATCAGCATCCGCTGGAAGAAGCTGCTGATCTCCGGCGTCGCGTATGACACCCAGGCCTCGCGGCGCAGCGCCTCCTTGCGGCTCGGCACCGCATAGCCCGAGACATTCATCAGATAGTTCGCCACCGCTTTAACGAAGAGGTCGGACCAGGCGGCATGATTGTCGGCCGCGCTCGTTGCATCGTTGATATCGAAAAGCACCTCCGCCTCCGCGCGCGTCACCGCCACATTGCCGTCGCCGCCAAAGGCATAAAGAATGCCCCGCAGGCGCTCAACGTCGGCCTCTGTCACCACGCCTGCAACGTAAAGGCCCGGACCGCGCCCCGGCCCCTGGCCCTCGATGACCGCATATTTGACCTGCTCAAGCGCGAAGGCCGGCAGCCGCGCGGGGCATGATTTCGCCTTGTCGATCACACGGATCAATGCATCGAGCGCAAGCGGATTCTTTATCCGGCCATCCGACGAGAGCTCACCGATCAGCCAATCCGCGCTCTCCTCCGAGACATAACCATAAGGCTCCGCCTGGCGCACGGCCATATCGACCAGCGCCTCGACAAAGAATGTTTCCCACTCAGGGTCCACATCCTTCGCCGCGTTCTGGATCGCGAAAATCCAGCCGGCTTCCTCGCGCTGCACCACGCCGTCGTTGAAAACACTCTTGCGCAGCGTAAGCACGTCATCGGCGCTGACACTGCCTTTTTCCACGAGCGCTTGAACCGCGCTTGGAAGTTCCATCTCCGTCATGCCACATCCCCATGTGTTTGGTTTTATGCGCGCGACAATGGGGGACGAGCGCTAAGGAAAACCCTTACGCGGACAGGGGAATTGCGTTTGTGGTGAAAGGCGGCTGAGCGCGATTGCTCAAATTTTACCGATCGGCCGGTCCAAGCGCCGGGCGGCGGGCGACAGCATCGATTTCGATGAGGGCGTCGCGGGCCAGATGCGTGACGCCGACGCAGGTCCGCGCCGGATAGCGCTCATCGGGGAAGTAGTTTTTGTAAAGCGCGTTCATCGCTTCGTAGTCGCGCTCGAAATGCGTGAGGTAGACGCGGATTTGCACCACATGGCCGAGCGACAGATCGAGCCCGTTCAGGATGATAATGAGATTGTCCATGGTGCGCCGCGTCTGAGGGCCGATACCCTGCGGCAAGGGCATGCCGTCATCAGCCGGATCGTTCGGAATCTGGCCTGTGATATGGACCCAGCCATCCACCTCGACCGCATGGCTATAGGGCGCCACATGGGCGGCGGCGCTTGGAATGTTATGAAATCTGCGCGTCGCCATGCTTCCCCTGGTTGCGTTCCACACGTATCAAACGCTGTCTACACGCCATACAAACAGAAATCATGTTTGTCGTCAGCCGCGCTTACCAGATGACAAGGCGTGGAGTCGGATCGGTTACCGCAAGCCACACACAGCGTCATTGCCGGCCTTGAGCCGGCAATCCAGGGCCTAGGAAACGACCGCCGAAGCGGAATTCATCAGCCCGACGCAAAGGCACGGTTATGGCATTGCGATATCGTCCCAAAGATCACGCCAGTGCGGATTTGCCCTTTCGATAAGGTCGGTTTTCCAGCTCCGGGACCACCCTTTGATGTTCTTTTCACGCTGAATGGCATGGGGAATCGTCGGGTGTTCCTCAAAATAGACGAGGCGCGTCACCTTGTAGCGTTTGGTGAAGCCGGGAACGGCAGCGTCACGATGTTCAGATATGCGCCGGCACAAATCATTCGTGACACCGACATAGAGCGTGCCATTTCGACCGGAACAAAGAATGTAAACCCAGCCGCTCACCCAGCATCCCCCTCAGAGCCCACCATTCGCTTTTCAGGCGCTATCCCTGGACCACCGGGTCAAACTCGGTGGTGACGCGCGAGTTTAGAGCAAGGGTTAAGAACCACTTATTGCGTCATTGCCGGCCTTGAGCCGGCAATCCAGGAGCCGAAAGCGCGGTGATTCACCTGAATGCCCCGCTCTAGACGTTCTTAAACGGCATGCCTCCCGGCAAGCAGGCCTGCAATACTCGGATCCTCGTCAATGTCAGGCCGGTCGAGACCGAGGGAACCGATTTCAACACGCGCACGCGCCTTAGGCGTCGCCGATTGAGGCCGCGGAAACCGCCGATATCACCCGGCCATCCTCAAAGCGCACCTTCAGCGCTTCCTCGTCGCAACTGACGTCCGCACCCCGCATATCCTCGACATTAACGGTTAAAGTGGTCATTCCGAACGGCCTTCAGGCTTTCGCGATGCTCCTGTGCAATCGCAATGATGGCACCTAACTCTTTCGAACCGAAGCCAAAATTCATAGCGACCGTTGGATCGTTGAGCCAAATCCTCGCTTCAAAATCACCCCGCCGGACATGGATATGTGGCGGTTCCTGTCCCTCGTTTGAATAAAAGAAAAAGCGTTACCCTTTAAAGCGAAGCGCTGTCGGCAACGAAAATCGCCTTCACAACGGAATATTGTCGTGCTTCTTCCAGGGCAGTTCAGCCGTCTTGTTGCGCAGGCGCCGCAGCGCCCGGCAGACCCGCTTGCGGGTCGAATGCGGCATGATCACCTCGTCGATATAGCCGCGTTCGGCGGCGACGAAAGGGTTGGCGAAACGCTCCTCATATTCCTTGATGCGTGCTGCAATCCTGTCCGGGTCGCCGAGGTCGGCGCGGTAGAGGATTTCCGCCGCCCCCTTCGGCCCCATGACGGCGATTTCGGCGGTCGGCCAGGCGTA
>JAKSCL010000339.1 GCA_022360615.1 Hyphomicrobiales bacterium
ATGGCGACCGACCAGGGCAAAACCTCCAACATCAATGGTCTTGCCATTTTGGCCGAAGCGCGCGGTCTCCCCATCGAAGAGGTGGGGACGACCACCTTCCGTCCACCCTATACACCGGTCTCAATCGGTGCGGTCGCGGGCGAAGAAGTGGGCCTCCATCTTGCCCCCATTCGCCGCACGCCGATGCATGTCTGGCACCGGACGCATGGCGCGGCAATGATCGATGCCGGTCTCTGGCAGCGTCCGCGCGCCTATCCGGAAAGCGGCGAAACGCTGCGCGAGACCTATACACGCGAAGCCGCCGCCGTCCGTGCGTCCGCCGGGGTTGTGGACATCTCACCGCTTGGAAAAATCGATGTGCAGGGTAAGGATGCCGCTGAATTTCTCGACCGCATCTTTGTGAACAGGCTGAAGACGCTGAAGGTTGGACGCCTCCGCTACACGCTTCTCCTGCGCGAGGACGGTTTCCTTTATGACGACGGCACGGCCGCACGGCTTGCCGACGATCATTTCTGGATAACAACCACAACCGTGCATGCGGCCCAGGTGATGGCGCAGCTTGAATGGTTCGCCGACGCCGTATGGCCTGACCTGGAAGTGTTTCTCACCTCATCTTCCGACGCCTGGGGCGGGATGGCGGTGGCGGGGCCGCAATCGGCGGAGGTGCTAAAACGTGTCTTCACCGGCGTAGACTTTTCGAATGACGCCCTGCCGCACATGTCCTTCACAACGACCGAATGGCAGGGCGTGGGCACACGCATTCACCGGGCAAGCTTTTCCGGCGAGCGGGCTTATGAGGTGTTTGCACCCACAGGCTTCGCACAGGCCGTCTGGACCGCGATCATGGAAGCCGGCGAACCTGAGGCCATCACACCCTATGGCACCGAAGCGATGGGCACGCTCCGCATCGAAAAAGGCCATATCGCGGGTCCCGAAATCGATGGGCGCACGACGCTCGACGATGTGGGCATGGATATGTTCGTCAAGCCGGATTCGCGGTTCCTTGGCAAAGCGCTCATGCAGCGCGACGCGCTTCTCGATCCGAACCGTCCGAAGCTTGTCGGTCTTGCGACCGTGAATGAAGGCGCGGTGCTCAAAGCAGGCGCACTGCTTTACCGGGCGGACGAACCGGTCCACGGTCATGGGCGCGGACATGTGAGCTCGGTAACCTACAGCCCGGCGCTCAGGCAGGACATCGCGCTCGGCTTTTTCGAGGGCGGCCTCGCCCATGAAGGAGAGACCATCAAGGCCGCCTTCCCGCTGACCGGTGAAACGGTGAAGGTGCGGGTCGTGCACCCCGTCTTCTTCGACAAGGAGGGCGCGCGGGTCCATGGCTAAGCTTCAAAGACGCTCGCCGCTTGCCGGATTTCACGAAAGCCGGGCCGCCGACGCGGCCTTAGAGGTCACACTTGAGGAACGGCCCTTCGCAAGCCTCACGCAAATCTGTATCGCGGACGGAAAAGAGGATGCCGTCGCCGGGGCCCTCGGCGTCGCCCTCCCGGCCCATGCCGGCGAAAGCGGCGCGGCAACCGGCAGCACCGTCCTCCATGTGGGCCCAAGGCGTTATTGGCTCCTCGATGAAGGCGCGGAAAAGCCAGTCGCGACCGCGCTTGAAGCGATGGACGGCGTTTGCACGCTCGATATCACCCATGCCCGCACGCGCTTCACCGTCTTGGGGGAGAAAGCGCGGGCGCTCCTTCAAAAAGGTCTGATGATCGATCTCCATCCCGCAGCAACACCGGCGGGCCGGGTGATTATGAGCGTCATTGCCAAGGTGCAGGTCTGTGTGCTCGTGCGCGCGAACGCCTATGAGTCCCCGGCCCGGTTTGACGTGTTCGTTTCGCCCGCCTTTGCCGTCTCGCTGTGGGAGTGGTTCCTGAATGCGGGCGCGGAATTCGGCATCGAGACGTGAAACGCTAGCGAGGCGACGCAAAAGCCTCTTCTGCGCTTTCGATGACGATCCGCTCCACGGCCCAGGGCATGAGTTGCCGAAGGGCTGGCAGGAAGTGGTCCGTGACGATTCCAATGGACGTCCGGGCGATACTTCCGGACAACTCGTCCAGTTCTCCCAACCTTGCAATCAGGCAGACCGGACGCGCGGCCTGCGGACCGGGCAATGGTTCGAAACGGACATCGCGCGCATGGGCGTGGGACTGCAGCACGCACATGGGCGTCGTAACTGCCCAACCGAGGCCACCCGCCACCATGGCGAGCAGCGAGTCGGTGTTGTCGAACGCGTAGACCATGGGCGGATGCACCTTCAGGCGCGAGAGGTGCATCTCAACATTGCGGCCAACGGTCGTATGCGCGCCGTAGCGCACGAAATCGAGCGCTTGGGCAAGCCCGGCGAGCGCGTTGGCCTCGCCATCGAAACCTTGCGGCAGGGCCAGAATATAGGGCTCAGTGAAAAGCCTTGTTACGGCAAAACCCGGTTGGGCAGCCAACTCATCGTCCGACACCACAATCATATCGAGTTCGCGGGTCATGAAGCTTTCTACGAGCTTCGGCGTCTGCCCCGCATTGACCCTGAGACGCGCAATCCGGCCCCGGAGGGCGCGGGCAAGATGCGGTCCGAAGACGGCGGCAAAGGACATGTCCATGCCAAGGCGCAAATCGGCCGCAGGCAGTTTTGCCGCTTTGCGCACATCGTTACGCAATTCGCGGATTTCGGTGAGGAGACCTGACGCCCGTTCATAGAGGACCCGTCCCGCTGATGTTAGGGCAGGCGGGCGGATGCTGCGGTCTATGAGCGGAACGCCCAAATCCTTTTCCAGATTGCTGATGATTTGCGAGACGCCCGATTGCGAGATGTGTAGGCGTTTCGCCGCCGCCGTCATGCCGCCCGCTTCGGCGACCGCGAGGAAGACCTCTAAAGCATGCGTATCAAGCGCGGAGGAGGCGGGCATGTTTGTTACGGCATTCGCCCGATCAGAGGATCTGGCTCAGGAACTCCTTGGTGCGCGGGTCCTTGGCGTCGGTGAAGAACGTCGCAGGCGGGCCGTGCTCGACGATGATGCCCCGGTCGGTGAAATAGATGTGGTTCGCCACCTCGCGCGCAAAACCCATCTCATGCGTCACCAAAATGCAGGTCATACCTTCTTCGGCAAGCTCGCGGATGGTGATGAGCACCTCTTTCACGG
>JAKSCL010000371.1 GCA_022360615.1 Hyphomicrobiales bacterium
GCACCGGCGGCGGCGGCCGAGCCCGCAGCACCCACTGAAAAGGCGACCGAAGACGAGGGCGAACTCGAAGCCGATGAGGCGGTCGTTTCGCTTGAGGAAGCGGCGGAAGAGGCGGGCGAAAACGTTGACGCCGACGATGAAGACGATGAAACGGTCGACATTCCCGATATCGAGGACGATGACATTGCCGGCGACGACGACGATGACAATTCTTTCCTCGAAACCGATGACGAAGACGATGATGTCTCCGATATTCTCGTTGGCGACGTTGAGTCGGACGGCGATGAAGAAACATAAGCAGTGAATGAGCAGTCACGCCCGTTGCACTGCTTGACGCGCCGTCCCGGTTAGTGGCACATCTCGATATCTCAAAGGCCCGGGCGAAACCGGGCTGGCGACTGGAAAATGGGGCCATAGCTCAGTTGGGAGAGCGCTTGAATGGCATTCAAGAGGTCAGGGGTTCGACTCCCCTTGGCTCCACCATTTTCTGCCTCACGACCAGTTCGCTTCGCTCACGGTCTCCGGCCGGGCGGGCGAAAGCCCGAGCCGCGGTCGCGGCTTGATGGCGGTTCGGTCTTTGCCCCGTTGGGCCCATCAGCCTTCTTATTTAATGCTTCGGTCAGAAAAGCCGGGGTGGAACAGAATTAAGCAAGCTGCCCGTTGAATTTGCGCAGAAACGAAGATGGGCCCTCTTTGCGTTGCAGCATTGAAAACATGCCGAATCCTGGTCAAATATGATGAAGATGCTCACGCACTCTTGAGATATCTTCAGCGTCTTAGCCAAATGCTGAGTATTTCAACGTTTTTCAACGCTTAGATGCGTATCCCGATCAGCTCTTAACGGACCCGAAAGTTGACATCCCTAGACTGTTTAACCATCTCCATGGAGCACGTCGCCTCATAGGGGCGTGCGAACCATGGGACATGTCGGGTCGCCGGCAGATGGGACGGAGGATGTCTCGATGGGTGCTTTGAACAGCCCTTATCTCCTGGGCTTCGAAGACGTGGAGCGGTTGCTCGAACGTTTGACGAAGACAGGTTCGGATGGATACCCGCCCTACAACATAGAACGTGTTCAAGGGGCGGACGGCGAAAGCGACCGGCTACGGATCACGCTTGCGGTTGCGGGCTTTTCCAAGAACGACTTGGAAATCGTGATTGAGGAAAGCCAGTTGATCATCCGCGGCCGTCAGCAGGACGATCAGTCGCGCACATTCATCCATCGCGGTATTGCCGCGCGGCAATTCCAGCGCATTTTCGTCATTGCCGAAGGCATTGAGATCGTCGGCGCCCATTTGCAAGATGGCCTGCTCTCAGTGGACCTGATCCGTCCCGAACCTGAGCGTATTGCGCGCAAGATCGAGATCAATGCGCGCTGATCCGGCGGAAGCGGCCGGTACGCCTGAAGGCGCATACGAGACGAGGTGTTGTGATGAACGCGTATGAAAAAACCGGAAATGCAACGATGTCGAAAGAGATGCTTGCGGGCCTCGGCGACGGTCATGTGGCTTACATACGCAAGATATCAACTGACGACTTTGTGGCGCTGTTTCCGGAGATCGACGCTGAACTGGGCGGTATGGCGCCGGGAACGGAACTTTTTGCTTTGTTCCGGGCAAACGGCCAGCCGATCCTGCTTACCGATGATGAATCGGCCGCTATCGCCAATGCAGCGGAGCATGACCTGCACACAGTGAGTGTGCACTGACAGCCGACAGCAGAAGAGGCTCAGCCCTTACGCTGCATCCGATTCGGAAAAATCACTCAAAATGGCGTAGATCGCGGATGCCGAATGGGCGGCGCGCAGCTTATCGAGTGTACCTGGTGTGCGCGCGATGCGTGATATGCGTGCGAGCGCTTTCAAGTGGTCGGCGCCAGCCGCCTCAGGCGCTAAAAGGAGAATGAAAAGGTCCACCGGCGCGTCGTCGACCGCTTCGAAGTCGATGGGTTCATCGAGCGTCACCACCATGGCGAAGACACGTTCAAGCTCGGGGACCTTGCCATGTGGAATGGCAAACCCGTGCCCGAGCCCTGTGGAACCGAGACGTTCCCGTTCCAAAAGCGTGTCGAAAATCAACTGCGCCTTAAGCCCGACCAGTTCGCCCGCCCGCTCCGACAGCTCTTTCAAGAGTTTCTTTTTGCTGGCAACGCGAAGACCGGTGAAGATGGCGTCTTCGCTGATCAGAGAGCTCAGGTCCACGAGGTCTCTCCCATTGTTTGCCCTCGGACCGCCCGTCGGGCGGCCTTTTGAGTAGCAAGGACGGTCGTTCGAACGTGAAGGCCCTGTCGCCCATTACCGGTAAACCGCAAGGCCGTGGCTTGTCCAGAGACGAAAACCGGTGAGGTGCCGCTTTGGGATGCAATGTGGCTAGGCGGAGGCGCCTTCCTCTGCGGGATCGATCCAGCCGATATTACCATCCACGCGCCGGTACACGACGTTAAGCCGCTGCGAGACCGAATGCCGGAAAACCAGAGCCGGCGCATCGGACAGGTCGAGCGCCATTGCCGCCTCTGCCACCGAAAGCCAGGGAATTTTTGTCTGCGTCTCGGCTATGA
>JAKSCL010000372.1 GCA_022360615.1 Hyphomicrobiales bacterium
ATGCCGTCGACGGTTTCGGAAAACTCCGTCCAGAAACGGCGGAGCACGTCCTTCCAGGAGAGTTCGCCGGCCGAGATCCGGTCAAGGTCCTCTTCCAGCGAGGCGGTGAAGTCGTACCCCACATAACGCGTGAAGAAGCTTTCCAGGAACGCGGTGACCAGCCGGCCCTTGTCCTCGGCCATGAAACGGCGCTTCTCAAGCACCACATAGCCGCGGTCCTGGAGGGTCTGCAGCGTCGAGGCATAGGTGGACGGGCGCCCGATTCCCAACTCCTCCATGCGTTTCACGAGCGAGGCCTCGGAATAGCGCGGCGGCGGTTCGGTGAAGTGCTGCTCGGCCTTGATGCCGAGTTTTTCCGGCGTGTCGCCTTCCTTCAAGGGCGGCAGGCGCCGGTTCTCTTCGTTTTCCTCGTCGTCGCGGCCTTCCTGATAAAGCCTCAGAAAACCATCGAAGATAGGCACGGAACCGGTGGCCCGCAAAGTCAGCCTATCCGCCCCCGAAATGGCTGCGATATCGGCGGTGGTGCGCTCGAAGACGGCCGATTCCATCTGGCTCGCGACCGAGCGGTTCCAAATCAGCGTATAGAGCTGGGCTTCGTCCTTGCCGAGCGTCTTCGATACATCGCGCGGCATGCGGCGTACGTCGACGGGCCGGATGGCTTCGTGCGCTTCCTGGGCGTTTTTCGCCTTGGTGGCGTAGTAGCGGGGCTTCTCCGGCAGGTATTTGCCGCCGAAGGTGTTTTCGATGGCGCTCCGGATCGCGCCCACCGCCTCCGGTGTGATCTGCACGGCATCGGTCCGCATATAGGTAATGAGACCGGCGGTTTCGCCGCCGACATCGACGCCTTCGTAGAGTTTCTGTGCGACCTGCATGGTCCGCGATGCCGAAAAGCCGAGCTTGCGCGAGGCCTCCTGTTGCAATGTGGAGGTGGTGAAGGGCGGCTGGGGGTTGCGGCGCTGCGGTTTCGATTCGACCGATTCCACAGTATAGGCCGCGCTCTCGAGCAGCGCCTTGAGGCGCATGGCCTCGGCTTCATTGGGGATATCGTGGCGCTTGAGTTTCGTGCCGTTGTCAGCCGTCAGGCGCGCCTCGAACTCCGCGCCGTTCGCCGCCTTCAGCTTGGCGAGAATCGACCAATATTCCTGGGCGACGAAGCGTTCGATCTCAAGCTCGCGGTCGCAGATGAGCCGCAGCGCCACCGATTGCACGCGCCCCGCCGAGCGCGAGCCCGGAAGCTTACGCCACAAAACCGGCGAGAGCGTGAAGCCGACAAGATAATCGAGGGCGCGCCGGGCGAGATAAGCGTCCACAAGCGGCGCATCGATATCGCGGGGGTGCGCAATCGCGTCGGTCACGGCTTTTTTCGTGATCGCATTGAAGACGACCCGCTTGACGGAAATATCCTTTAAGGCGCGCTTCTTCTGCAGAATTTCCAGCACATGCCAGGAAATGGCCTCGCCTTCGCGGTCGGGGTCGGTCGCGAGAATGAGGCTGTCGGCGCCTTTCACGGCATCGGCAATGTCTTTTACGCGCTTGGCCGATTTGGAATCGACGTCCCAGGACATGGAAAAATCGTCATCCGGCCGGACCGAGCCGTCTTTTGCCGGCAGGTCGCGGATATGACCGTAGGATGCGAGAACCCGGTAGTCGGGGCCAAGATATTTGTTGATCGTCTTTGCCTTCGCTGGCGACTCGACCACAACAATATGTCTCGTCACGCCCCTAACCCTTTGAATTTATTGGGAGAATGCTTTGCGTATCCAACACGCGTGACAAGGAAAATGGGAGACCTCGGCTCCGATGTCAATCGACCGTGCCGTGAAATCAGCGCAAAGACAGCGATTGGGAAAAAGGTGTGGCGGGGGCTTTGAATCCGTTCAGCAATCCCCTCAAGCTTTCGGTCGCGCAGCACAAGGCGGTGATTGCCGGGACGACGGCCATGCCGTAACTCTCAGACCCGGAAAGGGATGCCCGCCGTGAGTAACCGCCCCATTGAAACGCCGGATCGTTTTTGCGCGCCGGTTGCCGTGCATTCCAGCCGGTGCGGACAAACGGCCCCGTGAGCATGCGTCCCCGCGATATCTGCCTCGCGGTGGCGGCCGCGTTCATCTGGGGCGCGACATTTCCGGTCTCCGCCATCGCCCTTCAGTCGACCCCGCCGATCTTCTTCGCATTTCTCCGGTTTTTGTGCGCCGCCGCGTTCATCCTCGTCATTCCGCGGCCTGCCGTGCCATGGCGCATGTTGATCTGCGCCGGGCTTTTGTTCAGCATCGGTCAATACGGCCTGATGTTCGTCTCGATCACGCGGGGCATTCCAGCCGGCCTCGCTTCGCTCCTCATCCATACCCAGGCGTTCTTCACGATCATCATCGCGGTGTTCGTCTTCTCGGAACGGCTGAGGAGCCGCCAGGTCCTTGCGCTCGCGGTCGCGGCCGTGGGGCTTGCCTGTCTCGTCGCCGACCGCTCCGGGGCGGGGGCGCTGACAGGCCTTGTTCTCATTCTTATCGCCGCCTTGTGCGGGGCGTTCGGGAACATCGTCCTGAAATCCCTTGGCGGCGCGGACATGCTGGGCGTCGCCGTTTGGATGAGCGTGGCTGCTCCGCTTCCGCTGCTGGCTCTCTCGCTCGTTTTCGAGGCGGGCGGTTCCGCAGGCAACCTCATCGCCTCGATTTCATGGGTCACGATCGCCGCGGCCGTCTATTCGGCCGTGCTGGCGACGGTTCTCGTCTATGCGATCTGGGGCAGGCTGCTTGCGGACTACGCGGCGGCCTCCGTCGCCCCGTTCTTTTTGCTGGTGCCCGTCTTCGGCATCAGCCTCTCGGCCCTTATCCTTGGCGAACGTCTTTCGGATCTTGAGATTCTGGGCGCGGCCCTGGTTTTCTTCGGGCTTGCCATGGCGGTCTGGCCCAAGCGGTCTTCGGCATGACGCGGTAAAGCGGGGTGAGGCGAGGCGGTCCTAAAAACGGCCCTCGGCGTCGAGGCGCAAGAGCCAGCCGTCCTCGAAGCCCGCGCCCTTGCTCGCCGTGTGGCCCGCAATCAGCATCCCGCCTTCAGGCATTTCGAGAAGCGCGGAGGGATGATCCCATTTCGGCCCGCCATGGGTCCGTTCCCAGGCGATGGCTCCATCGGGCGTGAGGCGGAACAGCCAGATATCGCCGCCCGCACCCTTGGAGAAGGTCTGGGCGGCGACGAGAAATCCGCCCGACGCGCTCGCCGCGAGGCCCCAAGGCTCTTCCGGTTTCGGGCCGCCGTAAGTCTGCTGCCAAAGCATCTCTCCATCGGCGTTCAGGCGGATCGCCCAGATATCCTGATCGCGCAAACCATCGGTGCTGGTCGTGCCGAGGACGACCAGTCCGCCGTCCGGCGTCACGTCAAGGGCCGTGCCGGCTTCGAACGCGGCGCGGTGAAAGCTGCGGCGCCACACCGTCTCGCCCGCCGCCGACAGGCGGATCACGGCGAGATCGAAACCGCGGCTGTCGTCGGTCCAGACAAAGCCGGTGACCGCCGCGCCACCGTCCGGCATCGCTATGATGTCGTAGCCGTCGTCATAGCCGGCGCCGCCGATCGTGCGCGTCCACAAGGGCGTGCCATCGGGCGAGAACCGCATGATCCAGATGTCCCGGCCGCCCGCGCCTTCTGAGGCGGTGAAACCGGTGACGAAGACGCCGCCGCCGGCATCGGGCGCGGCGGCGCGGGCGCGGTCGTTGTGCTCACCACCCAGCGTCCGGCGTTCGCGCACGGTGCCGTCGTCAGCCAGACGCAAGAACCAGAGATCGCTTTCGCCAGCACCCTGGGAGCGGGTGTGGCCAACGGCGAAGATCTCTCCATCGGTTGTCACGGCAAGGTCTTGGATCTGATCCGTTTGCGCGCCGCCGAATGCCTGCCGCCACAGGAGCCTTCCGTCCTTGCCGACGCCCAGTGTCCAGGCGTCGTAAAAACTGCCGCTGTTCTCGCGGCTGTTGCCCGCGATCACGAAGTCGCCGTTCGGAAGGGTTGCAACCGCGGAAATCTTGTCGTCCGACGCGCCCCCAACGGTCCGTTCCCAGGTGCACGGACGGCCTTCGCCGCATGGTCCTGAAGCCCGGCCCCAGGACTGCCAGCCAGGGTTTCCGGCGGGGCCGTCCGGATCGAGAATGTCCTCGCCCGGCGCTGGCTTGGCATGTGCGGTCGCGACCGGTGTCTGCGGGGGATGCGCCGCGGCGAATGCGGCCGCCGCCGCGACGAGCAGTAATCCGGCGGTCAAACCCCGGCCTGTCGCAATGCGGCCTTTGTCGCGGGACATGGGCCTTCACTCCCCTTCAGGTCTCGTCCTGACGTTACCCTCGGGAGCATCTCATGCGGTCGGTCCCGCGGCAATGGCGCAAACGGCGCGGTGCGGCCGGATTCAGGTATCCGACAAGACGACATCGCCGCGCGGGGTCCGAGAGATCAGATGCGCCATCTCAAGCTCGACGAGAACCCATTGGACGGTCGCCGCCGGGAGCTTTGCCTCGCGCACCAGATCGTCGACGGGGAGGGGCGCGGTGGAGAGGAGGGTGAGAACCGCGGCGCGGGCCCCGCCATCCGGCTGGGTGCTGAAGTCGAGCGCCGGTTCGCCGCCCGAAAAGCCGCCGTTCTGCGCAACCGTGTGCGTCGCGCCAATCATCGGTCCTAGGACTTCAAGGACATCGGCGGCATCGCGGGTGAGCACCGCGCCGTTCCTGATGAGGCCGTTGGTGCCTTCGGAGCGCGGATCGAGCGGAAAGCCTGGAACCGCGAAAACCTCACGGCCCTGCTCGCCCGCCAGCCGGGCGGTGATCAGCGAGCCCGAACGCCGGGCGGCCTCGACGACGACGACGCAAAAGGCCGATCCGGAGACGAGGCGGTTGCGGCGCGGGAAGTCCCGTCCCCTTGCGGTCCAGTCGGGCGGCATTTCGGTGATGGCGCCGCCGGTCGCGGTGAGCTTCTCGAGCAAGCGGACGTGCTCGGGCGGATATACCCGCCTAAGGCCGCCACCGAGGACGGCGAGCGTCCCGTGCTCAAGCGATCCGTCATGGGCGGCCGCGTCGATGCCGCGCGCAAGGCCCGAGACGATGAGACAGCCTTCGGCGGCGAGGTCGGCCGCGATTGCGCGCGCGTGCTTGCGCCCGAAGCCGGAGGCGTTTCTCGAACCGACAATCGCGACGGTGGGTTTTTCAACCGTCTCTTTACGGCCTTTGAACCAAAGAAGCGGCGGCGGGTCGTAAATGTGCTTCAAAAGCGGCGGATAGCCCGGTTCGCCCGAGGCGACAAGTTCCGCGCCGATCGCCTGGCCGCTTTCCAGTTCGCGCTGAGCCTCATCCGCTGGAAAGGGAATGAAGCGGCGGGCGCTTCCCCCGCCCGCGGCCGCGCCGCGCGCGGCAAGGTCCGGCGCGGCTTCAAGGGCGGCCGTGGCGCTGCCATAGGCGGTTAGAAGAAGCTGAAAGGTGCGTGGCCCGACGCCGTCGCTGCGCCAAAGGCAGAGCCAAGCCAGGCGCTCCGCCTCGGTGAGAGCGCGCGCAACCGCATCCGGCTTTGGAACGTTCATGTTGTTCACGGGCGGTGCTTACGCCTTCTTGCCGATCTTGTTTTCCTGGCCCCGCAGAAGCCGCCCGATATTGTCCCGGTGCTTCCAGAAGAGAAGGATGGACAGCACCGCGAAAAGCTCAGCCAATTGCCATTTGGAGAAGGCGGCGAGGATGAGCGGCACGGCGGTTGCGGCAACAAGGGCCGCGAGAGAGGAATAACGTGTGACTGCCGCAACGGAAAGCCAAATAACAAGACCGGCGAGCCCGGCCGGCCACCAGGAAGCCAAAAGGATGCCGCCATATGTTGCGACCCCCTTGCCGCCCTTGAACTTCAGCCAGACGGGGTAGAGGTGGCCGAGAAAGGCGCCGAGACCGGCGGCGACCGCCGTGTCCGGGCCGAACCGGGTGGCGATGAGAACGGCGAACAGGCCCTTTAGAAGGTCGCCGAGGAGGGTGAGGGCGGCCAGGTCCTTGCGCCCGGTGCGCAACACGTTGGTCGCGCCGATATTGCCCGAGCCGACGGAGCGCAGATCCTTGGTGCCAGCGAGGCGGGTGAGGATGACGCCTGTCGGGATCGAGCCGAGCAGATAGCCGAAAACAAGCGCGGCCATCAGGTAGGGCGCCGCATGGCTCCAGCTAATGGGATCGGGCATCCGTTCACCTCATTGGTCGCGGCGCTGTTTTGCGCGAGAGCAGCGGTCTTCTTTTGCGATGCCGCCGTAAACCGCTCAACCGTTTTTTGCCGCGGTTTGGATGAACCCGACCATGCTTGGCCCATGTTTCGAGACGGCCCGTTGGGCCTTCTCGGCATGAGGGGGTAAGTGGTTCCAGCTTACTTGAACCCTCCGTCTGCCAGCGGCCTCCGGCCGCCCGCTCCAGGCCCCTAGGCGGCTGACTTTTCCCGGTAGGCGTAGACGGTCTTGCCGGAAACGAAGGTGCGCATGACACGGCCTTGGAAGAGGCTTTCATCGAAGGGCGTGTTCTTGGCGAGCGATTTCAGATCGTCGCGGTCGAGCACCCAGGGGGCGTCCGGATCGAAGAGGACGATATCGGCGCGCGCGCCTTGCGTCAGCTGTCCCCGGTCGAGCCCCAGCAGTTTTGCCGGCCCTTCCGTCATGGGGCGCAAAAGCGGCAGCAGGTCCATGGCGCCGCCGTGATAGAGCCGGAGGGCGGCGACCAGCATGGTTTCCACGCCGACCGCGCCGTCGGCCGCCATCTCGAAGGGCTGGCGCTTGTCGGTCACGTCCTGCGGATCGTGGTTTGAGACAATGACGTCGATGCGGCCGTCGGCAAGCCCCTCGACCATGGCGAGCCGGTCGTCCTCGCTGCGCAGGGGCGGGGAGAGCTTGCAGAAGGTGCGGTAGGTGCCGACGTCGTTCTCGTTCAAGGTCAGGTGGTTGATGCTGACCCCGGCGGTGACGGGCAGGCCTTTTTCCTTGGCGGCGGCAATGGTCTTGAGCGCTTCGGCGCAGGAAATCTGCGCCGCGTGATAGCGCGTGCGGGTGAGTTCAAGCAGCCTCACGTCACGGTCGAGGACGATCGTTTCGGCGGCGGGCGGAATGCCCGGCAGACCGATGCGGCTTGCGAACTCGCCTTCATGCATGACGCCCGCCGCGCTCAGATAGGGGTCCTGGGTGTGGTGCATCACAAGCGCATCGAAATCGCGCGCATAGGCAAGGATGCGGCGCATCAAGAGCGTGTCCGCGATCGTGTTGCGCCCGTCCGTGAAGGCGATCGCGCCCGCTTTTTTGAGAAGGCCGATCTCCGTCATCTCGCGGCCTTGAAGCCCGTTGGTGAGGGCCGCGCACGGCTCCACATGGACAAGGGCCGTGTCGCGGGCGCGGCGAATGAGAAAGTCCACAAGCGCCATGTCGTCGATGACCGGATCGGTGTCCGGCATGACGACGATGGTGGTGACGCCGCCAGCAGCGGCGGCGGCACTGGCGCTTGCGAGTGTTTCGCGGTGTTCGGCGCCGGGTTCGCCGACGAAAACCCGGGCGTCGATGAGACCGGGGGCCAGCACCCAGCCGCTGCAATCGAGCGACGGTTGGCCGGAGACGGCATCATCCGTCACATGCGCGCCCCTATCCCTGATGACACCATCCTCGACGACAACGCCGCCCGGGCCGTCATAGTTCGAGGCCGGGTCGACAAGGCGGGCGTTCAGAAGCGCGAAACGCCCTTGCCCGTCCCCGGGGATGGCGCCGCTCGCGGCCGTTTGGTTCGGGGTGTCCGTCATCGCCGCATCACGCCGGTATCGTGGAAGGGAACTGTTCGGCGAGCGCTTCGAGCACCGCCATTCGCACGGCGACGCCCATTTCCACCTGTTCGCGGATGGCGCTTTGCGGACCGTCGGCGACCGCCGATACGATCTCAACGCCCCGGTTCATGGGACCTGGATGCATGACAAGCGCGTCAGGGTTGGCGCAGGCAAGCGCGGCCTCGTCGAGCCCGAAGAAATGGAAATATTCGCGCATGGATGGTACAAATGAACCATTCATGCGCTCGCGCTGCAGACGGAGCATCATCACCACATCGGCCCCCTCAAGGGCGGCGCGGAAATCGGTGAAAACCTCCACGCCGAAGCGCTCAATCCCTGCCGGCAAAAGCGTGGACGGACCGACGACCCGGACCCTTGCATCCATCTTGTTGAGAAGAATGATGTTGGAGCGGGCGACGCGGCTGTGTCTTATATCGCCGCAGATGGTGACCGTGAGACGCTCGATCCTGCCTTTCGCGCGCTTGATGGTGAGGGCGTCGAGAAGCGCTTGCGTGGGGTGCTCATGCGCGCCGTCCCCGGCGTTGACGACCGCGCAGTCCACCTTGCGGGCAAGCAGCGAGACCGCGCCCGCCGCATGGTGGCGCACGACGATGATGTCAGGCCGCATGGCGTTCAATGTAATGGCGGTGTCGAGCAGGGTTTCGCCCTTTTTCAAGGACGATGCGCCGACAGACATGTTCATCACATCGGCGCCGAGCCTTTTACCCGCCAATTCGAATGAACTTTGCGTGCGGGTCGAGGCCTCGAAGAACAGGTTGATCAGGGTGCGGCCGCGCAGCGCCGCCGACTTTTTTTCCACCTGGCGGCTGAGCGCCACGGCCAGATCGGCGCGCTCCAGCAGATGCTGTATGTCGAAGCGGGTAAGGGCTTCGATGCCAATCAGGTGGCGATGGCGGAAGGTGTAGGCGTGTTCTGAGGGTAGGGCCATGAGAGGACGCCTTTAAGTTGCTGTTTCTTACGTCCGCGGGCCAGGCGACGCAATGCCTTGCCGGGAAAACGTGACGCTTGTCCCCTGGTGTTTGCGTTTGCGGCAAGCGGTGTTCCGCCGCCGCCCGTCGTTCTGACATCTGTTAAATGGTGACCGGGGCCTAAGCCGCAAAGACAGCCATGACGACGGGGATCGTGACCATCGCGGTGGCCATTTGGATCGTCAGAATTTCCGCCATCAATTCGGCGTCGCCGCCCATTTGGCGCGCCATCAGATAGCTGCCCATGGCGCCGGGGACGGCGGTTGTGATCAAGGCGACCGCGAGCGCCGTTCCGCTCAGGCCGAACATGGCGCCGAACGCCGCCGTAAACGCAGGCGTGACCAGCAGGCGCAAGCCGGTGGCGATGGCGGCCGCATTGCTCGGGCGTTTCAGCTTGTGGATCACAAGGCCGGAGCCGACGGAGATCAATCCGGCGACCAACGCCCCCTGGCCGAGGATCGAAAGCGCCGTCATGCCGATGCGCGGCAAATCGAAGGGAAGGATATTCAAAACGATACCGACCGCCGCCGCCCAGATGAAAGGGTTCCGGACGAGCGCGATGGCGATCGTCCCGGCGGTCGGCCGCGCCGAGGCGCCGTAGCGGGCAAGCACCAAAACGCTGCACAAGTTGAGAACCGGCAGCATGGTGATGATGGCGACCGCAATCAGCGTCACACCCTCGGCGCCGTAGAGCTGGCCCGCAATGGCGAGCGCCACAAACGCATTCCAGCGTGCGACGCCCTGAAAGATCGAGGTGAAACCGGGGTTATCCGTGACGCCGAAGCGGACGATGGGCACGCGCAGCGCAAGGCAGAGCGCAATCATGGCCGCGATGACGGCAAGAAGCGTGGCCGAAAGCGTCCAGAAGGGAACGTCGCCAAGCCGCGCATTGGCAAGCGTGTGCATGATGATCGCGGGAAAGAAGATGTAATAGGCGATCTTCTCAAAGCCCTGCCATTGCTCCTCGTTCAAGAACTCCACCTGGCGCAGGGCGGCGCCGACCGCGATCACCAGGATAACCGGAATGATGCTCCCGATGACGGCGATCATGGCGCCGCCGCCGATCCGATGTTGGCCAGACGGCCGAGCGCCCCTTCGAGGATGATGGCGGCGGCTGCGGCATCGATCCTCTCAGCGCGCTTCTTGCGTGACAGGTCGGCCTCGATCATCGCGCGCTCGGCGGCGACGGTGGAGAGCCGTTCGTCCCAATAGACGACCGGGACGTCCAAGAGAGGCGAAAGGTTGCGTCCGAAGGCGCGGGCCGCCTGGGCGCGTGGCCCCTCGGACCCATCCATGTTGAGCGGCAAGCCGATGACAATGGCGAACGCCTTTTCGTTTTCGGCGATCCGGAGGAGTTCGGCGGCGTCCGCCTTGAATTTCGTACGGCGGATCGTGGTCAGCGGCGTCGCGACGCGCAGCTCAACATCGGAAACCGCAACGCCGATCGTCTTCGTGCCGAGGTCCAGTCCGATCAGGCGCTGTTGCGGCGCGCGCGTTGTGTTCGCCAGGTCTTCGATGGTGACGGTGTTGGAGGCGGCCATGAAGGCGCTCCTAGCATGCCGCCGCTCAAAACGGTATGCGCCCCAGGAAACCGAGCTGGCCGGGACCGCGCCCTTCGTCCTTCGAGCGGCTGGACCCTGACTTTCGCTTTTCCGCCGTGTTATGTCGTCACGGAACATCCAGTTTGAAAGGCGGAGGAGACATAATGAAAATCACCTGGATCGGACATTCGGCTTTCCGCGTGGAGGCGGGCGGCGCCGCGATCCTGATCGACCCGTTCCTGACCGGCAATCCGGCCTTTGAGGGCGATGCGGATGCGGCAAGTGCCGGGTGCACGCATGTGGTGCTCACGCATGGCCATGACGACCATATTGGCGACACGCCGGCGATTCTTGAAAAGAGCGGCGCGCAGCTCGTCGCCAATTACGAGATCTGCATGTGGATTTCATCCACGTTCGGGCATGAGAACGTCAATCCAACGAACCATGGCGGCACGGTCGATTGCGGCGGCTTTACAGTCAGTTTCACGAACGCCGTCCACTCCTCAGGCACCACAAAGGACGGCCAGTCGATCTATCTGGGCAATCCGGCGGGCGTGGTGATCAAGGCCGATGGCGAACCGGCGCTCTATCATATGGGGGATACCGACATCTTTTCCGATATGGCGCTGATCAACGACATCTACGCGCCCGATATCGGTATTGTTCCGATCGGCGACCGCTTCACGATGGGTGCGAAGACCGCCGCCATGGCGTGCAAGCGCTTCTTCAGGTTCAAGACGGTCATCCCCTGCCACTACGGCACCTTTCCGATCCTCGATCAGACGGCGGATGCCTTTCTTGCCGAGATGGGCGGGGAAAACGTGGTGGTCCTGGATAAGAGCGTCGCCAAGCAGTTCTAAGGGCCGCGCAACAAAAAAGGGCGCGGGAGCGCCCGCGCCCTTTCTGTACCCGGGGGCTTTCGACTGGCGCAGTGGCTTATAGGTCAGCCGCCGGCTTGCTCTTGATTTCCGTCCAGTTGGTGTCAGCCGCGCCGATGGTGCCTTTTTTGTCTTCCAGGAAGACACGGTGCGCGCCGTCGGACGAGTTCAGATAGAGCTGACCGTCGACGATTTGGAAAAGGTGCGGCTGTGTCGGGATCTTCTTGCCCTTGCTCGTGCCGGTGGCGCACCAGCCGCCATAGGCCGGCGCGAACTTGACCGGATCGGCCTTGAAGGCGTTCTTGTTCTCTTCCGAAGAGAATTTCCAGACAACGCCGTCATGCTCAAGCTTGAAATCCGCCGAGCCTTTGGTGGGCGCGCCGACCTTGTGATAAGCGACCGGGTCGTAGCCGTTGATGGCGATGCTTTTCGCTGCGTCCGAGATGAAGACTTCGTCGGCGGCATGCGCGACGCTAAGCGGAGCGAACGCCAGGAGAGCGGCGGCGAAAACGCCGGTCCGAAGATGTTTAAGGGGCATGATGTCCTCTTGGTTGACGTTGTGTTCGTTTTTTTCTTTGACAGTTGGCAGGACAGGAGCCCCCCTGGGAGACTGCGTGGGCATCCCATCCGCGAAAAAGATGCCGCAGCGGAATGGTCCGAGGCCAATAAATAGAGGTCACGATTGATCACGGATCGGCCAGTAGTCCGTGAGCCGCTGTTTGAGCCGCCTGGACGCGGCGCCAAAGCACGGTGTATGACGCATGCTTCGCGGTTCGGCGCGGGCGGCGGTTCAGGCAGACGCTCCGCCGCGCTCCCGGAACCGGGAAATCCACGGAACAAGAGATAGAGAACCCATGTCGGTCGATAAGGATACGGTCCTGCGCGTTGCAAAACTTGCCCGGATTGCGGTGAGCGATGCGGAAGCCGAAACGATGAAAGGCGAGTTGAACGAGATCCTCGATTGGGTCGAGCAGCTTCAGGCCGTCGATGTGGAAGGCGTCGAACCGATGACGGCGGTCGTCGAGACGCGCATCAAGATGCGCACGGACGTGGTGAATGACGGCGAAAAGGCGGGCGATATCGTTCAAAACGCGCCGCTCCAGGAAGACCAGTTCTTCATGGTCCCCAAGGTTGTGGAGTGACATGCGGCGATGACTGAACTCACGAAACTGACGCTGGCTGAAGCCCGCGACGGCTTGAAGGCGAAGGACTTCTCAGCGCTCGAACTAACCGATGCCTATCTCTCCGCGATCGAGAAGGCGAAGGCCCTGAACGCCTATATCGCCGATACGCCCGAGAAGGCGCGGGAGATGGCGAAGGCGTCGGACGCGCGGTTGTCGAACGGCAGCGCCGGCCCGCTCGAAGGCGTGCCGCTCGGCATCAAGGACCTGTTTGCGACCGAAGGCATCCATACCCAGGCGGGCAGCCACATCCTCGATGCTTTCAAGCCGGCCTACGAATCGACCGTGACGGCCAATCTCTGGGCCGATGGCGCGGTCATGCTCGGCAAGCTCAATATGGATGAGTTCGCCATGGGCTCGTCCAACGAGACATCCCATTACGGCCCGGTCATCAACCCGTGGCGTGTGACGGGCTCGAACCGCGATCTGGTGCCGGGCGGCTCGTCCGGCGGGTCCGCGGCCGCCGTTGCGGCGTTTCTGTGCGCCGGGGCAACCGCGACCGATACCGGCGGCTCGATACGGCAGCCCGCCGCGCTGACGGGCACGGTCGGGATCAAGCCCACCTATGGCCGTTGTTCGCGCTGGGGTATCGTCGCCTTTGCCTCCTCGCTCGACCAGGCCGGACCGATCACGCGCACGGTACGCGATGCGGCGATCATGCTGACATCGATGGCCTCGGTCGACGACAAGGACACGACCTCGGTGGACGTGCCGGTGCCGGACTACGAAGCCGCGTTTGGCGCGGGCGTTTCGGGCATGCGCATCGGCATCCCGAAAGAATACCGCGTCGACGGCATGCCGCAGGAGATCGAAGACCTCTGGCAACAGGGGATCGCCTGGCTGAAGGATGCGGGCGCCGAGATCGTCGACATCACGCTGCCGCACACGAAATATGCGCTCCCGGCCTATTATATCGTCGCGCCGGCGGAGGCCTCGTCCAACCTCGCGCGCTACGACGGCGTGCGTTACGGGCTCCGCGTCAAGGGCGACGATATCACCGGCATGTATGAAAAGACGCGTTCGGAAGGCTTCGGCGCGGAGGTGAAACGCCGGATCCTCATCGGCACTTATGTGCTCTCCGCCGGCTATTACGACGCCTATTATCTACGCGCCCAGAAGGTGCGTACCTTGATCAAGCGCGATTTCGAAACGGTCTTTCACGACGGCGTCGATGCGATCCTGACGCCGACGACGCCGAATGCGGCCTTTGCGCCGGGTGAGATCACCGATCCGGTTCAGATGTATTTGAACGATATCTTCACGGTGACGGTGAATATGGCGGGCCTGCCGGGGATTTCCGTGCCGGGCGGATTGAATGCGGATGGCCTGCCGCTCGGCCTGCAACTCATCGGTAAACCGTTCGACGAGGGAACGCTGTTCCGGGCGGCCGAGGTGATCGAAAGGGCCGCGGGCCGTTTCACGCCGCAGGAATGGTGGTGACGGGAAGGGGAGCTCGACGATGAAAGCGCCTGCGGATTGCCAGTCGATGGATGATGTGCGCGCCGAGATCGACCGTCTCGATGGCGAACTGGTCCGGCTCATGGCGGAACGCTTCGGTTATGTGGACCGGGCCTGGCAATTGAAGAACAATCCGGATGAGGCAACGGTGCCCTGGCGCATCCAGCAGGTGATCGACAAGGTGCGCGGGCATGCGGAGGAAACCGGGCTGCCGCCCGATCTCGCCGAAGCGCTCTGGAGGCAGATGATCGGCTGGTTCATCCAGTACGAGGAGGAAAAGCTGAGGGGCGGCGATGGGTA
>JAKSCL010000112.1 GCA_022360615.1 Hyphomicrobiales bacterium
AACTCGAAAATCGGCGACATGCGCGCGACGAGGAACACACCGGCTGTGACCATGGTCGCGGCGTGGATCAGGGCCGAGACCGGTGTCGGCCCCTCCATCGCGTCCGGCAACCAGGTGTGAAGGAGGAACTGGGCGGATTTCCCCATCGCGCCCATGAACAGCAAGAAGCAGATGGTGGTGAGGATATCCACTTCCATGCCCAGGAAACTGAAGGTCTGTCCCGCGACGTCACCGGCGGTCGCGAAGATGACGTCGAACTCAATCGAGCCGAAAACGGCGAACGTGGCGAAAATCCCGAGCGCATAGCCGAAATCGCCGACCCGGTTGACGACAAAGGCCTTGATCGCGGCGGCGTTGGCCGAGGGTTTCTTATACCAGAAGCCGATGAGGAGATAGGAAGCGAGCCCGACGCCCTCCCAGCCGAAGAACATCTGCAACAGGTTGTCGCTCGTCACCAGCATGAGCATCGCGAAGGTGAAAAGCGACAGATAGGCGAAGAAGCGCGGCCGGTCCGGATCGTCGTGCATGTAGCCGATCGAATAGATATGGACCAGCGCGGAGACGGTCGTCACCACGACCAGCATCACAGCCGTAAGCGTATCGATACGAAAAGCCCAATCGACAACCAGATCGCCCGATTGGATCCACGGAAGAACCGTGACTTTTGTCGTCTCGTGTCCAAAGCCAACCTGGAAAAAAGCGATCCAGGAAAGAAACGCCGAGACGACTAGGAAACCGCTGGTGATGAGCTCGCAAGGACGCGGACCGATGCGGGAACCGAGAAGCCCTGCAATCAGACAGCCGATGAGTGGAAGAAAGACAATCGCCGTATACACGCCCTCACCCCTTCATGGCGTTGATGTCTTCGACCGCGATCGAACCGCGATTGCGGAAGAACGCCACGAGAATGGCAAGGCCAATGGCCGCCTCGGCAGCAGCGACCGTGAGTACGAACATTGCGAACACCTGTCCGACCAGATCGCCCAAAAAGGCCGAAAACGCCACAAGGTTGATGTTCACCGACAGCAGAATCAGTTCGATCGACATCAGGATCACGATCACGTTCTTCCGGTTCAAGAAGATGCCGAAAATGCCGAGCGTGAACAGAATCGCGGCAACCGTCAGATAATGTGAAAGCCCTACAACCATATGCCTTGAAGGAGAGGTTCGCGCAGAACGCGCTCAACCCCTCAAATCCCCTTGCCCGATTCGACCTCGACAACCTCAACGGCGGTCTCCGGCGTCCGCGCGACCTGCGCACCGATATCCTGACGCTTGACGCCATCCTTATGGCGTAGCGTGAGGACGATGGCGCCGATCATCGCGACCAGCAAAATCATTCCCGACGCCTGAAAGAAATAGACATAACGGGTGTAAATGAGCTGTCCGAGCGCCTCGGTGTTCGTGACCTCATCGGGCGGCGGAATCGGCACATTCGGGTTCGCAACGATATCGGGTGAAATGAACCAAGCGCCAAAGACAAGAAGAAGCTGGATCAAAAGCACGACGCCGATCAGTGCGCCGACGGGCATATATTGCATAAAGCCCTCGCGCAGCCGGGCGATATCGATGTCGAGCATCATCACGACGAAGAGAAAAAGAACCGCGACCGCCCCCACATAGACGACTACAAGGATCATCGCCAGGAATTCAGCGCCCAAAAGGATGAACAGACCGGCGGAATTGAAGAAAGCGAGAATCAGGAAAAGCACCGAATGCACGGGATTACGCGCTGAAATCACCATGAAGCCGGAGACAACCGTCAGCGTGGCGAATAGATAGAAAAAGGCGGTGGCAACAGCCATGATTACGGTCCGGGGGCTTCAGTCCGCTGAGCGTGGCGCGGGGCGGCGCGCGCGGAGGGATTCGTCGCGTTCTATACGGCTCTGGCGCGCCTCAGTCCAGAGCCGGTGTGTCAGCGGTACGCGGCATCGGTGGACATGTTCTTGGC
>JAKSCL010000159.1 GCA_022360615.1 Hyphomicrobiales bacterium
ACTGCAATGGCTGGTGCTTTCCCTGGACGATTTCCATCGTTGGCGGCACCCATGTCTGCCTGCGCTGGGTGCGCCCGAAACCCATGTGGGACGCCTTTGCCGACCAGAACGTCACCCATCTTTGCGGCGCGCCCATCGTCATGGCGACCATCCTCAATGCCGCTGACAGCGACAAGCGGCAGCTTGACCGCACCGTCGAGTTCTTCACCGCCGCCGCCCCGCCGCCCGAGGCCGTGCTCGCGGCGATGGCCGAAAACGGCTTCAACGTCACCCATCTCTACGGGCTGACGGAGACCTATGGCCCCGCTGTCGTCAATGACTGGAAGGATGAATGGAACGCGCTCGAAGGCCCGGCCCGCGCGGCGAAAAAGGCCCGCCAGGGCGTGCGCTATGTGCCGCTTGAAGGCCTCAGCGTGCGCAACCCGGAAACCATGGAAGAAGTACCCCATGACGGCGAGACGCTGGGCGAAGTGATGTTTCAGGGCAATGTCGTCATGAAAGGCTATTTGAAGAACAAGCAGGCCTCCGACGAGGCCTTTGCCGGCGGCTGGTTCCATTCGGGCGATCTGGGCGTCATGCACCCGGACGGCTACATCCAGCTCAAGGACCGCTCCAAGGACATCATCCTCTCGGGCGGCGAGAACATTTCATCCATCGAAGTGGAGGACGTACTCTATAAACACCCGGCGATCGCCGCCTGCGCCGTGGTCGCAAAACCCGATGACAAATGGGGCGAAACCCCTTGCGCCTTCATCGAATTGCGGGAAGGCATGAGCGTCACCGAGGATGAAATCATCGAATACTGCCGCCAGAACCTCGCACACTACAAAGCGCCGCGCATCGTCATCTTCGCCGATATTCCCAAGACCTCGACCGGCAAGATCCAGAAATATGTTCTGCGCGACCGTGCGAAGGGCATATGAGGGGGTAAAACCCCTCACGGCATCGGAATTTCGGCGCCTACCGACGGCACGTCATAGCCCTTTTTGAACCCGTCGCGTTCGGCGCAGGCGATATACCAACGCTTGGCGTTGGGGAAGTCATTGTAATCGATCCCCTGCCACTCGAAGCGTGAAGCCCAGGGCCAGGTGGCGATGTCGGCAATCGTGATTTCATCGCCGGCAAGCCACGCCTTCTCGGCAAGCTGCTTGTCGAGAACGCCGTAAAGGCGTTGGGCCTCCTTCGCATACCGGTTGGTGGCGTACTCGCTCACATCGGGATTGAATTTAACGAAGTGGTGCGCCTGGCCGAGCATCGGACCGAAGCCGCCCATCTGCCACATCAGCCATTGCAGCACATCCCATTTCGCGGATCCGTCGAGCATCAGCTTACCGGCCTTTTCCGCGAGATAAAGAAGGATCGCGCCCGATTCGAAAACCGCCTGCCCTGTGTCATTATCGACAATGGCGGGAATCTTGTTGTTCGGGCTTATTTTCAAAAAGTCCGGGGCAAACTGCTCATCTTTCATGATGTCGATGGGGTGCACATTGTAGGGCAGGCCCAACTCCTCAAGAGCGATGGAAATCTTGCGGCCATTGGGCGTGTTCCAGGTATAAAGCTCGATCATGAGTGGCGTGCCCCTCTTCATTGACGGTTCCTTGCGGGAGAAATGAGCGTGGTTGGCTTCGCGGACAGGCTGACTTGATCGGCTTTAGCGCGCTTTTCGTGCTTAGCGAAATCACAAAAGCCATGAGCATTGACGCGATGCTGTCATAATCCGCAAGCGCTTTTCCTGCTAAGTTGAATTGGTTGCACAGCGCAGGCACTTCAACTTTCAATAACGGAAACGCCATGACCCTTTTCGATCTTCTCAAACAAGCTCAAGGGGGGCGGGGCCTTGACGGCCTCGCCCGCCAGTTCGGTATGGACACGCAAACAGCGGAAAGCCTTGCCGGCATGCTGGCGCCCGCCATCGGATCGGCTGCGCGCCGCCGCGCTGAGGCCAACGGCCTTGAAGCGGTGATGGGCCGGTTTCGTGGCGAAGCGCAAGCAGAGTACTTCGACCATCCAGAAGCAGCGGCCGCACCTGAAGCGCAAGCGCAGGGCCAGCAGTTTCTGGAGAATGTGCTCGGCTCGCGTGAGGCGGGCGACGGCATCGCCGAGGAAGCTGCGAACCGTCTTGGCGTAGACCCTTCGCTGGTCATGCAGTTCCTACCGGCCATTGCCGCCATGGTGCTGGGCGGCATGCAAAGAAACGTTCCCGACAATCAGATCGATGATGTTCTGTCGGGCTTTGGCGGCGGCGGTCCAGGCGGCGGGCTTATGGGTGCACTTGGCGGCATGCTGGGCGGCGCGCAACGGGGAAGCGGCGGCAACAGCACGCTCGACATGCTGAACGGCATGTTCGACGCCGACGGCGACGGCTCCGCCCTCGACGACGTGCTTGAGCGGTTCATGAAAGGCTAAACAAGCCGGCACAACGTGATCGCAATGTGAAAGCCCCCGCCTTGAGGCACGCGCCCGGCTACCCGATATCCTCATGAAACGTCCACGGACAACGGAGGAACCGGCATGTCGCGTAGAACGGCTTTATCCGAGCCCTCGCAGGGCGAACACCGCAGGATTACTGGCGAGAAGGACGGCGAAAACATCGTGACCGTCCGCATCGACGAAGCAAAGGTCTTGAAACAAGCCCTGCCGGTCTTCGAAGGGATTTCCGCCGAAACGGCGGGCGCGAAGGGCCTGACGCTTTACCGCGTGGTCATCCCCCCCGGGTGTTGAAGCGGAAGCGCATTATCACGACGGCTACGAGACGGCGATCTATCTCCTGCAAGGCACGGTCGAAACCCGCTATGGTGATGGCTTGAAGAAGAGCGTCGTCAACAAGGCGGGCGAGTTCGTCTTCATCCCGCCGAATGTACCGCACCAGCCGAAGAATGTCGGCACGGAGACAGCCATCGGCATTGTCGCCCGCAACGACCCGAACGAGCAGGAAAGCGTGGTGCTCTACGACGCTGTTGAATAAGACGGCAAAGACCTATGCTGCGGGGGCTTGCTGGCGCGCCGACTGCGCCGCCATGTCTTCCTGTTGCCGCGGCAATTGCACGATAGCCTCGCCGTCAAGCACGATCCGTCCATCGACTTCGCACACGGTCGCAAGCCGGGCGCGCCGCCGCTCGGGCATCAATTCGGTGACCGTCGCCTTGGCGTAAACCGTATCCCCCACATAGACGGGCGCCTTGAAATTCAAGGTCTGGTTCACGTAAAGGCAGCCCGGTCCGGGCAATTTCGTGCCGATCACGGTTGACAGCAGGCTGGCGGTCAGCAATCCATGCAAGATGCAACCGTTGAAGGCCGTCGTTTTGGCGTATTCCTCATTGAGATGCATCGGATTCGTATCGCCCGAAACCCCGGCGAAGTTACGGAGATCCGTGTCGGTGATCGTGCGGCTGTAGACCGCCGACATACCCACTGACAGCTCCTCGAAGCCATATCCGTTGAGATCACGCACATCCATCGCACACCGCACATAAGAAGCCCGCTGCAAAATTGCGAGCGGCAGCATTCATGACGGCGATCTTTGAAGAATGAAGCGCCTTCGCTCAACGCCTGCCCGGGCAAAAAACGGGTTACACACAGGCAATTCGCGTAGAAACTTCATGCACATGCCGAATATCTGTTCAATAGGCACGCAAAAGCGCGGTTTCGCGACGGGAAGCGACGAACCGCGTTGCACATGCTTAATGCGGTTTCGCGAGCCTCAAGCCGCGAGTGCGAACACCCGGCACGGACCGCCGGTTCCAGCGCGCACTTTCGGCGCACCGACAATCAATGTCGCTCCGGCGGCCGGAAGCGCCCCGAGATTCGCAAGCGCCTCAAGTCCCCAGCGGTTCGTCGGCAACCAGGCATAATGGGTGGCGAAATCGCCCGACGGACCGTAGTCGAGCGAGAGCGTATCGACGCCGATCCCGATGGTGGTGCTCTCTTCCATCAGCATTTGCGCCGTCTCCAGGTGAAAACCCGGAAAATGCATTGTTCCATCGGAACCGGCGTTGCGGAATTTCGCCGTCGCCACATGGGCGTCCCAGCCCGAATTCATCGCAACGCAGCCGCCGTCCGGCAGCGGGCCATTCTGGGCTTTCCAAGCGGTGATATCGTCAGGCGTGACCTGTGCGTCCGGGTCCCCGGCCGCCTTGTCGCGGATGTCGATCACGGAAAGCGGGACAACGAGATGCCCGATCGGCACTTCGGCGACCGATTGACCGTCCTCGGAGAAATGCAAGGGCGCATCCATATGGGTTCCGGTGTGTTCGGCGAGTGTCCATGTGTTTCCATTGAAACCATCGGCGGCGAACGTGAATGCCGGTGTCACGGTAAGTTGCGGTTCGCCGAAATAGGTCGGAAAATCTGGATAGAGCTCATGGGTCAGATCAACGGGTTTCGCTTCCGTGACCGTCAGGCTGCGCGCCTCAACGGATGGCGCAAGCGCTATGGCGGCGGTTGTCGCTGCGGCGGCCCCGAAGAACTGCCGGCGGCTGAGCATGCGTTTCTTGACGGTTTCAATGCAGCAGTGATGGCACATGGCATAACCCTCCTCTTAGATCAGTTCATCTCTTGCCGGAATCGCGACGCGCTTCCGGCAAGAG
>JAKSCL010000374.1 GCA_022360615.1 Hyphomicrobiales bacterium
AACCGCATCGGTGAGCGGCAGGTTGGCCAGCCGTTGCGTCCACGGGTTCTCAACCTCAATCCTTGGCACGATGAGGACCGCGATCACATGGATCGTCAATGTGAGCATCACCGCGACACTGAGCCAATACAATCCCGCAATACGGCTCATGCGCACCATCTCCGACGGATTTGGGGCAGGGTGAAATCCGTCAAAAGCCCTTCGGTCGCAAGAGGGCTGTCATAGAGGCGGAGCACTAGGATGAAACCCTTGCCGCTCCTCGGTGCCGGAATCCAGTTCCCCGGTGAGACTGTTGGCGAAACGTTGATGTCAACGGCCCCATTGGGTTGGCGCAACACTTCCATGTTGTGAAAGCCGTAGCGGTTCGACGGATTTTCGACCAACTCGCCATCACTGTCATAGACGGTGAGCGTCCAACGCCGTGCCGAAGGAAATGTGCCGGAAATGGCGTAGTAGCAGTTGCCCTCAAGGCTTCGCCCCTCGCTATCGGTCCGTGCCATGAAACGAATTGACTCACCAGAAGGCGGAAGCAAGCCGCCATCGCGTGTGAATTTAGCGATCGTATAGGGATCCGCATTTTGCGAATGGGCGCGGGGCCAGGCAACCCAAGGTCCCTCGCGCACCGTTTGAAGGGGTAGGCCGCGGTCGAGTGCGAGTTGCGCTGTGCCGAAACCGATCCCCATCGCGATGAGAGCCGTGAGTACGAACGCGAAAGCATGGACAAGAAAAGGCCGCTCCACGTCCCGAAGAAGCGGAGGCAAGCTGATCGAATGGCGCCTGTCTTCAATCTGAAATGTCATGCGGCCTAGGTTTTTTGCTAATGCAGGATCAAGCCGTTAGCGTTGTCCGCGAGCCGTGCCGTTTTCAGCATCATCCGTCAACTCAGCCACCTGTGCGTCATTTGGAAGAGAGGTTTGCCGGCCACCCGCTTCGCTGTCCACGGGAGGTCGACCGGCGAGCGCACGCGCGGTCCGGAACTGGTCTTCAATCCGTCGCAGAACAGTGACAGCCGCTTGCGATAGTTGACGAATTTCCTCATTGGGAGCGGGTATCTCACCCTCTCCGCCAGCGGCCGCGATCGGGGTATCGAGTAGCCGTTCGGAACCCGGCACACCCGGTATCGAGGGGACCGACACCCCGTTGTGTGCAAAAGCCATATAGTACTGCCATGTCATGGCTGGCAGCCGCCCTCCGGTAACACGGGCCGTGGAGGTGAAATCGTCATTGCCGAACCAGACGGCCGTCGCATATTTGCCGGTATAGCCCACAAACCAGGCGTCACGATACGCCTGTGTGGTCCCAGTTTTGCCTGCTGCTTTAATGCCGGGCAATTGTGCGCGGCGTCCGGTGCCTTGTTCGACAACGCCGTTTAGGATCAGGTTGAGGTCTTCGGAGGCCTGCCGGTTGAAAACCTGTTCGCGGCGGGGGGCGTTTTGACTGTGATCGTAGAGGATGTTCCCGTTGGTGTCAGCGATTGTGAGAACACCATAGGGCGTCGTTTCCAGCCCGCCTGTCGCGAAAGTGGCGTAACCGGACGCCATGTCGAGCACGGTCACCTCGGCAACGCCAAGCGGGAGCGCCCGCGATATGCGAAGTTCGGAGCGAATGCCGGCCTTGTATGCCGTTTCCACGATCTTGTCGCGCCCAATCGATTGGGCAAGGCGCACGGGCACGGTATTGATGGAACGTACGAGCGCCGTTGTCAGTGACACGGCGCCGCGATAGCTGCGGCCATAGTTCCGTGGCGACCAGCCGCCGATATTGATGGGCGCATCGACCACGATGCTGCGCGGCGTATATCCGTTCTCAAGGGCGGCCATATAGACATAGGGCTTGAATGAGGAACCAGGCTGGCGCAAAGCCTGGGTTGCCCGGTTGAACTGGCTTTCGCCATAGTCGCGGCCACCGACGATGGCTCGGACGGCGCCGTCGAGTTCCATCGAAACAAGCGCGCTCTGGCGCACCCGGTTCGCGCGGCCGTGCTGGCGTAGCATCGTTTGAACGGACTGTTCGGCGTGCTGCTGAAGCGGAATATCGACCGTTGTCTTCACCGTGAGGACATGTTCAGGACGGCCCTCCATAATGCGAAGAACTTCCTCATAGGCCCAGTCGAGGAAATAGTCGGGGCTGTAGAAGCCGTCCCGGCTCACGGCTGTCGCCGGGTTGATGCGCGCGCCATAGACTTGGCCCTCGGTAAGGAACCCGGCCTCGACCATGTTGTCGAGCACTTCGTTGGCCCGGGCGCGGGCGGCCGGGAGGTTCACATGCGGCGCGAAACGCGCCGGCGCCTTGAAAAGACCAGCCATCATCGCGGATTCGGCAAGCGTGAGATCGCGCGCGGACTTTCCGAAATAGAATTGGCTTGCGGCTTCGATGCCGAAGGCGCCGCCGCCGAGATAGGAGCGGTCGAGATAGAGCTTGAGAATTTCCTTTTTCGTGAGATTGAACTCAAGCCAGATGGCGAGGAACGCTTCCTTAATTTTCCGCTCGAGCGTGCGCTCTGAGGTCAGAAAAAGGTTTTTAGCCAGCTGTTGCGTGACCGAACTGCCGCCCTGGACGACCGCCTGGGCGCGGGCGTTTTCAAGCATCGCCCGGAAGGTTCCGATGATGTCGATACCAAAGTGGTCGAAGAAGCGCCGGTCTTCGGTTGCCAGAGTGGCTTTGATGAAGGAGTCCGGCATTTCTTCAAGCGGAATTGAATCATCGTTGAGGATGCCGCGCTTGCCGATTTCCCTTCCATAGCGGTCTAGGAAGGTAATGGCATAGTCCTTGTTTTGCCGCCAGTTTTCCTCGGTTTCTTCGAATGCTGTGAGCGCGAAGGCGAGAATGACAACGGAGCCGGCAGCCGCCACGGTTGCGCCTTCGGAAAACAGCTCAGACAATGCGCGCTTAAACCCGGTCACCCGGAAGCGGCTCATCTGGGCGGAAAACGCCTCATAACCCCGGGCGATCGCGCTGAATGCTTTAAAAAGAAAGGAATCGATCGCTGAATCGATTTCCAGAAGCCCGAACGAGCGGCGTTTCTTTTTCCCGCTGTGAAAAGGGTCGAGCACGAGGCCGATGCTCCTTCAGATCGTCTTGGTTAAAGCTCCGCAGCTCACCCGGCTGCGCATATCCGATCTCGCTGTTCAAGGCACGTTTCGTGCCACTTTGCTACCCGTACATATCGCGTTTAAGACGATTGAGATAGCATATAGGGGATCTTGATCTCAAAATGGTCAATAAGCCGAGAGCGACCGGTTTCACACCGTTCTGGAAAGCCAAGCGGCTTGATGAGATGAGCCGCTCGGAATGGGAATCGCTTTGTGACGGCTGCGGTCTGTGTTGCCTTTTGAAACTCGAAGATGAGGACGACGGCGCAATCGCCTTTACGAATGTGGTGTGCGAGCTGCTGGATTCCGATACCTGCCGCTGCACGGATTACGAAAACCGCCGCGTGCGCATCCCCACATGCGTCCAACTCACCCCTGACAACATCGAGACGATCCGCTGGATGCCACAAACCTGCGCCTATCGTCTGGTGGCCGAAGGCGCCGACCTTTACTGGTGGCACCATCTAATCTCAGAGGATCCTGAGACGGTCCACAAGGCAGGCGTGTCCGTGCGCGGAAAAGTAGTGAGCGAGAACGATGTCTGCGCCGGGGAAATTGAGGACTACATTATCGGCTGGCTTGACGAAGAGGAGGTCGAGGCGTCCCAGCTGCGGGAGCCGGATCGGCCGGTCGCGAGGTAGATTGGAATTGGTGGACGGGATCTGTTTCAAGGCAGCAAAACGCAGTGTCGAAAAAGGCGTTGAGCGTTGGCAAAAGCCTTTTCCTGCGAGTCACGAGGATACGGTGGTCTAGCGGCCTTGCCACGGACACTCTTGCTGAACCCGCCATTCACGCCGTATTCAGTTACCGCTGAATAGGTTCCGGGCCATGCTACGAGTGCTTGCCGTTTTGCTGTTTCTGGTTACCGTTTTTGCGGCATCGCCTCCGTCGACCGCGCAGACGGGCTGTTTGAACAACGCTCAGGCACAATCGGCCGTCGCTGGCGGTGACGCATCGCCTTTGCGTTCGATTTGGGGCAACATTTCAAGAAGCGTAAGTGGCAACCTCATTGGCAGCAAGCTCTGCCGCGATGGCGGACGGCTCGTTTATGTTATCACCGTACGTGATGGTGGTCAGGTCCGTACGGTTATCGCCGACGCGCGAAGCGGTGCCGTAATCAGCGTTCGATAGCGCAGAACAAGGGAGGTTATCGTGCGCGTTTTGGTGGTCGAAGACGATCCTGATCTGAATACCCAACTGAAAACGGCGCTCACGGATGCGGGCTATGCCGTCGATGTGGCGCTGGATGGTGAAGAGGGACACTTCCTTGGCGACACCGAACCTTATGACGCCATCGTCCTCGATCTCGGATTGCCGAAGATGGATGGTTTGCGTGTTCTGGAGGCGTGGCGGTCTGAGGGACGTAAGATGCCGGTTCTCATCCTGACGGCGCGCGATCGCTGGAGCGATAAGGTGGCCGGCATGGATGCTGGCGCCGACGACTACGTGGCCAAGCCTTTTCATATGGAGGAGGTGCTTGCCCGCCTTCGCGCCCTTATCCGCCGTGTGTCCGGACACACGACGAGTGAAATCACTTGCGGTTCGCTCAGCCTCGACACCCGCTCCGCGCGGGTGGCTTGGGATGGCAATCCGGTAAAGCTCACGTCTCACGAATACCGCCTTCTCGCTTATCTCATGCATCACCAGGGGCGGGTGGTCTCCCGCACGGAGATCATCGAACACCTTTATGAGCAGGATTTCGACCGTGACTCCAACACTGTGGAGGTCTTCATCGGCCGTCTGCGCAAGAAACTTCCGGACAATCTGATCGAAACGGTTCGCGGCCTCGGCTACCGCATGGCTTCTCCACAAAGCGTGGGCGATGGCAACTAAGTCACTCGCGGCACGGCTGTTCTTTGCCGCTGCGCTTTGGACGGCCATTGGGATTCTGGCCACCGCGCTCATTCTCCTTTCGCTCTTTCGAACCTCCGTTGAACGGGCGATCGACGATAGGCTGAACGCGTCTCTCGAAACACTGATCGACCGTTCGCTCGATCTGTCGACAGGCGAATTCATTGATCCAGGGCCATTCGGCGAAGCGCGCTTCGACACGCCCCTTTCGGGCTGGTACTGGCAGATCACCAGTAAAGACCCGGCTGTGATGCCGCTCGTTTCGCGCTCCTTGACTTTCGACGGGCCACTGCAATTCCAGAATGCGCCGGAACGTCTGCGCGGCGATACGACCGCCAAAAGCTTCTATGCCACCACCATGCAGGGCGAGGAGCTGCGCGTGCTGGAACAGCCGATTACGACGGCGGGCGGGCAGCGCAGCTATCTCGTCCAAATCGCCGGTCCCACGACTTTCATAGAGAACGAGATCGGCCGTTTCCGTCAGGCGCTGGTGATTGCGCTCGCCGTGCTTGCCGTGGGCTTGCTGACAACCACGCTTGTGCAGGTCCGCTACGGTCTGCGGCCGCTCGACGACATTCGCGCGCAACTCGAAAGAATCCGCACCGGCGACGCCGAGAACCTGAAGGGACGTTTCCCGGTCGAGATCAATCCGTTGGTCCTCGAACTGAACGCTCTCATCGATTCCAATCAGAAGGTCATCGAACGCGCCCGCACCCATGTGGGTAATCTTGCGCACGCCTTGAAGACGCCGCTCAGCGTCATCACCAACGAGGCGAATTCGGACAGGGGCCCGCTTGCCGACAGCGTTTCCCACCAAGCCGTCGTGATGCGCAAGCAGATCGACTACTATCTCGACCGCGCCCGCGTGGCCGCGCGCGTCCGCATCATCGGCGCCGCCACGCCGGTTGCCCCGGTCGTTGACCGGATTTCGCGGGCCTTATTGAAAATTCATCACGGGAAAAACGTCCGGCTATCCACCCAGATTCCCGAAACAATGCGTTTTCGCGGCGAGGTTCAGGACCTGGAAGAAGTCCTGGGCAATCTTCTCGACAATGCCTTTAAATGGTGCTCGGGCGAAGTCCGCGTGAGTGCTGTTTCGAACGATGCGGGTGAGGATGCCGCGTCAAGAACCCTCTCCATCATGATTGAGGATGACGGCCCAGGTTTGCCAACCGAAGCCCGGCCGGAAGTGTTGAAGCGCGGCCGCCGGCTCGACGAGCAAACACCTGGCTCGGGGCTGGGCTTGTCGATCGTGGTCGATCTCGTCGAGCTTTATGAGGGATCGCTGACACTTGATGATTCCGGGCTTGGAGGACTTAAAGTCTCAATCGACCTTCCGGCTGCATAGGGCGGCATACCGGACTTGTGCCGCCGCCGGTGGCTCAATCCCACTCCAGAGCTCAAAGCTTCCTTAAGAGAGCGCTGGTAGTGAGAGGACTGGTTGGGATTGAGCATGAGTTGGGTCAAGACGCATGGCATCACGGGATGCTATCGCCCAGGAACTGGCGCGTTTCTTGTCTGAAGTTCCGAGTGGAGCACGTGAGAAGCTTTACCAGCGGATCGAAAGCGATCGGTTGAATGGCGAAGTGCGTCCTGAATACGCTTTGATTCTCAGTGCTTTAAATGCACTCCCTGAAGGCACCGCCAGGTTGCAAGTCGCGCCGGGGACGACCCCGAAAGAGCTGTTTTTTGAACCTGTTAAGCCGTTTTTGAGCAAGTGGCCGGACGGTGAGAAGAAGCAGCGGGGGCGTATTCCCGAGACGGCACTCGCGCCGATCTGGGAATGGTTGTGCAGGGACGTCGCTTCCAACGAAATCGGCCGGCATGAAGAGCAGGCAAAGCGCGCATTGCGGAACGGCGATGTTGATCGCGCGTACAATGAGATGGAGACCGCCCGGCAGAAGGTCGGCTCTGTGGTTCAGGCGCTTCTTAAGCAGATATCTTCGGACCAAGACGAATGGCGCCGCACGTCGAACCATATCGGCGGCGTTACGATGCTCGATCACGTGAGTGAAATCCGCGAGATTTTTCTGGCGCGTCCGGTTCTGGACAAAATGGCGAAGCGGCTGCCAGCGCAACTCAATGGGAACGATGCCGATCAGATTGCGAACGCCGTTGAGATTGTTTCGGCGGCGACAGGCAGCGGCGTTGCGCTTGACCTTTCTCTCGTTTTTTTGACGGCGCGGTTTAGCGATCCCGCAAGGGCCTTGAGGCTGGGTGTCGAAACGCTCGGCGGCGACAGCGCTGAGACGCTTGCGCAAGGACCTTATGCGATCCTCGGTGATCTGGTGCTCTTCGAACTCGAGCATATCGTCCACGATGTGTCGAGAAACATCAATCGCGTTGCGATCGATGAAACGGTCCGCGGCAATATCGAAGCCTTTGCGGTCATGTCCCGCCGCTTCGCGGCCGATATCGATCTGAGCAAGCCAAACCCTTGGTCGCGGCGCTTGACCGCTGCGCGTGCCCGGATTTCGGATCTCCTCGGGCCGCAGCTTGATCTGTTATCGCGCTGTCTGCGCCGTGCGCTTGCGCCGGCAAGCGAATTGCCGCTCAAGGCTCTGCCCGATGCCAGCGAATGCGAGGATGCGCTTGGCCGCCTTGACCTTTTGGTGATGCTGAGCGGTCATGCCGAAGAACTGGCGCTGAAGGACCGCATTACGCAAGTCCGTGGCCGGACAGAATCGTATGTCGAGGCGGCAAACGCCGCAATCACGAATGCCATACGCCAATCGGCGGGTGAAGCTCAGGCATATGCGAACGCTTATCTGGACTTTGCCGTGAAGGTGAATGAGAGGCTGCACGGCGAAGAGTTCGCCCGAATTCTGCGCCGGCTCGGGCAGGCCGCGCGCCCGAAGTCGAATGGAGAGACGGATGCCGATACCCGTCCGAGAAAGAGCGCCTAAACCGGCGGCGCCGGAGACGGACCGAAGGGTTTTCCGATAGCCGCGCTTTCGCGTGCGGCCTCTTCCAGCCAATCGAGTGCGTAGGACGCGTAGCTCCGGAAGACGTAGAGTTCGAAACAGTCCGGTTCGTTGGACACCATGCGCAGCGCGCCGGCAATTTCGCCGAAATTGACCCTTCGGACATAGCCGGGCCGGATCTCCTTCGACAGAATGTCGATCGACATGCATTTCATAAGCACTTGGCGCCCCGCGTCGCCGGTGAGCCGGATCACGGCGCGCATATCGGAGACGTCAGTGACGGAGGCGAAATGCCCCTCAAGCGCCTTCGACAGTGATTTGGTAAACTCTTGCGTGCGTGTCCGGTCACATGTGACCAGCCATTGATCCACCGAGAACCACAGACAGGTGAAGCCGTCGCCGGCCGTGCTCGTGCGCGCTTCTCCGGGAAGCGCGATCCCCAAGACTCTTTGCGCCGCTGCCAAGCTCTCGGTGTCATCGGGCAGGATACGGAGATCGATCATCCCGACATCGAATCTTTCTTCGATTGCGAGCACTAGACCAGAAAGCTCAACGGTCCGGTGCGCGAGGGCGTTCAGCCATTCCGCCTCAGACATTCTGGCGCTCAGCCTCCTTGTCATAAAAAACCGGATCGACGATCTCAGCCGGCATCATTGTGCCGCCAACGGCGAAGTGGATGGTCTCGCCCATCCGCTCCCGTCCCCGTTCAATCAGGCCAAAGGCGATTGACCGCTCCAAAGTCGGGCTGAAATAGGTTGAGGACACATAGCCGATTACGCGGTGCGGCGGGCGGGCGCGTGGATCAGCGACGGCCTGAGCGCCCTCCGGGAGAACCCGCTGCGGGTCCTCTGTCAAAAGGCCGATGAAGTGTCTGCGGTCATTGCGGGCAAGATCCGGCAACTCCAAGGCGCGTTTCCCGATGAAATCCTTCTTCTTCTTGGAAACGGCCCATGAAAGACCCAAGTCAAGCGGCGTCACGGTTCCATCGGTCTCATCGCCTATGGCGATAAACCCTTTCTCCGCGCGCATCACATGCAGTGCCTCGGTCCCGTAGGGCGCGATATCAAAGCCCTCGCCCGCCTTCATCAACGCTGTCCAAAGATACTGACCGAAACCGGCAGGCGTTGCGATCTCAAACGAAAGCTCGCCCGAAAAACTGATTCGGTAAACCCGCACCGGGACGCCCGCAAGCCGGCCTGCCTTAAAGCTCAAAAACGGAAACGCCCTGCCTGAGAAGTCAATATCGCTCTCAAGCGCCTCAAGCACGGCATGCGCCTTTGGTCCGGCCAGGGCGAACTGCGCCCACTGTTCCGTCACCGGCGTCATGAACACCTTAAGATGCGGCCATTCGGTCTGATGCCAGCGTTCGAGCCAGCCCCCGATATGATCCGAATTCCCCGATGTGGTGTGGACGAGGAAGTGTTCATCGGCGAATCGGACGGTCACACCGTCGTCGAACAAGAAGCCGGAATCGTTCAGCATCAGACCGTAGCGGCAACGTCCCACTTTCAGCGTGCTCATTGTGTTGGTGTAGATGAGATCGAGAAAGGTTCCGGCGTCCGGCCCCCGAACTTCGATCTTGCCGAGTGTGGAAGCATCGAGAAGACCGGCCGCATTGCGGACGGCCATCACCTCTCGCTTCACGGCGTCGGAGCGGCGTTCGGAACCCTTCGGGTAGCAATAGGGCCGGCGCCATTGACCGATCGGTTCGAACTCCGCGCCCATGTCTTCATGCCATGATTGAACGGGCGTACGCCGGACCGGTTGAAACAGTTTTCCCCGCACCGGACCCACAAATGCGCCGAAAGAGAATGGGGTGTAGGGCGGGCGGAACGTCGTCGTGCCGATTTCCGGGATCGTTTTGCCGAGCGCTTCCGACAGAATGCCGAGGGCGTTGATGTTCGAGGTCTTGCCCTGATCGGTTGCCATGCCAAGCGTCGTGTAGCGCTTCACATGTTCGACGGAGCGGTAGCCTTCGCGGTTTGCGAGTTCCACATCGGCGACCGTCACATCGTTCTGGAAATCCAGGAAATGCTTGTTGCCCTCATTCTTCTCCCCATGCGCGGGCACGAACCAAACGGGTTCTGAGGGCGATATGGGCTGCGCATCCGCTTTGGGCGGGCGCGGCGCGCGGCCTTTGACGGCTCCTTTCGGCAGTGCATCGCGCGCCGCCGACCATCCGGCCGAAATCCCTTCCGCCAGAATCTTCGCCGTTTCGAAAACCCCGTTCGCTGCGCCGACCACGCGGATGCGTTCACGGGTTTCGCCGGGACGGAAAGCCTGCAGCATCTCGTCATAGATGAGCTTGCCGCCGCCATGGCTGAAGAGGTGAACCGCAGGATTGAAGCCGCCCGACATGCAGATGAAGTCGCACTCAGCTCCGATAGGGCGGTTGAGGCCGCCGCCGCCTGTCAAGCTGGTGACGCTAACCCCTGCAATACACTTTCCGCCGTCCTCGGTTTTCACTGACGAGATACCTGAACCGAAGGAGAGCGGAATCCCCAGAGCCTTTGCCTTGTCCGTGAGGATGCTATCGGGGGCGGGGCGGGAATCGATGATCCGGGTCAGGGTGACGCCGGCGTCATAGAGTGCTGTGAAGGTCCGGTAGGCATCGTCGTTGTTGGTGAACAGTACAGCTGCTGAACCGGGCGTCACCGCATAGCGCGCGATATAGCCGCGTACGGCCGAGGCTAGCATGACGCCGGGCTTGTCATTGTCGGCAAAGGCGATGGGACGCTCGATTGACCCGGTTGCGAGAACCACCTCTTTGGTGCGTACTTTCCACAGCCGGTGGCGTGGCGCGCCGTTTTTCAGGCGCGCCGGGTCGTGGTCGCAGACGCGTTCGCACATCACCACGTAGTTATGATCGAAATGGCCGGTTGCGGTTGTACGCGTCAGCAGATGAACGGTCTCGCTTGCGGCCAATTCTTCAGTGGTTTTCGAGATCCACGCGAGCGCGTTCTCGCCCTCGATCTTTTCGTCATTCAGATCGCTGACACCGCCGAGCCGGCTGTTCTCGTCGGCAAGGATGACGCGCGCCCCGGCCTCCATGGCGCTTCGCGCGGCCGCGAGACCGGCAATTCCACCACCCACCACCAGCACATCGCAATGGATGTGGACATGCTCGTAGCGATCGGGGTCCGCTTCCTTTGGTGCGGGGCCAAGGCCTGCCGCTCTCCTGATCACGGGTTCGTAGATATGTTTCCAAAAGGCCCGCGGATGCATGAAGGTTTTGTAGTAGAAGCCCGCTGGGATGTAGCGCGAGAAGCGGTTGTTGATTTCGCCGACATCGAATTGGAGGCTCGGCCAGCGGTTCTGGCTCCTGGCGGTCAGGCCGTCGTAGAGTTCAACCTGAGTCGCCCGGACATTGGGTTCGAGCCGGTTATCTTCGCCGATGGTCACAAGACCGTTCGGCTCTTCTGAGCCGAGCCCCAAGAGACCGCGGGGCCGGTGATACTTGAAGCTGCGCCCAACAACGCGCACACCGTTCGCCATCAGGGCGGAGGCGAGCGTATCTCCAGCAAAGCCTGACATTGTCTTGCCGTCGAAGGTGAACCGGATTGTCTTCGTCCGGTCGATGAGACGGCCAGCCTGTCCGCCGAGCGCGGCCTCGGCCAGACGGTGCGGCAGCACGGTCATGGCTTGGCGCTCCTCGTGCGTGGCGTTCTCGGCGGCTTTTCACCCATTTTATAAAACGCCTTGAACTCCATCGTGACCGTATCGCGGGTTGCGTTGAACCACTTGCCGCAGCCGCGCGCGCAAAGCCATTGCTCGTGATGGAGCCCTTTCGGATTGGCGCGCACATGGAGATAGGCGTACTGATCGGCCTCGCTCACGGCCTCGGGGGTCGAACTGGCGGGCCGGGCGATATGCGCCTCACCGCCATACTGGAAGTCCGTCTCGTCGCCCTCTGCGCCGCACACCGGACAGATCAACAAAAGCATGATGTCAGCCCCTCATACGCGACTAATGCGCAACGGCGGCTGCTGTCGATTCATCGACAATTCGCCCCGCAGCGAACCGATTGATCCCGAAAGGTTCGGCAATGGGATGCGGCCGCTCATTTGCGATTGTATCCGCAAACACAAAACCGGACCCGGGAATCGCCTTAAAGCCGCCGGTTCCCCAACCGCAATTGACGTAAAGCCCCTTTACGTCGGTTTCGCTCATAATGGGGCTGCGGTCAGGGCTCATATCGACGATCCCGCCCCATTGCCGGAGCATACGCATACGCGAGAAGCATGGGAAAAGCTCCAGAAGTGCCGCTGCCGTGTGTTCGAGCGCCGGCGGGCTGCCGCGTTGCGAATAGTTATTATAGGCGTCCGCTCCCCCGCCGATCACCAGTTCTCCCTTGTCGGACTGGCTCACATAGCCGTGCACCGCCCCCGCCATGACCACCACATCGAGCATGGGTTTGACCGGTTCGGAAACGAAGGCCTGAAGCGCGACCGATTCGATCGGCATGCGGACGCCAGCCATGTCCATCACCACCGATGTGTGCCCCGCTGCGACGACGGCGACCTTTTTTGTTTTGATTTTCCCCTTCACCGTTTCAACCGCGCTGACGGCATCGCGGCGGCGCTCAATCCCTGTCACGGCGCAATTCTGGATGATGTCGACGCCGAGCGCATCGGCTGCCCGTGCATACCCCCAAGCGACGGCATCATGGCGGGCCGTCCCGCCGCGCGGCTGGTAAAGCGCGCCGAGCAGCGGATAACGCGCCGCGCGGCTGTTATTGATGATGGGAACTTTTTGTTTCACTTGGGCGGCATCGAGAAACCGCACATCGAGACCGGCAATCCGGTTGGCTTCGACGATGCGCCGGAACACACGCACCTCGTGCTCGGTCAGGCAAAGGTTCAACAGCCCGCGGGGGCTGAACATGATGTTGAAATTCAACTCCTGGCTCAGCGTCTCGTAGAGAGAGCGGGCGAGTTCATAGAGCGCGATTGATTCGGGTTGCAGATAGTTCGACCGGATGATCGTTGTGTTGCGGCCCGTATTGCCGCCGCCGAGCCAGCCCTTCTCCAGGACCGCCACATTCGTGACACCTTGCTCTTTCGCAAGATAATAGGCAGTCGCAAGACCGTGGCCCCCCGCCCCGATGATAACAACATCATATTCGGGCTGTGGCTCGGGGCTCCGCCAAGCTTCTTCCCACCCTTTGTGATAGTTCAAAGCGTTGCGGGCCAGCGAAACGATAGAATAACGGGACATGGAAGCTTCGACTATTGGTACCGCTGAAATCCGCGTCGATCGGCGGCGTTTGCCGATGACATGTCGTTTAATTGATCAGGCTCATTGAACCATGCGTCAGTTCATCACAACTGTTGTGCGCACGGACGCTAGGCTATTGGGATACCTGGATTTAGTCTAGAACCGACATAAACTGGCGCTGGGTGTCCTGGGGATAGATGGCCCTCGCGCTGGCCTAGGGAGAGTTGGAGTTCGGTTTTAATGGTGTTGTGGATCATCTTTGCGTTGATGGCGGCAGCTGCGGCTTTCGCCGTGCTCATGCCGTTTCGCCAGCCACCACGTGAGATGCTGGACCGGCAGTCGGACATTCTTGTTTACAAGAGCCAGTTGAGCGAGGTTGATAGGGATCTCACCCGTGGAATCATCTCCGCGGAAGAAGCAGAAGCCGCACGGATAGAGGTGTCGCGGCGCTTGCTCGCGGTGTCTGAAGGCGGTGAGGAAAGGGCGCCGAAATCCCGCACGTCGGCACGCCTTGGCTGGGGTGCCGGCGCTGTCGCCGTTCCGCTTGTCACGCTCGGCGTTTATCTGTGGATCGGCAATCCGAACCTTCCGGGCCAGCCGCTTGCACCCCGCCTAGCTGCGGTCGAGGAGAGCCAGGATTTCGGCATGCTCATTGCGCGGGTTGAGCATCGTCTTCGGCAAAACCCGGAGGATGGCCGCGGGTGGGAGGTGCTGGCTCCGGTTTATCTGCGGCTTGGCCGCGTCCAGGAGGCTGTGATCGCTTACCGGAACACCATCCGCCTGCTCGGTGGGACCCCTGACCGCTATGCCGATCTTGGCGAGGCGATTGTGCTTGTTGCGGGTGGCGTGATTACCACTGACGCGAAGGATGCGTTCGAAAAAGCCTTCGCCATCGATCCCGAACATATGAAGGCGCGCGTTTTTCTGGCGATGGCCGCCGAACAGGATGCGGAAGATGAAGATGCCCTTGAGCGCTGGCGCGCCATCTTGGCCGATACGCCGGAGAACGCACCATGGCGGAGCGAGGTCACGACCCGGATTGCCCGTCTTGGCGGCGGTCAGCCGGAGGAGGAAAGCAGCACACCGGGCACTGGAGACGGTGCCGTATCCGCACCGGACTACTACGCCGCGGGTGCCGTACCCGCCCCGGATCAGTACGCCGCAAGTGCCGTCGCCGCCCTTCCCGAAGATGAGCGCACTCAAATGATTGAAGGGATGGTTTCACGGCTGGACGCACGGCTGCGCCAGGAGGGCGGCACAGTCGATGAATGGGAAAGACTGATTCGGGCCCATATGGTTCTTGGCCAATTGGAAGAAGCATCGGCCGTGCTAAGCCGGGCGCGTGCTGCTCTTCAAGGCGAACCGGACGGTATTGAACGGGTGGATGCCTTTGCCGCGCGGCTTGGCGTCGCAGATCCGGCAACGCAATAATGACTTGCCGCAAAAAGAATTGCTCATAATTTGGGCACTATGGCGGCGCATTTAAAGACGGCAAAGCTGTCAAACGGTCCGGGAACCAGGGATAGAAACAAAGAAAATGACCAGAAAGCAACGGCGCTTAACGCTCATAGCCTCAGCCGGGATTGTGCTTGCGATGTCAGCGGCAATTGTCCTGACGGCCCTTGAGGACACGATCGTATTCTTCAGGACGCCGACAGAACTTGCCACCGGTGAGGTGGCTGAAGGTATTCGCGTGCGCATCGGCGGGCTTGTCGAGCAAGGCTCGATCGACAAATCGGAAGGCAAGACGGTGCACTTCGCCGTCACGGATACAGCCAACGCCGTCCCTGTCACTTATGTCGGTATTCTGCCTGACCTGTTCCGCGAGGGGCAGGGTGTCGTTGCAGAAGGAACGCTTCAGCCGGGCGGTGTTTTCAAGGCCGATACGGTGCTCGCCCGCCATGACGAGAACTACATGCCCCCCGAAGTGGCTGAAGCTTTGAAGCGGCAAGGCGTCTGGCAGCATGGCGCTGAAGGCGTGCCCGTCAATACCAATGCAAGTGTCCAGGAGACCGGAGGATGATTGCGGAAATCGGTCATTTCGCGCTGATCCTAGCGTTTGCGCTTTCGCTGTCACAATCCGTGTTGCCGCTGATCGGCGTCAGACGCGGCGACGTACGGTTGATGGCTACCGCCAATCCCACAGCACACGCGATGCTCGGCTTCGTGCTGGTTTCCTTTATCGCGTTGTCCGTGCTCTACGTTCAATCAGACTTCTCTGTCGTCAATGTCTGGCAGAACTCCCACTCCGCGAAGCCGCTTATCTATAAGATCACGGGCGTCTGGGGGAACCATGAGGGTTCCATGGTCCTCTGGATTCTCATTCTCGTTCTGTTTAGCTCTCTTGTCGCTTATTTCGGCAGTAATCTGCCCGATCCGTTGAAAGCGGCGGTGCTTGCCGTTCAAGGCTGGATCACTGCGGCCTTCCTTTTGTTCGTCCTTGCGACATCGAACCCCTTTGGCCGCACCGATCCGGCGCCGATTGAGGGGAACGACCTCAATCCCCTTCTCCAGGATCCCGGCCTCGCGGTCCATCCGCCGCTTCTTTATGTCGGCTATGTGGGCTTTTCGATCGCTTTTTCCTTCGCGATTGCCGCTCTCATTCTGGGCCGTATCGATGCCGCATGGGCACGCTGGGTCCGGCCCTGGGTGCTGACCGCCTGGGTGTTCCTCACAGCCGGCATTTCCATGGGGTCCTACTGGGCTTATTACGAGCTTGG
>JAKSCL010000331.1 GCA_022360615.1 Hyphomicrobiales bacterium
CCCGGCCGCTTCCGAAATCGTCGATCTCGATCTCGATCTCGATGTTGCGCTCACGGAGCTGATTGATCCGCTCGTGGATGTCACTGGCCTCGTTGTCGAAAAAGATCGTTTCAAGAAGCTCAAAGGCGAAACGCGTCTTCGTCTTCGACAGATCGAGCAAACCATCAGGAATGATATCGTCCAAGAGCCGGTCGCAGCTCACATTCACCGAGCATTTGGGGATGGATATCCTCTTTCGCTCTGCGGTTTGGCAGAACGCGAAGGCCGCGAGGAAAAGCGCCTGGACCGAGGACCCCGCATTGGGTGCGACCAGAGCGCGAGCGCCTCGATTCCCACCAGATCGTGCGTGACGGCATCGAATTGCGGCTGGAAATAGGGAATGAAGTGTTTCCTCATCAGGAACCTGACAGTTTGCGGGTTTTGTAAACTTCGCGTCTTAGGGTACGGGCGCCGCTCATGGAGTATCAGGGAGCAAAAAAGCGAAGCTCCTGGCACCGCCGCCAGACTGCATTCCGCTAGACGCTATGCAGCGGGCGCTGGCAGCCCGTTGGAAGCGGAATGCGGCAATACCGGACACGGCTGCTCCTTCACGGAAACAGCGCCGTCTGCGCGAGCCCTATCGTCTCCTCAAAGCCGAAGACCACGTTGAAGTTTTGCAGCGCCTGGCCGCTTGAGCCCTTCACCAGGTTGTCGATCGCCGCAATCACAATGGCGCGGCCCGGAATCCGGTCCTCAAAGACATTGATGACGCAGTGATTGCTGCCGCGCACCATCTGCGTCCTGGGCGCGGTCCCTTCGGGCAGAAGATGGACGAAAGGCTCGTCCGCATAGCGCGCTTCGAACACTGTTCTGAGGGCCTTCGCCCCGTTCTCCGCCGTTTTCACATAACATGTGACAAGTTCGCCCCGGCTCATGGGGATGAGGTGCGGCGTGAAACTGATGGTGACCGGCTGACCGGCGGCCTTTGAGAGCTCTTGCTCGATTTCTGGCATGTGGCGGTGTCTCGCGACGCCATAGGGCGACAATCCCTCGCCCGACTCGCAAAAGAGCGTGTTTTCCTTCAGGCCCCGCCCCGCGCCCGAGACGCCTGACTTCGCATCGACCACGATATCGGTCGCATCGATCACACCCGGACCCGCAAGCGGCAGCAAAGCGAGAAGCACGGCTGTCGGATAACAGCCGGGACAGGCAATCAGCTTTGCGCCCCGCAGCGCGTCCCGCGCAAACTCGGTCAAACCGTAGACTGCCCCCCCTTGCGCGGCTTCAGCCGTGTGCGGGCGGCCATACCAAGCGGCGTATGTGGCCGGATCGCCGAGCCGGAAATCGGCGGAGAGGTCGATGATCGGAAGGTCCGGATGCTCCTTCCGGATGACGGACAGAAGGTCCTGCGTCGTGCCATGCGGAAGGCCGCAAAAAATCGCATCGACCGTTCCCCAATCGGCTTCTTCGATGCGGATCAGTTCGGGAAGGTTTTCCGCGAACATATGCGGGAAGACGTCCGCATAGCGCTTTCCAGCGTGCGTATTCGCGGTCAAAAGCGTCACCTCGACCAAAGGATGGCCGAGCGCCAAGCGCACAAGATCGGCACCCGTATAGCCCGATGCACCGAGAACGCCGATTTTCACTGCCTTTTCCATCGCTTCTCCGCCTGTTTCGCATAGCGGTACAAAAAAGGCGGGCACCCGGCCCGCCTTTGGTGAGAATTTTCGAAAACCGCGATCAGCGTTTCGAGAACTGGAAGCTCCGGCGGGCTTTCCGCTTGCCGTATTTCTTTCGCTCGACCACGCGCGAGTCGCGGGTCAGGAAGCCAGCCGGCTTGAGGACGGACCGAAGCTCCGGCTCGTAATGGGTGAGCGCCTTCGATATGCCGTGGCGCACGGCGCCCGCCTGGCCCGAGAGCCCACCGCCGGAGACAGTGCACAACACGTCATACTGATCCTTGCGCTCGGCCACTTCAAAGGGCTGCTGGATCAGCATGCGCAGAACCGGACGGCCGAAATATTCGGTAAAGTCCTTCTTGTTGACGACGATGCGCCCGCTGCCGCGTACGATCCAGACACGGGCAACAGCGTTTTTCCGCTTGCCGGTCGCATAGGCACGGCCATGCTCATCAAGCTTTTGTTCATAGACGGGAGCAGCTTCAGCCTCCGCGCCCGCCGGGGTCTGGCCCATGGCCTCGCCCAGGTCTTCAAGCGATTGAATCTCCTGATCGGCCATCTGTTAAACCCTCGTGTTCTTCTTGTTCAGTGACGCGACATCGAGCACGGCCGGCTGTTGCGCTTCATGCGGGTGTTCGGCGCCGGCATAGATGCGCAAATTGCTCATCTGCTTGCGCGACAGCGGTCCGCCCGGCATCATCCGTTCGACCGCTTTCGACAAAACGCGCTCCGGAAAGCGGCCTTCGAGAAGCTGGTCCGCCGTGCGTTGCTTGATGCCGCCCGGATAGCCGGTGTGCCAGTAATAGGTCTTGTCGCGCCGCTTATTGCCCGTAAAGACGACCTTGTCGGCATTGACGACGATGACATTGTCGCCGCAGTCCATATGCGGCGTAAAGCTCGGCTTGTGCTTACCGCGCAGCCGGTTGGCGATGATCGTGGCGAGGCGGCCGACGACGAGGCCTTCCGCGTCGATCAGCACCCACGATTTCTCAATATCGGCGGGTTTCGCCGAATAGGTCTTCATTGCTCATCCCCATGAAAAAGAAAGCGGCGCCCGCGCGGGCACCGGAACCATTAATTGGAAAGGTAAAGCCAGCACCGTCGACTGTCAAGAAAAACGTTCAGAAACAAGGGTGTAGAGATGCGGTAATATAGTACCGCAAAGCCAAATGCCACCCTACCCCCTTCCTGGCGGGATGGAATATGTGCCGGTTGCATGCGCAAACAGACGTTCGCCATCACCGGACACGATCGATACCTCCCCGACCGCGAGACGCTTGCCGAGCTTCAAAAGCCGGCAATCGCCGATGAGGACCGGGTCGGATGGCTTTGAAAGAAAGTTGATGTTGAGATTGGTGGTCACGGCAAGCGCTTCAGGGCCGATATTGGCGAGAATCGCAACATAGAGCGCAAGATCGGCCAGCGCGAACATGGAAGGACCGGACACCGTGCCGCCGGGCCTCAAATGCTTCTCGCTCACATCGAGGCGCATCCGGGCACATTTTTCGCCGACCGAGACAATGTGGAAGTCCCGGCCGCCCTCATGGATTTGAGGAAAGACTTCTCCCAGAAGCCGTTCCACCTCATCCACGCCCATCAAAGCGCTGCGACCGGCGTCGTTTCCCGTTCGAAAAGGCGTCATTTTCATTAAAACACGTGCCGCGTTGAAGCCGATCCGTTACACTTGATTACGCGCTGACGGAAGCACCTTCGGGCGCATACCAGCATCCTTGATCTTTTCCTAGGGGAAGATATGAGACACGCCATTCTTTGTTCTATCGGCGCGGCCCTTTTCGCGAGCGTGGCGGCCCTTGGTTCAGCGGTTGCGCAAACGGCGCCCTCGCTTCCGGGTCAGCCGCCGGCCCTCGGAACGCCGCCGCCCTCGCTTCCGGAGCCGCCCGATATCGAGCAGGTCCAGTTGGACAATGCAGCCATCGACCGTTTCATTGCGGCCTGGCCGGATATGGCAAAGCTCGCTAACGACCTTGAAGCACGCTACGGCACGGAGACGGGCGCGCCTGCGAACAATCCGATGGCCGCCTTCTCGAGCTACATGAAAAACAGTGTCGCCCAAGACCAGATGATGAGTGTCTTGCGCAGTCACGGTTTTTCCGATCCGAAGGAATGGGTCGCGACCGGCTACAGCATCGTGGTCGCGATCTTCACCATCGAAAGCGGCCCCCTCGATGCCCAGATGACGGAATCGTTGAGACATCTTGAGCAGATGGACATGCCGGCCGAGCAAAAAGCCATGCTTCGCCAGCAAATGCAGACGCAGATTCAGATGATGTCCGGCCTCACCAATCCGCTGCCTGGAAACACGGAGACCGTCGGGCCGCGGGCCGAGGAACTGAAAGCGTTTTTCGAACAGCTGCCCAGACCTTAGGCTAGGACACGCTTACAATGGAATGAGAGGCGGGGGAATGAGAGGCGGGTTTGATCCCGGCGTAAAGCAATGAACATCCTCCACCAGGCAAACCAGATGGATGCCGACGAAGCAGCACCCATTTTAGCGGCGCGCGAGGGCGCCGTCCTCATTGTCACCTTGAACCGTCCGCAGGCGATGAACGCCCTTTCGATGCCCCTCCTCGATGCGCTTGCCGAAACCCTTGCTGAAGTCGAGGCGGACAAAACGATCCGTGCCGTCATCATAGCCGGTGGCGGCAAGGCCTTTTCGGCCGGCCACGACTTGCGTGAGATCACCGCCCAGCGTACCGATGAAGATGGCGGCCGCGCGTTTTACGAAGCCCTCTTTTCCCGATGCACGGACGTCATGCTTGCCATCCGCAACCTCCCCGTTGCGGTCATCGCCGAAGTGGACGGGATTGCCACCGCCGCCGGATGCCAGCTTGCCGCCACCTGCGATATGGTCATTGCCTCGGAACGCGCCCGCTTCGGCGTGAACGGCGTTGATGCCGGCCTCTTCTGTTCCACGCCCATGGTCGCGCTCAGCCGCGATATCCCGGAAAAGGCGGCGATGGAAATGTTGGTTCTGGGTGAAATCATCGAGGCACAGCGCGCCCTTGACCTCGGCCTGGTGAACCGGGTCGTTCCATCGGATCGGCTGCGCGGCGCCGCAATGGCGTTCGCCGAACGCGCAGCGCGGAAATCCCGCGCCGTCATTTCTCTTGGCAAGAAGGCTTTTTACGAACAGCGCGAGCTTCCACTTGAGGAGGCCTATGAGCGCATGAAAAAAGTCATCGTCGGCAACATGATGATGGCGGATGCCTGCGAGGGCATCGACGCTTTCTTGAAGAAGCGCCCGCCGGACTGGCAGGACAGCTGATGGACGCACCAACCAGTTCCCATGACAACTACACGGACGCCCATGTCCGCTCCGTACTAAACGGCGCGAAATCCGTTGCCGTTGTCGGCGCCAGCGTCAACACGGCGCGGCCCAGCTACTTCGTCGTCCGCTACCTCCTCGATAAGGGTTACACGGTCTATCCGGTCAATCCGGGCCATGCGGGCAAGGAGATCCGGGGCGCGAAAGTCTACGCCTCGCTTGCCGATATCCCCGATCCCATCGACATGGTCGATATCTTCCGCGCGTCCGATGCCGTGATGGGCGTCGTTGAGGAAGCGCTTCGACTCCAGCCGCGCCCGAAAGTCATCTGGATGCAGCTCGGCGTACGCAATGACAAGGCCGCCAAAGTCGCCGAAGACGCCGGTCTCACCGTCATCATGAACCGCTGCCCGAAGATCGAATATGGACGGCTTTCGGGCGAGATCGGCTGGGCCGGTGTCAACAGCCGTGTCATATCGAGCCGCAAGCCCGCGCGGGCTCAGAACAATTTCCAGAACCTGACGCTGAACCGTTAAACGTGATCGGCCTTTATCGCGGAGCCGCCACTTCGGATTGGACAATGGTCCTTTGGATGGGTAGTCCGTGACGCCGGACCGTAAGCCCGTATGCGCCACGAATAAGGAAGAACGAAATGTCCGATGAAACGACCCTTGGTTTCAGCACCCTTTCGATCCATGCCGGCGCCCAGCCCGATCCGACGACGGGCGCGCGCGCAACCCCCATCTATCAAACCACATCCTTTGTGTTCGACGATGCCGACCACGCCGCCTCCCTTTTCGGACTGCAGGCCTTCGGCAACATCTACACCCGGATCATGAACCCAACACAGGCGGTGCTGGAGGAGCGTGTCGCCGCCCTTGAGAACGGCACTGCCGCGCTCGCGGTCGCCTCCGGTCACGCTGCCCAGCTTCTGGCGTTTCACACCATGATGTCGCCAGGCGACGAGATCATCGCCGGGCGCCAGCTTTACGGCGGATCGATCAACCAGCTCAATCACTCGTTCAAGAGCTTCGGCTGGGGCGTGAAATGGGCCGATGCGGATGACACTTCCACCTTCGAGGCCGCGATCACCGACCGCACCAAGGCAATCTTCATTGAATCGATCGCCAATCCGGGCGGCGTCATCAACGATCTCGAGGCGATTGCCGCGATTGCAAAGAATGCGGGCGTGCCGCTCGTCGTCGACAACACCATGGCCACGCCCTATTTGTGCCGGCCGATCGACTACGGCGCGGATATCGTTCTGCACTCGCTGACGAAATTCATGGGCGGACATGGCACGACAATGGGTGGCGTCATTGTCGATGGCGGCACGTTCGACTGGTCGGCGAACGGCAAATACCCCGCCCTCTCCGAGCCCCGCCCCGAATATCACGGCATGCGGTTGCATGAGACCTTCGGCAATTTCGCCTTTGCCATTGCCTGCCGGGTTTTGGGCCTGCGCGATTTGGGCCCGGCGATTTCGCCGTTCAACGCTTTTCTGATCCTGCAAGGGATTGAGACCCTGCCGCTTCGCATGCAAAAACACTGCGATAACGCGCGCGCGGTCGCCGAGTTCCTGAACGGGCATGAGGCTGTCGAATGGGTGAGCTACGCGGGCCTGTCCGACCACCGCTGCCACAACCTCGCGAAGAAATACTGCCCAAACGGC
>JAKSCL010000334.1 GCA_022360615.1 Hyphomicrobiales bacterium
GTTCATCGCGCCCCAGCCCCACATGATCATCCAGTCCGGCCGGTCGCGCCGCACATTGAGCCATTGGGCTGACTGGTTCTGCATCTGGTCGAACGCAACCGGATATTGGGTGAGCTTGAAGCCATAGCGTTCGGCAAACTGCTCAAGGAGCGGAATCGGCTCCCGGCCATAGCCGGCGTCGAGGAAGATATAGCCAAGGGTCTTGCCTTCCAGCGCCTCGAAGCCGCCTTCCTGTTCGGCAATGTATTTGAGGATTGCAGACGCGCCATCCCAATAGGTCGCGGGCGGATTGAAGACCCATGGGAAGGTCTCGCCGTCCGCGGCTGCCGAGAGCCCGTAGGCCATGGAGAGAACCGGAATGCCGTCCACGGCGGCTTTCGGGATGAGCTGAAGGGTAATCCCCGTCGAATAGGGGTTATAGACGAGCGCGCCCTTGCCTTTGGTGGCTTCGTAGCATTCGACGCCTTTCTGGGTATTGTAACCGGTCTCGCATTTCTCGATCACCAGCTTGACGCCGCCGATCCCCCCGTCGCGCTCATTAAGCATGGTGAGGTAGTCGCTCATGCCGTCGGCAATCGGAATGCCTGAACCGGCGAAAGCGCCGGTACGGTAGGTCAAAAGCGGGACGTAGAGTTCCTCTGCTTTCGCCTGCGAGCCATAGACGCCGGTCGCCGCGACGGCGGAGGCGACCACGCCCAAAATGGCATGTGAAAGCTTCATACTGTTCCTCCCATCGGTGCCAGAGGCGGCCTTGAACCGCGCTCTCCAAGAGCCTGTTTCGTTATCCGCCGCGTCCGGCTCGGAGACGTCGTCGGTTTGCGGCGGATGCCGACTTGATTCATTTTATGTCTGGCATGCATCATCCCAGGACGATGATCGTCTAATACGGGAACGGCCAAACCCTTAGTTTCTGCCGTATGATCTGCCATATCCTTGCAAGACCGTGCGGCTCGACGATCAAAATGAAGATGATCAAAGCCCCGGTCACCATGAAGGCGATATGCTCGACCAGCGCCGCGGAAATCTCAACGCCGAAGAGAAGCGGCGCGGTCCGGATGATGAGCGGCAGGATCCAGATGAAGGCCGCGCCCATGAAACAGCCCGCAATACTTCCAAGCCCGCCGAGGATGACCATGAACAGAATTTGGAACGACAGGTTGATGTTGAATGCCGCGGGTTCCGCCGCGCCGAGCCAGAAGAAAACCATCATTGCCCCGGCAACGCCGCAGTAAAAGGACGATACGGCAAAAGCCAGGAGTTTGGCCTGCAGCGGCCTGACCCCGATCAACTCGGCGGCGATATCCATGTCACGGATCATCATCCATTGCCGTCCGAACCTTCCGCGCAGAAGGTTCGAGGCGACCCAGGTCATCGCGATGACGATGACAAGCACAATGAAATAGCGTGTGAGCGGCTCGGCCGAAGGACCGGCAAGCACGAGGCCGAAAGCCGTATGGTCGACGGTCTCGATCGCACCGGAATCGTTATAGTTGTAGAGCCAGCGGATGCGGATAAAGCACCATTCGAGAAAGAACTGGGCCGCCAGCGTCGCGACCGCCAGATAGAAGCCTTTGATCCGCAACGAGGGGAGGCCGAAGACGACGCCGATGCCAGCGGCGAAGAAGCCCGAAAGCAGCACCATGACGATGATGTTCACTTCGGGAAAGATCGTGGTCAGCTTATAGCAGGCATAGGCGCCCACCCCCATGAAAGCCCCGGTGCCGAGCGAAAGCTGGCCGCAATAGCCGGTCAGGATGTTCAGCCCGACGGTCGCCAGTGCAAAGATCAAGAAGGGGATCATGATCGAGGCGATGAAAAAATCATTGGCGAGCAGCGGGATCGCCACGAATGCGACGATCAGGATGACGCCGATGCCAATCCGGTCCTGAATGACGGGAAACAGCGCCATGTCCTCGGCGTAGCTGGTCTTGAACTGCCCGGTTTCACGGTAGAACATGGCCGTCTCACACCCGTTCGATAATCTTTTCGCCGAACAGTCCCTGCGGACGGAACAGCAGGAAGACGAGGGCGATCAGATAGGCAAGCCAGCTCTCAATGCCGCTGCCGAGCAGCGGCCCCCAGTAAATTTCGCCGATCTTTTCGCCGATGCCGATGATCAGCCCGCCGACGATAGCGCCGGGGATCGAGGTGAAGCCGCCCAGGATCAGGACCGGAAGCGCCTTGAAGGCGATGATCTGGAGCGCGAAGGAGACGTCGGAACGCGCGCCCCACATGATGCCGGTGACGAGCGCGACGATACCGGCCGCGAACCAGACGATCACCCAGATCTGTTCCAGGCTGATGCCGACCGAGAGCGCCGCCTTATGGCTGTCCGCGACGGCTCTTAACGCGCGTCCGATCCGCGTCTTTGAGAAGAAGAAGCCAAGCAAGGCCACCATCATCAGCGCGATCGTCGCGGCGGCGATGTCGAGATGCTGGAGAATGACGATACCGCCGGCCACATCGAATGCCGTCGATCCTGTCGGCAGCCCCAACTCCTCGGTCACCATCGTCTTCGGCTCGCCGCCGAAGATGGTCTCGCCCAAGCCGATCAAAAAGAAGGTGAGGCCGATCGTGGCCATGAACAAGATGATGTCCGGCTGGTTCACGAGCGGTTTGAGCACCAGACGCTCAACCCCGTAGGCGAGCAGGAACATGATGCCGATGCAAAGCGCTAGGGACACATAGACCGGAACGCCAGCCTCGGTCAGGCCGACAAGGGAAAGCGCGGCGAAAACCACCATGATGCCTTGCGCGAAATTGAAAACGCCGGATGCCTTGAAGATCAGGACAAAGCCAAGCGCGATCAGCGCGTAGAGAACGCCCGCAACAAAGCCTTCCCAGATCACCTGCAAGAAGAAATCCGGCAGCACGACCATTTGCACGAAAGGATCAATAAAGATGTTGTAAAGGATTTCCATCAACCCGCCGTCATTCTAAACGCGACACCAACGCGGCGATGTACGAACGTTCTCCGCCGCGCGTCAGGTCCCGGCGCAATTACCGCGAAGACAGTTGCCATCAATGCGGCACCCCGAGATAGGCATCGATGACATCTTGGTTCTTTTGTACCTCTTCCGGCACACCGTCGGCGATTTTCTTGCCGTAATCGAGAACGACAACCCGGTCGGACAGATCCATGACAACGCCCATGTCGTGTTCGATGAGGGCAATCGTCGTGCCGAATTCCTGACGCACATCGAGAATGAAGCGTGACATGTCTTCTTTTTCTTCGAGATTCATGCCGGCCATCGGTTCATCGAGGAGGAGAAGCTCGGGTTCCATGGCAAGCGCGCGGCCAAGCTCGACCCGTTTTTGAAGCCCGTAGGCAAGGCGGCCGACCGGGGTTTTTCGGATATGCTCGATTTCAAGAAAGTCGATGATGTGCTCGACGAATTCGCGGTTCTTCAGTTCCTCGCTGCGGGCCGCGCCGGCATGGAACAGATGCCAGAAGAAACTCGACCGCATCTTCAACGTTCGCCCCGACATGATGTTGTCGAGGGTCGTCATGCCCTTGAAGAGGGCGACATTCTGGAAGGTGCGGGCGATCCCCTGGCTCGCGGCGATATAGGGCCGCATCTTATCCCGGTTCTTGCCTTCGAATGTGATCTTGCCTTGCTGTGGATGATAAAACCCGTTGATCACATTCAGCATTGAGGTTTTGCCGGCGCCATTCGGGCCGATGATCGCGCGGATCTCGCCCTTCTCGATGTCGAAGGAGATGTCCTGGATCGCCTTCACGCCGCCGAAGGAAAGGGAAACATGCTCCACGGAAAGCAGGATCTTGCGCTTTTCGGGTTTTGCGGCCGGGACCTCGGCGGCAGGTTTCTCCAAAACCTCTGCGACGCTCACTCGGCTGCCTCCTTGAATGCCGTTTCGTCTGCCGGAACGGGCTTCACGTCGACGATTCTCACATCGGCTTCGATCGCGCCGCGCCGTCCGTCCTCAAAGGTCACCTCGGTCTTCACATGGCATTCGCTGGAGCCGTCATAGAGTGCCTCGATGAGATCGCCGTAGCGTTCGGCGATGAAACGCCGGCGTACCTTTTGCGTTCGTGTCAGTTCGCCGTCATCGGCATCGAGTTCCTTGTGGAGAACAAGGAAACGGCGGATTTGCGAGCCGGCCATGCCTTCTTCCTGCGCCAGATCGTGGTTCACCGCCTCCACATGCTCTTTGATCATGGTGTAGACGTCGGGGTTGCCCGCAAGCTCCTGATAGCTGGCATAGTTGACGTTGTTGCGTTCCGCCCAGTTGCCGACCGAAACAAGGTCGATGTTGACGAACACGGCGCAGAAATCCCGCTCGTTTCCAAAGGCCACTGCCTCGCCGATATTGGGGAAGAACTTCAGCTTGTTCTCGATGTATTTCGGGGCAAAGAGCGTGCCGTCGTTGAGTTTGCCGACATCCTTCGCGCGGTCGATGATTTTCAGATGGCCGTTGCGGTCGAACAGACCGGCATCGCCGGTACGCACCCAGCCATCGTCTGTTTTCGTCTCGCGGGTGGCTTCCTCGTTCTTGTAATAACCGACGAAGACGCCGGGACTCTTGAACAGTACCTCGCCATTATCGGCGATCTGGAGTTCCACATCGGGCGCGGGGCGGCCGACGGTGTCGGCCTTGATCTCCCGGTCGGGCTGTATGGTGATATAGACGCTCGCCTCGGTCTGGCCGTAGAGTTGTTTCAGGTTCAGGCCCA